>NZ_FRXO01000003.1:0-309892 GCF_900148505.1 Pseudoxanthobacter soli DSM 19599 | reverse complement strand
CCGAACGACACCCCGGACATGAGATTCTCGGCGCGCCCGTCCGTCATGGACAGAACGGGGCGCGAACGAATCGCGGTCGAATCGCGGACTGCTTGTGGTTCCGCTTTTGTTCCGTCGATATCTTGCGGTTTGACTCTCTCCGCAGGCGATATGTTGTGATCGGGTGGCCTGATCCCAAGGGCGGTCAGCGTGAAGACGCGAGTCACGTCAATGGCTTGGCGTCAAGGCGCTGAAACGGGTGGATCGGTGCGTGGAAAGAAGAGCGAACGAATCAGGCGCGAATCGGCAATAGAGCCATGTTCATCTTTTGATCTGACTACATCATGTGTTCGTGATAGCGTTGAACACAAGAAATACACAGTATTTCGCGTGCAATTTAACAATTACGTTAACGATTTGTTAACCAGGTGCGCGAGCGAGCGGCCCCCATTGGGGCACGATGGCGCGATTCCGGTCGCGAAAGCTCGCGCGAACGGCGGGCGGCACGGCGCCGGCAGGTTTCAGGTGTCGCGATTGCCGCGTTCGAGGGTGTCCGTCAGCGCGGAGATCCGTTCTGCGGCGGCGTCGAGCCGGGTGGCGATGTCGGCTTCGAGCGCGCTCTCGCTGGCCGCGAGCCGGGCGTTCTCCGCCTTGAGCGCCGCAAGTTCGGCGGAAAGGGCCTGGGCCTTGCGCTCCAGTTCGGAAAGCTGGTCGATCACCATCACGCCGGCCATGACGGTCAGGCGCTGGTCGCCGATCTCGCCGAAGCTCGACCGCAGCTGGTTGATGCAGGAATCGAAGCGCTTGCCGAGGCCGATCAGCCGCTCTTCCTCGCCGTCGTCGCAGGCCATCCTGTAGGTGCGACCGTTTATGGTGACCGCGACTTGCGCCATCGTGTCCTCGAAATCCTTGAAGGGTCAGCCGCCGTGGCGTTCCAGCACGGTGCGGATCGATTCCATCGCGGCGACCAGCCGGCGCGAAACCTCCTTGTTGGTGTCCTCGATGCGGGCCGAGCGAGCCTCGGCCTGGTCGAGATCCTGGGCGAGCCGCGAGCGGTCCTCGTCGAGGCGCTGCAACTGCTCTTCGAGAAGGCCCTTGCCGCCGTCGATTTCCGCCCGGTGTTCCAGCGCCGCTTCCAGCCGTCCGAGCGCCGCCCCGAGGCGGGCGAAGCTCTCCTCGATGCCCGGTCGTTCGCTCATGCCGTCGCTCCCCGCCACTTCGATCCCGTGTTCCGCCCCGGCACACGGCATCATTTCAAACCGCCACCGGCAAAGGATTCGTCAACGGCGTTGATGCCGTTGCGAGAAACCCATGCTCATGAGGCAAATTTAGGATGCGCCGGGGCCGCGGTCGAGCCCGGATAGATCCCACGTCGGCGGGCAGGGGCGCCGTCAGGTGGTGGAGAGGGTGAGATTGCGCACCAGCGGGTAGATCTGACCCTCCCACTTGCGGCCGTTGAAGACGCCGTAGTGGCCGACGCCCGGTTGCATGTGGTGGCGCTTCAGATAGGGGCGCAGGCCCGCGCAGAGTTCGTGCGCCGCCGCGGTCTGGCCGAGGGCGCAGATGTCGTCGCGCTCGCCTTCCACGGTCAGGAGCGCGGTCTTGCGGATCGCCTTCGGCTCCACCTTCTCGCCGCGATAGGTCAGCTCGCCCCTCGGCAGCAGCGCGCGCTGGAACACCCGGTCGATGGTCTCGAGATAGAACTCGGCGGTGAGATCGAGCACGGCGAAATATTCGTCGTAGAAGGTCTTGATCGCCTGCGCCTTCTCCGTCTCGCCGCGGGCGAGATGGCGGTAGAGATCGCGGTGGGCGGTCTCGTGGCGGCCGAGATTCATCGCCATGAACGACAAGAGCTGCACGAAGCCGGGATAGACCTTGCGACCGGCGCCGGCATAGCGGCCGGGAACGGTGGAGATCAGGTTCGATTCGAACCAGGCCAGCGATTTCGAGGTGGCGAGCCCGTTCACCGTGGTCGGGCTGATCCGGGTATCGACCGGCCCCGCCATCAGCGTCATCGAGCGGGGCACGGCCGGATTCTTGCGCGCCGACATCACCGCGACGGCGACGAGCGCCTGAACGCAGGGCTGGCAGACGGCGAGGACGTGACTGCCGGACCCCATGATCTCCAGGAAGCGGATGACGTGGTCGACATAGTCGTCGAAGCCGAACGCGCCCGCTTCGACCGGAATGTCGCGGGCGTTGTGCCAGTCGGTCACGTAGACGTCGTGGTCGCGCAACAGCGTGCGGATGGTGCCGCGCAGCAAGGTGGCGAAATGGCCCGAAAGCGGTGCAACCACCAGGATGCGCGGCTGGACGGCGTCGATATCCTTGCGGAAATGCAGGAGCGTGCCGAACGGCGTTTGCGCGGCGGCTTCCTCGGTCACCGCGACCTCGGCATTGCCGACGGTCACCGTGTCGATGCCGAAGGGGGGCCGGGTGTGGCTGAGACCGGCGCGGGCGACGAGTTCCCAGGCGGCGGCGAGGCGCGGGCGGAAGGGAAGAACGGCGGCGCCCATGCCGAGCGGTAGGGGGGCGCGGGTGGCGGCCTTTGCGACGGTCCGCAGCGGCGCCATGAGGTCGTCCTGCAGCTGATACGCGGAATACAACATACCGTCCGCAGCCTCCCCGGTCCGGTTCAGGCCGCCCCCTGCCCTGCGTCGTCGAGACGCCGGGCCTTCGGCCATGCAGGAAACGCTAGTGCATTTTTTTCCGCACTGCGAGATGATTATATCGGTTGTAGACAGCGGCGGCGAACCGATGAGCGCCCGGCCGCGACCAGGGGGGAAACAGCCGTGGCGGCCGCCGTTCTTACGATCTCCAGCAAGAACTATTCGTCATGGTCTCTGCGGGGGTGGCTGCTCTGCAAGATGGCCGGCATCGACTTCACGGAGAAGGCGATGCCGATCGACGATCCCTCGACGCGGGCGGAACTGCTGCTTCTCTCGCCGTCGGTGCTGGTGCCGCGCCTGGAGGACGGCGAGGCCAAGGTGTGGGATACGCTCGCGATCGCGGAATATCTCGCGGAGATCCGGCCCGATTCCGGCATCCTGCCCGGCGACCGGGTGGCGCGCGCCCATTGCCGCTCGGTCTCGGGGGAGATGCATTCCGGCTTCGCCAACCTGCGCTCCGCGCTGCCGATGAACCTGAAGGCGCGCTACGACAGATATCCCATCTTCGCCGGTGCGCTGCCCGACATCGAGCGCGTCACCGCGATCTGGCGGGAATGCCTGGCGCTCTATGGCGGACCGTTCCTGTTCGGGAAGACGCCGTGCATGGCGGACGCGATGTATGCGCCGGTCTGCGCGCGGTTCGAGACCTACGCCGTGCCGCTCGACGAGACCTGCCGGGGCTATTGCCGCACCGTGCTGGCCTGGGAGCCTATGGCCGAGTGGACCGCGGCGGCGCGCACCGAGCCCGAGGAACTGGAAGAGCTGGAAGTCGAATTCTGAGCCGCAGCCGGGCGCCGGGAACACCGGCCGGAAAGACAAACGGCACGGCCGTTGCGAGCGGTCGTGCCGTCACCGGGATGTTGCGTAGCGTCCTTTGCCGGAACCCTGGTTCCGGCAGGCTGGCCCCGATGTCAGGCAGGCTGGCCCCGATGTCAGAGAGTCCCGTTGTCAGAAATTGTAGACGGGGCGCAGGCGAAGGCCGAGCTGCGCGGCCTTGGCGGTGACCTCGATCACCGGCTTGTGGAGCTTCAGGCTGACCACTTCCGCCGAGACTTCCTGGCGGGTGAGGTCGATTAGTTCGCGAACCGCCTCGACCGGCCAGTTCGGATCGTTCGACACGACGGGCGGGAATTGTGACGCCATGGCGGTTACCTCCCTTTTCTTGTCTAAGGGTTAACGAAACACGAACCGCCACCTGTGTCGACTCAAACCGCTTCACGAGATGGCGATCCGCTTGGGGCGCTTCCTCCCAGCCGGAATTCTGGTAAAACGCCGCGCATCGCCGCGGGTTCCGCGCCTGCGGCCGTTCATTTTCGAGAAGCTGAGCAGATGACCGACAACCAGACCCTCGATCTCGCCGATCTCGAACAGGAGCTCGTCGCCCGCATCGAGGCCGCCGCCGACGAGCCCGGGCTGGAGGAGGCGCGCGTCGCCGCCCTCGGCAAGAAGGGGGCTCTGACCGAGCGGCTGAAGGGCCTCGGCGCCATGTCCGACGCGGAGCGCCGCGTCGCCGGGCCGGCGCTGAACGGCCTCAAGGTGCGCGTCACCGAGGCGATCGAAGGCCGCCGGGCGGTGCTGCGCGAGGCGGCGCTGGCCGAGCGGCTGGCGCGCGAGAGCGTCGACATCACCCTGCCGGTGCGGCCGGGGCCGCTGTCGGAGGGGCGCATCCATCCGGTGTCGCAGGTGATCGACGAACTGACGGCGATCTTCGCCGATCTCGGCTTCGCCATCGCCGAGGGGCCGGACATCGAGACCGACGACAACAACTTCACCGCGCTCAACTTCCCCGTCGGCCATCCGGCGCGCGAGATGCACGACACCTTCTTCTTCGATCCGAAGGAGGACGGCTCGCGCCTCGTGCTGCGCACTCACACCTCGCCGGTCCAGGTCCGCACCATGCGGCAGGGCAAGCTGCCGATCCGCGTGATCTGTCCGGGGCGGACCTATCGCTGCGATTCCGACCAGACCCACACGCCGATGTTCCATCAGGTCGAGGGCCTCGTGGTCGACGAGACCGCGACCATCGGCGAGCTGAAGTGGGTGCTGGAGGAGTTCTGCAAGGCGTTCTTCGAGGTGCCGCGCGTCGACATGCGCTTCCGGCCGTCGTTCTTCCCGTTCACCGAGCCGTCGATGGAAGTCGACATCCGCTGCCGGCGGATGGGCAACGAGGTGCGGTTCGGCGAGGGCGACGACTGGCTGGAGATCCTCGGCTGCGGCATGGTGCATCCGAACGTGCTGCGCAATTGCGGGCTCGATCCCGACAAGGTGCAGGGCTATGCCTGGGGCATGGGCATCGACCGCATCGCCATGCTGAAATACGGCATGCCGGACCTGCGCGCGTTCTTCGATGCCGACCTGCGCTGGCTGTCGCATTACGGCTTCCGCCCGCTCGACGTGCCGAGCCTGCTCGGCGGCCTTTCCGCCGCCTGAGCGGTTGCGCGCCTTTTCTTCCGCGCGTCCGTTTTCCAATTAACCCGAACCGGGTCGGCCGGCGCCATGGCGCCGGGACCCGCGGGACGGTGGAGACCCCAAGATGAAGTTCACGCTTTCCTGGCTCAAGGATCATCTCGAGACCACCGCCGGGCTCGACGAGATCGCGGCCCGCCTGACGACGATCGGCCTCGAGGTCGAGGGCATCGAGAACAAGGGCGCGGGGCTCGAGCCGTTCGTGATCGCCGAGGTGCTGACCGCCGAGAAGCATCCGAACGCCGACAAGCTCCGGGTGCTGACGGTCGATACCGGCGCCGGCGAGCCGGTGCAGGTGGTGTGCGGCGCGCCGAACGCCCGGGCCGGCATCAAGGCGGTGTTCGCCGCCCCCGGCACGCGGATGCCCGACAGCGGCGCGGAGCTGAAGATCGGCGCGATCCGCGGCGTGGAAAGCCGCGGCATGATGGTGTCCGAGCGCGAACTGAAGCTCTCCGACGAGCACAACGGCATCATCGAGCTCTCCCCCGGCGCGCCGGTCGGCACGCCGTTCGCGGCCTTCGCCGGGCTCGACGATCCGGTGATCGAGATCGCCGTCACGCCGAACCGCGCCGATGCGCTCGGCGTCGCCGGCATCGCCCGCGACCTCGCCGCCTCCGGCATCGGCACGCTGAAGACCCCGCCCGTGGTCGCGGTGCCCGGCACGGGGCCGAGCCCGACCGGCGTTCGGCTCGAATTCGGCGATACGCCGGCGCTCTGCCGCTCGTTCGCGCTGCGGCTGGTCCGCGGCGTGAAGAACGGCCCGTCGCCGGAATGGATGCAGCGCCGGCTCAAGGCGATCGGGCTGCGCCCGATCAACGCCCTCGTCGACATCACCAACTATCTCACCTTCGACCGCGGCCGGCCGCTCCATGTGTTCGACGCCGCCAAGGTGAAGGGCGACCTCGTGGTCCGGCGCGGCGTGGAGGGCGAGGAAATCGAGGCCCTCGACGGGCGCACCTACAAGGTCGATGCCGCGATGTGCGTCATCGCCGACGACAACGGCCTGGAATCCATCGCCGGCATCATGGGCGGCGAGGCCTCCGGCTGCTCGGAGGCGACCACGGACGTGCTGATCGAATCGGCACTGTGGGACGAACTCGCCATCGCCCAGACCGGCCGCCGGCTCGGCCTCAATTCCGATGCCCGCTTCCGGTTCGAGCGCGGCGTCGATCCCGCCTTCAACCTGCCTGGGCTGGAGCTTGCGACGCGGCTGGTGCTGGACCTCTGCGGCGGCACGCCGAGCGACGTCGTCGTGACGGGCGCGACCGAATTTCCGCCGCGCGTGCTCGACTTCCCGTTCTCGGAGGTCAAGCGCATCTCCGGCCTCGATCTCGATGCCTCGGTGATCGCCTCCCATCTCGAACGCCTCGGCTTCAGGGTGACCGGCGAGGGGCCGGTGGCCTCGGTGACGGTGCCGACGTGGCGGGCGGACGTCGAAGGCAAGGCCGACCTCGTCGAGGAGGTCGTGCGCATGGTCGGCGTCGACAACATTCCGCTGAAGCCGCTGGCGCGGCTGAAGCCCGTCGCCGCGCGGGTGCTGACCCAGGGGCAGCTTCGCGCCCGCAACGCCCGCCGCACGCTGGCGGCACGGGGTCTCGTCGAGGCGCTGACCTGGTCGTTCATCTCCAGGGCGGCCGCGACCGCGTTCGGCGGCGGCAAGCCGGAGCTGGCGCTGTCGAACCCCATCGCCTCCGACCTCTCGGACATGCGGCCGAGCCTGATCCCCGGCCTCGTCGCCGCCGCCAAGCGCAATGCCGACCGCGGCCTCGGCGACGTCGCGCTGTTCGAGATCGGCCAGATCTTCCTCGGCGACCAGCCGGACGACCAGAAGCGCGTCGCCGCCGGCGTGCGCACCGGCACGGCGGCGCTTTCCGGCGCCGGACGCCACTGGGCCGGCGCGGGCGCGCCGGTCGGCGTGTTCGACGCCAAGGCGGATGCCCTCGCGGTGCTGGAATCGGCCGGTGCCCCGGTCGAACGCCTGCAGGTCACCCGCGACGCGCCGGCCTGGTTCCACCCGGGCCGGTCGGGCACGCTGCGGCTCGGCCCGCTGGTGCTCGGCCATTTCGGCGAGCTTCACCCCCGCGTCGCCGTGCTCCTCGACATTTCCGGCCCGCTCGCGGCGTTCGAGGTGATGTTCGAGGCGGTGCCGGCGCCCAAGGCGAAGGCGACGAAGGCCAAGCCGCCGCTCGCGGTGTCCGACCTGATGCCGGTGAAGCGCGATTTCGCGTTCGTGGTCGACCGCGCCGTTCAGGCCGCCGACATCGTCAAGGCGGCTGCCGGGGCCGAGAAGGCGCTGGTGGAGCGGGTGTCGGTGTTCGACGTCTACGAAGGCACCGGCATCGCGCCGGGCTCGAAGTCTGTCGCGATCGAGGTGGTGCTGGCGCCGAAGGAGCGCACGCTCACCGACGCCGAGATCGAGGCGGTCGGCGCGCGGATCGTCGCCGGCGTCGAGAAGGCGACCGGTGGCGTGCTGCGGCGCTGAGCGGAGGCGCGCCGGGAACGGCGCGCCCCAACGTGCATAGCGGGCTTGGGGCTCGCGGGCGGGTGCCGCCGATGCGGCGCGAACCGGCCGTCACGGATGCGCGAACGCGGCACGCATCAGCCGCAGGCCGGTGCGTTGCCTCTTGTGGTGGAGGCGGTCGGGGCGCTATCCCTCGGACATAAGCCGGTGGACCCAAGACCGCCGGCGCCGGATGGCCGCGGGTTCGCCGGTCCCGGCGGAGACGAAGGCCCAATCAGAGCGGAAGCCCCATGCGCGCGATTCTCGACGTCATCCTCCTGATCCTCGACCTCTATCAGTGGGTCGTGATCGCCGCGGCGCTGTTCTCGTGGCTCTATGCCTTCAATGTCGTCAATCCGCGCAATGCCGTGGTGATGACCATCGCCAACACGCTCTACCGGCTGACGGAGCCGGTGCTGAAGCCGATCCGTTCGGTGCTGCCGAGCGTCGGCGGGCTCGATCTGTCGCCGGTGGTGCTGCTGATCCTGATCTTCCTGATCCAGAACGTCATCATCCGCTACGTCTATCCCTACGTGTTCTGAGGCCGGAAACGGTGTCCGCCGCCGATTGCCGGCCGTGGACGGTCTCGGGCGCGGGGCTTTCCGTTCGCGTGCGGCTGACGCCGCGCGGCGGCCGCGACGCGCTCGACGGCATTCAGGTGCTCTCGGACGGCACCGCCGTGCTCGCCGCGCGTGTGCGGGCGGTGCCGGAGAAGGGGGCCGCGAACGCCGCGCTGGAGGCGCTGATCGCGGGTGTCGCCGGCGTGCCGCGCTCCAGTGTGAAGGTCGCCGCCGGTTCGACCGCGCGGATCAAGACGGTGGTGGTCGCGGGCGATGGGGACCGCGCGGCGGCGGCGCTGGAACGCGCGGTCGTGGCCCGGCCATAGAGCATATCCCGTTCGGATCGAACCGATCTGAACGGCAAGAAAGCGCTCCAGGATTTTATTCCGTCCGGATCGCCGCGATCCGGCGCGTGTTCGATGGGCCGACCGCACGGAGGGGCGAGGGATGACCGTCTCAAGGCCGGACTCGCGCTTCGGGATGCAGACCCGCCCGCTGCCGCCGAGCCTCTATGCCGAAACCGCGGCGCCGGCGCCGGACATGCCGCCGCTCGACGGCAGCCGGCGCGCGTCGGTCGCCATCGTCGGCGGCGGCTTCACGGGGCTTTCGGCGGCGCTGCATCTCGCCGAGGCGGGCGTGGAGGCCGTGGTGCTGGAAGCGTCCACCGCCGGCTGGGGTGCCTCCGGACGCAATGGCGGCCAGGTCAATCCCGGGCTGATCCACGATCCCGACACGGTCGAGCGCGATTTCGGCCCCGACCTCGGCGGCCGGATGATCGCGCGGTCCTATGGCGCGCCCGATGTGGTGTTCGCACTGATCGAGCGTCACGGCATCGCCTGCGAGGCGCGCCGGGGCGGCACCCACCGCGTCGCCTTCGACCGGCGCTCGGCCGCCGGCATCGCCGCGCTCGTTTCGCAATATCGCCGGCGGGCCATGCCGGTCGAGCATCTCGGTCCGGAGGCGCTGGCCGCGCGCACAGGCACCGACCGCTACCGCGCCGGGCTGGTCGACCCGCGCGGCGGCACGGTGAACCCACTCGGCTATGCCCGCGGACTGGCCCGCGCAGCGCAGAAGGCCGGTGCGGCCGTTCACGGCGGGACGCCGGTGACGGCGGCGCGCAGGGACGGCGGCCTGTGGCGCGTCGAGACGGAGCGCGGCACCGTGACGGCCGAACGGCTGGTGCTGGCCACCAACGCCTACAGCGACGGCCTGTGGCCAAAGCTGCGGCGGACGGTGGTTCCGGTCTACAGTGCCGTCGCCGCGAGCGAGCCGCTGCCCGCCGACCTCGTCGCCCGCATCCTGCCCACGGGCGGGGGTCTCTACGAGATGGGGCACGACACGGTCTATTACCGCGTCGACAGCGCCGGCCGTCTGCTGATGGGCGGACGCGGGCCGCAGCGCGACACCTCCGACCCGGCGGACTATCGCCATCTCGTGGCTTATGCCGAGCGGCTTTGGCCGGCGCTCAGCGGTGTGCGCTGGACCCACTTCTGGAACGGCCAGCTCGCCATCACCCCCGATCACTATCCCCATTTCCACGAGCCGGCCGAGGGCGTGTTCGCCGCGCTCGGCTACAACGGCCGCGGCATCGCGATGGCGACCGTCGCGGGATACCTGCTGGCGCGGCGCGTCCTCGGCGATCCGGCGGAGGCGATCGACCTGCCGGTCACGCGCGCGCTGAAGCCGATTCCCTTCCACGGGCTCTGGCGTCCCGCGGTCGAGGCGCGCATGCTGTACGGGCGGCTGCGCGACGTTCTCGGGCTGTAGGATTTCGGTCCTGATTTCGTGATCCTGGTGTCGTGATCCTGGTTTCGTGATCTTGGTTTCGTGATTTTGGCTTGAGGTGGCGCAACGCGGTTTGCCGCGAAGGGGCCATGGTTGGCCGGCAAACAGGACGGACTGCCTCGCGCGAGCGGGACAGGGCCCACACGGCGGACGCACAACGATCCGCCGGCGGGCAAGGGGCGCGGCCGAAGCCGGCCGTAACGGGGAAACACGCAAGGAGGACAATGATGGATGTGCCGCTGAAGCTCACCTTCCGCAATCTCGAGTCGTCCGAATCCGTCGAGACCCGCGTCCGCGAACGCGCCGCGCGGCTCGACCGCTTCCATCCCCGCATCATCGCCCTCCGTGTTTCGATCGAGGTGCCGCACCGTTCGCCGGGAAGCGGCAAGACCGCGCTCGCCATCACCGTCGAGGCTGAGGTGCCCGGCCGCACGCTGGTCGCCAAGGCCAGCGAGGACATGCGCGAGACCCGCGGCGACCGGCTGGCGCTGATCGGCCGGGCGTTCGATGCGATCCAGCGCCGGCTGGAGGAAGACTGGAAGATGAAGCGCGGCGCGGTGAAGGTTCACGAGGCCGCCATCGAGACCGGGCGCGTGGTCCGGCTGTTCCCGCAGGAAAGCTACGGCTTCGTCGAGATCGGCGGCGGCGGCGATCTCTATTTCAGCCGCGGTTCGGTGGCCAACGATGCGTTCGACGACCTCGCCGAGGGCATGATGGTCGCCGTCACCCGCGCCATGGGCGAGGGGCCGATGGGGCCGCAGGCGAGTTCCGTGCGCCGGCTGGGCGCCTAGAGCGCTTTCCGATCCGGTTCCGACCGGTCTTCAAAAAGAAAAACCGCCCGGGGGCCACCCGGGCGGAAAAGTCGAAGAGCGGGTGGGCCGGCGGCTTGCCGCCGGCAGCCTGTTCACGCGGTGGGGGTCACGCGGCGATGCGGACCTGAGGGGCGGCGTTGCGCACCTCCTCGCCGACATGATCCTCGAACTTCGAGAAGTTCTTGGCGAACATCGCGACGAGCCTGCGCGCCGTCTGGTCGAAGGCCGCCTTGTCGGCCCACGTCTTGATCGGATAGAGCACGTGGGGCTCGACGCCCGGCACGGCGGTCGGCACCTGGAAGCCGAAATAGGGATCGGTGCGGAAACCGGCCGATTTCAGCGAGCCATCGAGGGCGGCCGACAGCAGGGTGCGCGTCACGCGGATCGGCATGCGCCGGCCGACGCCATAGCTGCCGCCGGTCCATCCGGTGTTCACCAGCCAGCAATCGACATTGTGCTCGGCGATGAGATCGCGCAGCAGGTTGCCGTATTCCGACGGATGGCGCGGCATGAACGGGGCGCCGAAGCAGGTCGAGAACGTCGCCTGCGGCTCGGTCACGCCCTTTTCCGTGCCGGCGACCTTGGCAGTGTAGCCGGACAGGAAGTGATACATCGCCTCCGCCGGGCTCAGCTTGGCGATCGGCGGCATCACGCCGAAGGCGTCGGCGGTGAGCATCACGATGTTCCTCGGACGCGGCGCACGGCCGGTCAGGGACGCATTCGGGATGAAGTGGATCGGATAGGCGCAGCGGGTGTTCTCGGTCAGCCGGCCGTCGTCGAAATCGGGCACGCGGGTGACCGGATCGAGGATGACGTTCTCCAGCACCGTGCCGAAGCGCTCGGTGGTGGCGAAGATTTCCGGCTCCGCCTCGCGCGACAGGCGGATGGTCTTGGCGTAGCAGCCGCCTTCGAAATTGAAGATGCCGCCCGGACCCCAGCCGTGCTCGTCGTCACCGATCAGGGTGCGCGAGGGATCGGCCGACAGCGTGGTCTTGCCGGTTCCCGACAGGCCGAAGAACAGGGCGGAATCGCCCTTGTCGCCGACGTTCGCCGAGCAGTGCATCGGCATCACGCCCTTCGGCGGCAGCAGGAAGTTCAGGAAGGTGAAGACCGACTTCTTCATCTCGCCGGCATAGGAGGTGCCGCCGATCAGCACGATGCCGCGGGTGAAGTCGCAGGCGATCACGGTCTCGGTGCGGCAGCCGTGGCGGGCCGGGTCGGCCTTGAAGCTCGGCAGGTCGATGATGGTGAGCTTCGGCGCGAACGTCGCGAGGTCTTCCGCGGGCGGCCGGATCAGGAGATCGCGGATGAACAGCGAGTGCCAGGCATATTCGGTGTAGACGCGGGTCGGCAGGCGGTGGTCCGGATCGGCGCCGCCATAGAGGTCCTGCGCGAACAGCTCGCGGCCCTCGGCATGGGCGAGCATGTCGGCCATCAGCACGTCGAAATGCGCGATCGAGAGCGGCTTGTTGTTGTCCCACCACACGGTGCCGTCGGTGGTGTCGTCGCGGACGACGAACTTGTCCTGGGCGGAGCGGCCGGTATGGACGCCGGTTTCCACCGCCAGCGCGCCGCCGGCGGCGATGGTGCCTTCGCCGCGGCGAATGGCTTCCTCGTAGAGCGCGGGCTCCAGCAGGTTCCAGTGGACGGCGGAAAGATTCCTGAAGCCGATGGCGTCGGCGCCGATCGCGGAATTGCGCACACCGTTTTCCTTCACGATGACCCTCTCGTTTCCTGCCCTGCGACGTCGCTCGGACACTCGCGGCACGGGTTTGCAGGCGGTCGGCGCCGGCAACCCGGCGGCCATCGGCCTCGCAACGCCCGCCAGCCCATGATCCCGGCGCCGTGGAAGACGCTTCCGGATCGTTTGCCGGCGGTTGTTCGGCGGGAAAATAGGGAAACGCGCAGCCGAGAGCAAGTTTCCAGAGAAGTCGAAACGATGATTCTGAAAGAAAGATCAGAACTTTATCGATGGCGTACAATGGCAACGCTGCCAAGTCGGAAAGACTACGTCAGCTCGCCTTGCTGCAGTGCGAATTTGCTTGTTTGCATATGCGAACGCCGCGGTCTTGGCAGCGCTATCATTTGATCCGGCGGTTAAAATCTATCGCGTGAGGCAGGACGCCGGCCGGCCGGAAGCGGGGGCGCGGGCGGCGTCCGGCATCCCAATGCCGCCCGGCGCCGGGCAGGTCGCCGTGGCGCGCCCCGGCGGGCGGTTCGCGGGCCCGGCCCTGCCGGCGCGGAAATTGCGGCGCCGGGGCGGCGCATTCATGCGGAAAGCTTTTCGTTCGGACGAATCTGCCTTATTTCTGCTCAGGTAAGCCGTCAGTTCGCAGATCGGGTCTCAACGGCACCGCGCGTCATCGTCCACCGAAGTCGCTCCGTGCCGCCCTGTCGCCCTCTTGGGGCATATCCCGTTCAGATCGAACCGATCTGAACGGGATGTGCCCAGGCTATCGAGTCGGGAGCGATTCCTTGTCGACCGGATGATCACATCCGGTCGGGAAGCGCTCCGGCCGCCGGGCATGTGCCGCGGTGGCGTGGATGCAACGAGAGAGAGAAGGATCGCCCCCATGCCGACCATCGCGCTCGTCGACGACGACCGCAACATCCTCGCATCGGTGTCGATCGCGCTGGAGTCGGAAGGCTATCGGGTCGAGACCTATACCGATGGCGCCTCCGCCCTCGACGGGCTCGCCCAGAGCACGCCCGACCTCGCCATCCTCGACATCAAGATGCCGCGCATGGACGGCATGGAGCTGCTGCGCCGCCTGCGCCAGCGCACCGACATGCCGGTGATCTTCCTGACCTCCAAGGACGACGAGATCGACGAGTTGTTCGGCCTCAAGATGGGCGCCGACGACTTCATCCGGAAGCCGTTCTCCCAGCGCCTGCTGGTCGAGCGGGTGAAGGCGGTGCTGCGCCGGGCCCAGCCGCGCGAACCGGGCGCCGTCAAGGTGCCGGATGCCGCGCGCACGCTGGAGCGCGGCCAGCTCGTCATGGACCAGGAGCGCCACACCTGCACCTGGAAGGGCGAGCCGGTCACGCTCACCGTCACCGAATTCCTGATCCTCTACGCGCTCGCCCAGCGGCCCGGCGTGGTCAAGAGCCGCAACGCGCTGATGGATGCGGCCTATGACGATCAGGTCTATGTCGACGACCGCACCATCGACAGCCACATCAAGCGGCTGCGCAAGAAGTTCAAGATGGTAGACGACGATTTCGACATGATCGAAACCCTCTACGGCGTCGGCTACCGCTTCAAGGAAGCCTGAGCCGCGCGTTCGCCCCAGGCGGCGGACGGGCGGACGGCAGGGACGTTCCGCAACCGTGACGATCGACAACAGCGATCCGCTGAACCCCGCCGACGCGGCAAGGCCCGCCGCCCGCGACGAAGCCGAGACGGAAGGCCGCCAGCCCCGCCGCGACGGCGCCCGGCGGCGGCGCCTCGTGGTTCGTCGGCGGTTTCTCAACTGGGCGCGCCGCAGCCTCGGCGCGCACCTGTTCTCCAGCCTGACGCGGCGCATCGTCATCCTCAACGTCGCCGCGCTCGTCGCGCTGGTATCGGGCATCCTCTATCTCAACCAGTTCCGCGCCGGCCTGATCGACGCCCGGGTCGAAAGCCTTCTGACCCAGGGCGAGATCATCGCCGCCGCCATCGCCGGCTCGGCCTCCGTCGACACCAACGTCATCACCGTCGACCCCGACCGGCTGCTGCAGATGCAGGCGGGCGAGGATTCCTCGCCGAGCGACGACAGCCTGCAGTCGCTCGACTTTCCCATCAATCCCGAGCGGGTCGCGCCGATCCTGCAGCGCCTGATCTCGCCCACCAAGACGCGGGCGCGCATCTACGACCGCGAAGGCGTGCTGCTGCTCGATTCCCGCTATCTCTATTCCCGCGGCCAGATCCTGCGCTCCGAGCTGCCGGCGCCGGACGTCTCGCCCCCCAACGCGATCGAGCGGGTGTGGGAGCGGCTCAAGGGCTGGTTCCTGCGCGGAGAACTGCCGACCTACCGCGAACTCAGCGGCACCGACGGGCGCGGCTATCCGGAAGTCGCCCGCGCGCTCGGCGGCGCGCCGGCAAGCGTGGTGCGCGTCACCACCTCCGGCGAGATCATCGTCTCGGTCGCGGTGCCGATCCAGCGCTCCCGCGCCGTGCTCGGGGTGCTGCTGCTCTCCACCCAGGGCGGCGACATCGAGGCGATCCTTCGCGCCGAGCGCTTCGCCATCGTCCGGGTGTTCCTGGTGGCGGCGACCATCAGCATCATCTCGTCCATCCTGCTCGCCGGCACCATCGCCGGCCCGATGCGCCGGCTCGCCACCGCGGCCGACCGGGTGCGCCGGGGCGTCAAGGCCCGCGAGCCGATCCCGGATTTCTCGGGCCGCCACGACGAGATCGGCCACCTCGCCCGGGCGCTGCGCGACATGACGGATGCGCTCTACAAGCGCATGGACGCCATCGAGGCGTTCGCGGCGGACGTGTCGCACGAGCTGAAGAACCCGCTCACCTCGCTGAAGAGCGCGGTGGAGACGCTGCCGCTCGCCCGCACCGAGGAGTCGCGCCAGCGCCTGCTCGGCATCATCCAGCACGACGTGCGCCGCCTGAACCGGCTGATCTCCGACATCTCCGACGCCTCGCGGCTCGACGCCGAGCTGTCGCGGCAGGACTCCGCGGCGGTCGACGTCGCCGCCGTGCTCGAAGCGGTGGTCGCGATCCAGCGCGGGCTCAGCGACGAGGGACCGGCGATCGTGCTCGAGATCGAACCGGTCAAGGGCATGGCGAAGCCCTACGAGGTCGTCGGCCACGACAGCCGCCTCGGGCAGGTGTTCACCAACCTCATCGACAATGCCCGTTCGTTCTCGCCGCCGGACGGCACCGTCCGGGTGTGCCTCAGCCGGCTGCAGGACGAGGTGGAGATCGTGGTCGAGGACGACGGGCCGGGCATCCGCGCCGAGCAGATCGACCGCATCTTCGAGCGCTTCTATACCGACCGCCCGGAACGCGAGGGTTTCGGCAACAATTCCGGCCTCGGCCTCTCGATCTCCAAGCAGATCGTCGAGGCCCACCAGGGCCGCATCTGGGTGGAGAACCGCACCGAGGACGAGCCGGACGCCGTCGATCCCGAGGGCGACACCGGGCCGCGCGCCGTGCTCGGCGCCCGCTTCGTGGTGCGGATCCCCGC
Organism: Pseudoxanthobacter soli DSM 19599; assembly: GCF_900148505.1. Classification (NCBI taxonomy): domain Bacteria; kingdom Pseudomonadati; phylum Pseudomonadota; class Alphaproteobacteria; order Hyphomicrobiales; family Segnochrobactraceae; genus Pseudoxanthobacter; species Pseudoxanthobacter soli. The sequence continues at coordinate 293,938 of NZ_FRXO01000003.1, read as the reverse complement.
CGGGCCGCTGCCGTGAGCGAACTCGTCCATGCCACGGCGCTCGCGGTCGGCGAGACCGGCATCCTGATCCGCGGGCCATCGGGCAGCGGCAAGACGACACTGGCGCTCGCCGTGATCGAGGCCGCCCGGCTCGCCGGCCGCTTCGCGATCCTCGTCGGCGACGACTATGTCTCGCTCGAAGCCTGCGGCGGCCGCCTCGTCGCGACGGTTCCGCCGCGGATCGCGGGCCTCGTCGAGCGGCGCTGGCTCGGCATCGTGCCCGTCGCCCACGAAGCCGCGGCGGTCGCGGCCCTCGTCGCCGATCTCCTGCCGCCGGCAGAGTGCGAGCGCGTGCCCGGCGAGGCTGACCGAGAGGCGACCGTCCTCGGGGTCGCGATCCGGCGCATCGCCGTGCCCATCGGGGTGGTCTCGGCCGCCGCCCTCGTGCTCGCGGCGGTCGACCAGATGGAATGCCGGTCCACAGGACAGGGCGGCAACCGGCAATTTTACTTGCACTCCACGACGGCCTGACCAAATGTTGGCCGGGTCGGAACCGGGCCACTTGGCCGCTCCGATCCATCGGTGCGGGGCGTTTCCCGGACGGAGTGTTCCGTCGGTCCGGAAAGCGCGTCGTGTCGGCCAATGCCGTCCATCGTCGCTCGCCGATGACCGACGATGCCAGCGCGGAGACACTATGATCGGTCTTGTCCTCGTCACCCACGGCCGCCTTGCGGTGGAGTTCAAGGCGGCTCTGGAGCATGTGGTCGGACCGCAGCCCCTGGTCGAGACGATCTCGATCGGTCCCGAGGACGATGTGGAACTGCGTCGCCAGGACATCGTCGAGGCGGTCAAGCGGGTCTCCCAGGGACAGGGCGTCGTGCTGCTCACGGACATGTTCGGCGGCACGCCTTCCAACCTCGCCATCTCGGTGATGGACATGGGCCAGGTCGAGGTGATCGCCGGCATCAACCTGCCGATGCTGGTGAAGCTCGCCTCGGTGCGCGGCGACGTCGACCTCGTGACGGCGGTCGACGAGGCCCGCAAGGCCGGGCAGAAATATATCAGCGTGGCGAGCCAGGTCCTGACCGGCCAGCGTTGAAGCGAGATGGCGGCGCGCGGCGCGGATGCGGAGGTGACAGCGTGGACGGCGAAGCCGTGAGGGCAGGCGGCGGGCTGGACTGCCTCCGGGAGCGCAACCTTCTCATCCAGAACCGGCGTGGGCTCCACGCCCGGGCCTCCGCCAAGTTCGCGCGGCTGTCCGAGGCGTTCGAGGCGGCGATCACCGTCGGTCGCGACGGCCAGACGGTCGGCGGCACCTCGATCATGGGCCTGCTGATGCTCGGCGCGGCCAAGGGCAGCACCATCCGCGTGACCGCTGAGGGACCGGATGCCGACATGGCCATCGCCGCGATCGCCGCGCTGGTGGAGGGCCGGTTCGGCGAGGAAGACTGACGCCGGCCCAGGCCGCGGCCGACCCCGCGCGCACCGTGCGTCGCGCGCCATCCGTCGCGCGGACGTCGCCCACGGGACGGCACCCCGGCTTTCAACTCGCGTCCGTTGGGCGTTCCTGCTATCCCTCTCGGGCTTTTCGCGACCTCGAACGCCGTTGAGGCGCCTGTCGTCCGGATCACACCGATCCGGCGGTGAGGTGCTCCAGCCCCGGCCGCACGGCCGGCACAGACCCTTTCGCCACGACATTCAAGACGGTTCCGCATGGCTCCGATCGACTTCCCGCCCATCGACCTCTCCAGGCTCACGGGATATGGCCGCACGCGCACCGAGCGCGCCGCCGAGCACCGCAAGGACGACGCCTATCTGGCGGAGCTCGCGGCGCGGCCGGATACCGGCTTCGTGCTCGTCGCCGACGACCGGGTCGTGGTCGGCGACACGCCGCTGACCATCGTGCGCTCCGCCGCCACGGCCAGCCGCTTCGCCATCGACCCGGCAGAGGCCGTTTTTCTCGGGATCGAGGAAGGCCACGGCCGCTTCGCCCTCGCCATCGACGGCGCGGCCGCGGAGGCAGCGGGCGAAACGGTGGCCGATATCCGCGGGCTCGCCTCGGAAGGGCGCCTCGCGCCCGACGAGCAGGGCCTCGTCGCGCAGGCGCGCAGCCTCGTCCACTGGCACCGCCATCACGGCTTCTGCTCGGTGTGCGGCGGCAGGACGCGGATCGCCGAAGGCGGCTACCGCCGCGACTGCACGAGCTGCGACGCGGTGCATTTCCCACGCACGGACCCGGTCGCGATCATGCTGGTGGTCGACGGCGAGCGCTGCGTGCTCGGCCGTCAGGCCCGGTTCGCGCCGGGCATGTATTCCTGCCTCGCCGGCTTCATTGAGCCCGGCGAGACCATCGAGGACGCCGTGCGCCGCGAGGTGCGCGAGGAATCCCACATCCGCGTCGGCCGGGTGCGCTACATGGCGAGCCAGCCGTGGCCGTTCCCGGCCTCGCTGATGATCGGCTGCCTCGCCGAGGCACTGACGGAAGAAATCCGCCGCGACGACGCGGAGCTGGAGGATTGCCGCTGGTTCCCCCGCGAGGAGGTGCGGCAGATGCTGGAAGGAACCCATCCGGACGGGCTGAAGGCGCCGGCGGGGTTCGCCATCGCGCACCATCTGCTGCGGGCCTGGGCGTTCTCCGACGTCGCCTCCGACGTTCCGGCCGGTTAGGCGGCGTCGCAGCGGCCGCCGGGCTGTGTCGGCTGGCCGCAGGCGGGGCGAAACGGGACGTCATCCAACTGTCATGTCGCGGTGATCAGGATCGCCCCGCGACGTCAGGGCAGGCATCGGGCCTGACCGGCGAGCGATCCGAGTGCGGCGGCAGCCGTGCCGTCCCAGAGGGACACATGGTACAGAAGAAAGACAGGCGCGACGCGCATCACGGTGCTGGAACCGGTGCCGCGACGCGTGCATCCACCCACGGCCGCAAGGCCGCGACGGGCGGGTCCGCTCACAGCGCCGCGCGGCCGGCGCCCGCGATGCACGGCGGCAAGCCGTCGCTGGACCGCAAGGCCACGCCGGCCGGAACCGCGATCTTCTTCACGCTGCTTGTCGGCGGCCTTTTGTTCTCCGCCTACTCGATCTATTCCGACATGGCCGCCACCGGCACCCAGCCGATCGAGGCCATGCCCTATATCCTGCTCGGCCTCGCGCTTCTGGTGGCGCTCGGCTTCGAGTTCGTCAACGGTTTCCACGACACCGCCAACGCGGTCGCCACCGTGATCTACACCCACTCGCTGCCGCCGCATTTCGCGGTGGTGTGGTCGGGCGTGTGGAACTTCATCGGCGTGCTGGTCTCCAGCGGCGCCGTCGCCTACGGCATCATCACGCTGCTGCCGGTGGAACTGATCCTCCAGGTCGGTTCGAGCGCGGGCATGTCCATGGTGTTCTCGCTGCTGATCGCCGCGATCCTGTGGAATCTGGGCACCTGGTATCTCGGCCTGCCGGCCTCGAGCTCTCACACGCTGATCGGCTCGATCATCGGCGTCGGCCTCGCCCACCAGCTGATGCAGGGCCCGGGCGCCACCTCCGGCGTGGACTGGTCGCAGGCCGCCAAGGTCGGCTGGTCGCTGCTGCTGTCGCCTGTCATCGGCTTCGTCGCCGCCGGCGCGCTGCTGCTGGCGATGAAGGCGACCATCCGCAATCAGGCGCTCTACAAGGAGCCGGACGGCGTCAATCCGCCGCCGTGGTGGATCCGCGGCCTTTTAGTCGTCACCTGCACCGGCGTGTCGTTCGCCCACGGCTCCAACGACGGCCAGAAGGGCATGGGGCTGATCATGCTGATCCTGATCGGCATCGTGCCCACCGCCTATGCGCTGAACCGCACCGTCGCACCGGAAGAGATCGCGCAGTTCCGCGCGCTCTCGGTGGTGACGCAGCAATCGCTGGCGCCCTATTCCACGGCGCCCACGCCGGTCGATCCGCGCGTCACGCTGTCGAACTACATCTCGAGCCGCACCTACACGTCCGCTGTGGTTCCGGCGCTCGTCGCGGTGATCGACGACATCAGCAAGACCGCGAACGACGTCAACGCGTTCGACAAGCTGCCGGCGACCGCGGCGAAGAACATGCGCAACGACATGTATCTCGCCTCGCAGTCGATCTCGGTGATGCGGCACTCCGGCAAGCCCGCCTTCGATGCCGACACCAAGGCCAATCTCGACGCCCTCGCGCGGGACTTCGATCAGGCGACGAAATATATCCCGCTGTGGGTCAAGGTCGCGGTCGCCATCGCGCTCGGGCTCGGCACCATGGTCGGCTGGAAGCGCATCGTGGTGACCGTCGGCGAGAAGATCGGCAAGACGCACCTGTCCTACGCCCAGGGCGGCGCGGCGGAGCTGGTGGCGATGACGACCATCGCCGCGGCCGACATGTACGGCCTGCCGGTGTCGACCACCCATGTGCTGTCCTCGGGCGTGGCCGGCACCATGGCGGCGAACCGCTCGGGGCTGCAGATGCGGACCCTGCGCAATCTCGCGCTCGCCTGGGTGCTGACGCTGCCGGCCGCGATCATGATGTCCGGCCTGATCTATTACGCCCTGCGCAACGTGTTCTGATCCCGGGGCGCCGTCTCCCTGCCGCCAAAAAGGAAAAGCCCCGCGTCCGGCCGGACGCGGGGCTTTTTCGTGAACGGGGAACGCTCAGGCGCCGGCGGCGATCTCGGCGTCGCTGAGGGTGCCCGGAACGATGGTGATGGGGATCGGGAAGGTGCCGGCGGCCCGTCCGGCGATGGCGGTGACCAGCGGGCCGGGGCCTTCGGTGTCGCTGCCGGCGGCGAGCACCAGAATGGCGATGTCGGTATCCTCGCCGATGAGCTTCATGATCTCCTCGGCGCGGCCGCCCTCGCGGATCACGATCTCCGGCTCGACGTGGGCGATGGCGCGGGCGCGCTCGGCGGCGCGCGCCATCAGCGTCTCCGCCTCGCCGAGGGCTTCGGCGCGCATCACCTCCTCGACCCCGAGCCACTGCGGCGCATCGGTTTGCGGCACGATGATGTGGAGGAGCACGACGCCGCCGGCGGTGCGCTCGGCGCGCTTGGCGGCATAGACCAGCGCCCGGTCGCATTCCGGGGTGTCGTCGATCACGACGAGGAACTTGCGGCGGTGGCCTTCGAGGAACGAACTGCGCGGTGCGGTCATGGCGGCGAGTGTGCCACCACCGCAGCGGGCGGACAAGCGAGCCGGCGGCACCGCCCGCCCTGAGAGCGGCCGCCCTGGGAGAGGCCGCCCCGAGAGAGGCCGCCCCACCTGCGGGCGGCCGGGACGGGCCGTCAGCCGCTGAAGCGGAACAGCATCACGTCGCCGTCCTGCACCACGTATTCCTTGCCTTCGTCGCGCGCCTTGCCGGCCTCCTTGGCCGCGGCCTCGCCGCCGAGGGCGACGTAGTCGTCATAGGCGATGGTCTGGGCGCGGATGAAGCCGCGCTCGAAATCGCTGTGGATCACGCCCGCGGCCTGGGGCGCGCGGAAGCCGCGGTGGATGGTCCAGGCCCGGGTTTCCTTCGGCCCCACGGTGAAATAGGTCGCAAGGCCGAGCAGGTCGTAGCCGGCGCGGATCACGCGGTCGAGGCCGGGCTCGGTGAGGCCGATGGTTTCGAGGAACTCCTTCTGCTCCTCCGGCGGCAGCTGGGCGATCTCGGCCTCGATGGCCGCGGAGATCACCACGCAGCCGGCGCCCTCGGCGCGGGCCTTCTCGACGACGCGGTCGGAGAAGGCGTTGCCGGTGGCGGCGGAGCCCTCGTCGACATTGCAGACATAGAGCACGGGCTTGGCCGTCAGCAGGTTGAGCATCTCGAACGCCTTGGCGTCGTCGGCGTCGACCTTCAGCAGCCGCGCGGGCTTGCCCTCGCGCAAGAGCTCCAGCACCGCGTCCATCAGCACGACCTGCGCCTTGGCGTCCTTGTCGTTGGCGGCGCGCTTCCGGAGCGGCACCACGCGCCGCTCCAGGCTCTCGAGATCCGAGAGCATCAGCTCGGTCTCCACCGTCTCGGCATCGGCGACCGGGTCGATCTTGCCCTCGACGTGGGTGATGTCGCCGTCCTCGAAGCAGCGCAGCACGTGGGCGATGGCATCGACCTCGCGGATGTTGGCGAGGAACTGATTGCCGAGGCCCTCGCCCTTGGAGGCGCCGCGCACCAGGCCAGCGATATCCACGAACGTCATGCGCGCCGGCACGATCTGGGCGGACTTGCCGATCGCCGCGATGCGGGCGAGGCGCGGGTCCGGCACGGCGACTTCGCCGGTGTTCGGCTCGATGGTGCAGAACGGATAGTTCGCCGCCTGGGCCGCGGCCGTCTTGGTCAGCGCGTTGAACAGGGTCGACTTGCCGACATTCGGCAGGCCGACGATTCCACATTTGAAGCCCATGGCGGTCCGTCTCTCGGTCGCGGATGCGCGGCGGGCGGAAGGCCGGCCCGTGCGCTCGAATGCTTGCTGGTTCCCGTCGCGGCGGGCCGCGTGGAAGGCCTTGGCCCGAACGCCGCGCGGGCACGCCTTTTCCCCGCTTCCACGCGGATGACGGCTGCCCCGGCGCGGCAGGTGTCCGGGCGCCCGTTCTTGGCCGCGCGCCGGGCGTTCCGTCAAGAGCCGTTTTGGAAAGCAGACAAATTGGGAACCAAGCCACAGGCGGCACGTTTTGTCCGCGGGATCACCGTTCTGAGATGTGAACGGTTCAGGTCTGTCAGGTGTCCTTAATTGAGACGCTAGAAACCAAGCACAGGAGAGTAAACGATGACGAACAAGTGGATGAACGCTGCGTCCGCCGCCGTTCTCAGCTTCGGCTTGATTGGCGCCCCCGTGGCCTTTGCGCAGGATGCCACCCAGAACGACACGCAGGTCGCGCCGACTGCGCCGATGAACAATCAGACCACGCCGATGGATCCGACGACGACCACGCCGCCGGCGGAAGTCAATCCGACCACGCCGGGCGCGCCGACCACGCCGTCGGTTCCCGCTCCCAACGACACGGCGTCGCTGATGCCGTCGATCCCGCTGAGCGACATCACCGGGTCGAACATCAAGAACTCCAACGGCGAGGACGTCGCCACCCTCGACACCGTGCTGATCCAGCCGAACGGCCAGATCACCGACGGCGTCGTGGCCGTCGGCGGCTTCATGGGCCTCGGCACCAAGAAGGTGAAGGTGGCCTGGAACGAGTTCCAGTTCAGCCCGACCGACCACACCCTGGTGCTGGCGAAGTCGAACGAGGAAATCGAGGCGATGCCGGAATATGTGGCGCCGGAGAAGCCCGCCGAGCGGACCAACTCCACCACCACCGATTCCACCGTGCCGGCCGCTCCGGCCCAGCCCGGAACGGGTGGCGTGACCAACTAAGGTCGCTATGCACGCTGCCGGCCGCTGGGCCGGCGGACGAGACCGGCCGGGGGCAATCGTCCCCGGCCTTTCTTTTTGTCGGGGGCGGGGACCTGACGCACGGCAGGCGTGTTCCTTACGCGATCTACTTGCGGCCGCCGAACAGCCTGGCGAGCCCTTCCGCGAGTGCGCCGCCGGCCTTCGAGGTCTTTGCAGCGGTATCGTCCTTGCCGGCAGCGGCGCCGGCGCCGGGGGCAGTCTCCCCCGCGCCGGGTTCGCCCGGAGCCGCCGTCCGAGGCCTGGCGTCGCGCGGGACCTGATCGCGCGGGGCTTGGCCTGGCTGGAGCGCGAGGTGAACGCGGTTGGCGAAGGTCGCGTCCTTGCCCTCCGCGAGCAGCGGGGCTTCCGCGGCCATGGCGTCGAGCAGGGGCGTAAGCCACGCCTCGTCCGCCTTGGCGAAGTCGTGCAGCACGTAGCCGTGGACGAGTTCCTTGGCGCCGGGATGGCCGATGCCGATGCGCACGCGGCGATAGCCGTCGCCGAGCTGCTGGGTCAGCGAGCGCAGGCCGTTGTGGCCGCCGTGGCCGCCGCCGGTCTTCGCGCGGAACTTGCCGGGCGGCAGGTCGAGCTCGTCGTGGAAGACGACGACGTCCTTGGCATCGACCTTGTAGAACCGCGCGGCCTCGCCGGCGGCGCGGCCGGATTCGTTCATGTAGGTCAGCGGCTTCATCAGAAGCACGCGCTCGTCGTCGAGGGTGCCTTCCGCGATCTCCGCCTGGAACTTCTGCCGCCACGGCCCGAAGCGATGGCGCTGATGGATGCGGTCGACCGCCATGAAGCCGACATTGTGGCGGTTGGCGGCATAGCGCGAACCCGGATTGCCGAGGCCGACCATGATCAGCATCGCGTGCCCTTCCCGGAAGATGGCGATCAGAGCCGTCGGCCCGATCGGAAAGCGCTCCAGAAACGAAAACGGCGCCCGACCGAGAACCGGGCAGGCGCCGCACTCATTTCGATGTCGGGTGCCGTCAGGCGGACGGGGTCTCTTCCGCCGCCGGCTCCTCGTCGGCCAGCACGGCCGGGGCGACGATCGTCGCGATCGTCAGGTCCTCGCCGTGGGTCTCGGCATGGGCGCCGGCCGGCAGCGTGAGCTGCGACAGGTGGACCGAGTCGCCGATGTCGAGGCCGCTGACGTCAACCGTGAGGGCTTCCGGAATGGCGTCCGCACCGACGTTGAGCGACACCGTGTGGGACACGATGTTCAGCACGCCGCCGCGCTTCAGGCCGGGCGAGCCCTCCTCGCCGGTGAAGTGCACGGGCACCTCGACGACGATGTGGGAATCGGCCGACACGCGCAGGAAGTCGACGTGGACCAGCGTGTCGCGGACCGGATCGAGCTGGTAGTCGCGCGGGATCACGCGGATCTTTTCCGAGCCCGTGTCGATCACGGCGATCGTGGTCAGGAAGCCGCCGGCATGCAGCTTCAGGAAGATTTCCTTGGACGGCAGCGCGATGGGAAGCGCGGGCTTGCCTGCGCCGTAGATCACGGCGGGAATCTTGTTTTCGCGGCGAAGTGCACGAGCGGCCCCCTTACCGACCCGATCGCGCACCGTGGCCACGAGCTCATAGGAACGAGCCATGGGACAACTCCAGATGCATTATGATCATGTCGCCGGCCGGCGAACCGTTCGCAAGCGGCCGGTGGTGATCGCCGGGCAAGGCGCCCGAACGATCGCGGCCACGCCTCCAGGGGTGCGTGACCGGGCGTTCTCATAGCGGCGAACGGGAGGAAAGTCCACCGAAAGTGGCGGCTTCTCTCAGTCGAACAGGCTCGACACCGACTTCTCGAGCGCCGTGCGGCTGATGGCTTCGCCCAAGAGCGGCGCCACGGAGATGTGGCGGATATTGTGGGCGGAGGCGACCGCCGGGGTGGCCTCGATGGAATCGGTGATGACCAGTTCCTTCAGCATCGAGGCCTCGACGCGGGTTACAGCGCCGCCCGACAGCACGCCGTGGGTGATGTAGGCCGTGACGCTCAGCGCGCCCTTGCGCATCAGCGCCTCGGCGGCGTTGCACAGCGTGCCGCCGGAATCGATGATGTCGTCCACCAGGATGCAGTCGCGGCCGGCGACGTCGCCGATGATGTTCATCACCTCGGATTCGCCCGGGCGCTCGCGGCGCTTGTCGACGATGGCGAGGGGGGCGTCGATGCGCTTGGCGAGCGCGCGGGCGCGCACCACGCCGCCGACGTCCGGCGACACCACCATGACGTTCTCGATGCCGTAGCGCTCCTTGATGTCGCGCATCATCACCGGCGCCGAATAGAGGTTGTCGACGGGGATGTCGAAGAAGCCCTGGATCTGGCCGGCGTGCAGATCGATGGTCAGGACGCGGTCGACGCCCGCGCGGGTGATCAGGTTCGCCACCAGCTTGGCGGAGATCGGCGTGCGCGGCCCCGGCTTGCGGTCCTGGCGGGCGTAGCCGAAATAGGGGATCACCGCCGTGACGCGGCGGGCGGAGGCCCGGCGCAGCGCATCGGTGATGATCAGGAGTTCCATCAGGTTGTCGTTGGCCGGAAAGCTGGTCGACTGGATGACGAACACATCCTCGCCGCGCATGTTCTCCTGGACCTCGACGAAGATTTCCTGGTCCGCGAAGCGCCGCACCAGACACTTGGACAGCGGGACGTCGAGATAGCCGGCGATCGCCTCGGCGAGCGCGCGGTTGGAATTGCCTGCAACGAGCTTCATGATGGTTAGACGCCTCCGAGCCGAGCCCCACGGCCGATCTGAACGGGCGCCCGTGCCGCGTGGCGACAGTCGGACGCGCGGTTCTCTAGCAATCCCCGTCCGCGACGACAACCGTCCGCCGCAGCAGGGCTGCCCGGCGTGACCATTTGGCCAGCCGCCCGGCGTCAGCGTCCGCTGAAGAGCCAGGCGCTGACGCTGAACATCGCCTTGAGCGCGATGGTCGTCATGGTGCCCGTGCTCGCGCCCGACCACGGGTCGCTGTAGGTGCCGCCGGCGGCTTCGTGGCCCACGATGCGGGTCGCGCGCCGGCCATCGGAATCGTAGATGTCGACGATGTAGTAGACCGTGCTGCCGCTGTCGTCGCCGACCGCGTTCATGTGGGTCTTGATCAGGTAGTTCGTCTTGGTATCCGGCGTGGTCGGGAAATTCAGTCCCTCCTGCCGGGCGCGGATATACATCTGCCGCAGGTAGGCGTCGCCGAGATTGCCGGGCACGCCGGTCGGCGGCGCCATCGCGAAGGTTTGGTAGCGGGCGACATCGAGCGCAGGCGGCGGCACCTGCGCCACCGGCTTCGGCGGAAAGCCGAGCGAGCCGCAGGCCGCGAGCGAAAGCATGGCGCACAGGATCGCCGTCGCCTTTGCAATCCTGCCTGCGCCCATGTCGTTCCTCTTCGCCTCAGCTCCCGCCGGTCCGGCGGCTCTCGGAGCCCGCCCGCCCGGGCCGGCTCGCATCCCCGTGTCTAATCGAACCGGCGCCGGTCTGCCAACGCCAAATTCCGTCCCGGCGGAACCGGGCGTCGTCCGAAGCCGCGCCGCTACTGGAAACCGACCTCGGTGAAGCTGCGGAGCTTGCGGCTGTGCAGCCGTTCCAGCCCGAGCGCGCGCAGCTTTTCCATCGCCAGAATGCCGATCTGCAGGTGCTGGTCCACCTGGCTGCGGTAGAACGCATCGGCCATGCCCGGCAGCTTGATCTCGCCGTGCAGCGGCTTGTCGGAAACGCAGAGCAGCGTGCCGTAGGGCACGCGGAAGCGGAACCCGTTGGCGGCGATGGTGGCGCTTTCCATGTCGAGCGCGATCGCCCGGCTCTGGCTGAAGCGCTGCACCGGCTCGCGATGGTCGCGCAGTTCCCAGTTGCGGTTGTCGATGGTGGCGACGGTGCCGGTGCGCATGATGCTCTTCAGGCTCCAGCCGACGAGGCCGGTGATCTCGCCGACCGCCTGCTCCAGCGCGACCTGCACCTCGGCCAGCGCCGGCACGGGGATCCACACCGGCAGGTCGGCGTCGAGCACGTGGTCCTCGCGCACATAGCCGTGGGCCAGCACATAGTCGCCGAGCCGCTGGGTGTTGCGCAGGCCGGCGCAGTGGCCGAGCATCAGCCACGCGTGGGGCCGCAGCACCGCGACGTGGTCGGTGATGGTCTTGGCGTTGGACGGGCCGACGCCGATATTGATCATGGTGATGCCGGCGCCGTCGCGGCGCTTCAGGTGATAGGCCGGCATCTGCGGCAGCCGGGTCAGCGCCTCGCCGCGCACCGCGCCGCCATGGCGGATGTTGGCGGTCTCGCGGTTGCCGGGCTCGACGAAGGAATCGTAGCCGCTTTCCGGATCGGCCATGGTCGCGTGGGCGTGCAGCACGAACTGGTCGATATAGAACTGGTAGTTCGTGAAGATGATGTAGTTCTGCACGTGCTCCGGGCTGGTGCCGGTATAGTGGCGCAGCCGATGCAGCGAATAGTCGACCCGCGGGGCGGTGAACAGCGCCAGCGGCCGCGGCTCGCCCGGCCGCGCCTCGTGGGTGCCGTTGACGATGCTGTCGTCCATCAGCGCGAGATCGGGCACGTCGAACACCTCGCGCAGGTTGCGCAGGCGGTCGGCCGTCAGCGAGGCCTCGATGTGGATGCCGTCGGGATAGGCGAAATGGATCGGGATCGGTGTCGACGAAATCCCGACCTCGATCGGCTGGCCGTGATTGTCGACGAGCTGGCGGAACTGCTCCAGCAGATAATGATCGAACAGATCCGGGCGGGTGATCGTGGTGCGGTAGAGCCCGGGCGACGAGACGAAGCCGTAGGACAGGCGCGTGTCGACCCGGGCGAACGAATGGGTGGCGAGGCCGACATAGGGATAGAACGCCCTGACGCGCCCTTCCGGCATGTCGCCCTCCGAGAAGGCGCGGAAATGCCGCCGCAGATATTCGAGTTCGCCGTCATAGAGCGCCTGGACGCGCTCCAGCGCGGCTTCCGGCTCGAGAAAGGTTTCAGGACGGGGACGGCTGGCCGAAATCGGGTTGTTCATGGACACCGGCGTTGAATGGAGCGACGACAGGAGATTAAGCACGATCCCCGGGGCGTGGGAACCGGAGCCGGCATCATGCGCCGCAAACATGGCACGATCCTGAAGGTGACGCCGGCAGGGCGGATGCGGCCCGCGGGATATGCGCAAGCTTTTGAATCTAGAGCGAATTCTGGTCGATCTGATGTTGCCATCAGATCGGAAAGCGCTCCTAAAGCCGGCCGGCCTCGATGATGCGCTTCAGGAAGGCGCGGGTGCGATCGTCGTGGGGGTCGCCGAAGATCTGCTCGGGCGGGCCTTCCTCGTGGACGAGGCCGGCGTGGAGGAAGCAGACCTTGTCGGCCACCTCGCGGGCGAACCCCATCTCGTGGGTGGCGAGCATCATGGTCATGCCGTCGGCGGCAAGATCGCGCACGATGTTCAAAACCTCGGAGACGAGCTCCGGGTCGAGCGCCGAGGTGATCTCGTCGAGCAGCAGCACCATCGGCCCCATCGCCAGCGTGCGCACGATGGCGACGCGCTGCTGCTGGCCGCCGGACAGCCGGTCGGGATATTCTTTGGCCTTGTGGTCGAGGCCGATGCGCTTCAGGAGCGTCATCGCCTTTTCCTCGGCCTCGGCCCGGCGCTGGCCGAGCACCTGCATCGGCGCGAGGATGACGTTTTCCAGCACCGACATGTGCGGGAACAGGTTGTAGCCCTGGAACACGATGCCGACATCGCGCCGGAGGGCGTTGAGGTCGACGCCCGGTCCCGTGACGCGGTCGCCGTGCAGGCGGATTTCGCCGGCCGCAATGGTCTCCAGCCCGTTGATGCAGCGCAGCAGCGTGGACTTGCCGCAGCCCGACGGGCCGATCAGGCACACCACCTGGTGCGCCTCCACGGCGAGATCGATGCCCTTCAGCACCTCGAAGTCGCCGTAGCGCTTCACCACGCCGTCGATTTCGATCAAAGCCATGACGTCATCCCGCCCGCATGCGGCGCTGTTCGCGTTCCAGGAGCCGGTCGACGAACCGGGCCTGGGGAATGGTGATGACCACGAACAGGAACGCCACCGTCGTCACCGACGACAGGTTGAAATGGTTGCTCGCGACGATCTTGGCCTGGTTGAAGGCATCGATGGCGCCGATGACGTTCACGAGCGCCGTGTCCTTCTGCAGGCTGATGAAATCGTTGAGGAGCGGCGGGATAATGCGCCGCACGGCCTGGGGAACGACCACGAAGCGCAGGGTCTGGCCGTAGGACAGGCCGAGCGAGCGGGCGGCGGCGGTCTGGCTCTGGTGGATCGAATCGATGCCGGAGCGGTAGACCTCGGCCACATAGGCGCCGTAGGTGAGCGTCAGCGCCAGGATGGCGTACCACGCCTGCGGCAGGTTGCCGATGATCGGCAGGCCGGTGAGCGGCAGGCCGAACCCGATGAGATAGATGGTGATGATCGCCGGCAGGCCGCGGAACACGTCGGTATAGACGGTGGCGAGCCAGCGGATCGGCCGGCCGGCCTCGCCGGGCAGGGTGCGGGCGATGGCGATGACGAGGCCCCAGACCAGCACCAGCACCTCGGCGACGAGGAAGATGGTGACGTTCATCCAGAACGCGCCCGCGACCAGCGCGAACGATTCGGTGATGAGCTTGATCTGGAAGAAGGTGTGGGCGACGGCGGCGCCGTTGGCGACGAAGAAGAAGCCGAGCCCGCTCATCGCGAGCACGGCGACCGAATAGCCGACCGCGCACCAGGAGGCGTCGTGGGCGGCGGCGCCGAGGGTGCGCGCCTCCACGAGGTTGCCGGCCGTGCGCGCCTGCCGCGACAGCCGGAGCCCCCGCGCGGCCGGCAGCGCCAGCAGCGTGGTGGCGAGCGCGCCGACCAGGAGGAAGCCGTCGACCGCGAGCGAGCCGAAGCCAGACGCGATCACGGCGCCGCGGATCATCACCAGCACCGCGACCGCCGCGGCGAAGGCGACGACCGCGAACAACGCGCCGACGGCCGAAAGGGCCCGGTAGGTCCGGGCGGGGGAGGGAGCGCGCCACTTCAGGTCGCGCTCCCCAGCATTGCCGGAGATCAACTCCGCCATGAGCCGGCGCCGCTTCCGACGTCAGTTCTTGAAGGTCGGAATGCTGGTCGGGTCGATGCCCCAGGCCTCGGTCAGGTATTTCGAGGCGAGCTTCTTGGTGGTGCCGTCGTCGATCAGGCCCTGGATGATCTCGTCCAGCACCTTGGCGTTGGGGGAGTTCTTCGGATAGATCGCGCCGTAGGTCTCGCCGGTGTTGTACTGGCCGATGACCTCGAACATGCCGTTGGAGACGGCGGCCTGGCCGAGCACGATGGCGGTGTCGGTCATCGCGGCGTCGATCTGGTTCGCCATCAGCGCGGTGAACATCGACGGGGTGTCGGGGAACACCTTGGCCGCCTTGGAGGGCTTCAGCACCTCGTCGACGAAGGTGGCGCCGGTGGTGCCCTGCTGAACGCCGATCTGGGCATCCTTCATGGTCTTGGCGTCGAGGGAGGTTCCCTTCTTCACCAGCACGCCGACATCGGAGGAGAAGTAGGGCACCGAGAAGTCCACCACCTTCTTGCGCTCGTCGGTGATGGAGATCTGGGACAGCGCGAGATCGAAGTCCCGGGTCTGGCCGGCGACGAGCGCGTCCCACGCCACGTTCTTGACGCCGACCTTATCGAGGCCCGCGCGATAGGCGATGTTGGCGCCGAGGCAATATTCGTAGCCGTCCTTGATGGTTTCCGGCGTGTCGCCGTTCCACCAGCCCGGCGCCGGCAGGTTGACCTCGACGGTGAGCTGGCCGGGCACGGCGGGCGTCAGCGAATACTGTCCCTTGGTGCCGCTGACCTCGCAGTTGCCGATCATCTCGGCGGAGGCGCCGGCGGAGGCGAGGATGCTCGCGGCCGTGGCAAGGGCGAACGTGACGGCAAGGCGCCGGCGGGGAGCGTTCTTCATCGATGGACCTCGGTTTTCGCGCGGCCGTTGCGTCGGCCTTCTGGAAGGTGAGGCGAATGCTAGAACGATTACCCGACGTGCGCCATCGGAAGATGTATCGTTTGCACCGGTTCTCCCGGCTTGGCCGGCGAGAGGCGATCAACGTGACGCGATCAACGTGACGCGATCAGGCCGGCGCGATCAGGCCGGCCTGCAATCGGGCTTCGTGCCGGGCAGCGGCGCCGCCGCGCTCATCCCGCGTCGAGCGCGATCGCGGCGACGAGGCGGCCATAGTCCGGCTCGCCGCGATGGGTGGCCCGGCGATAGGAATAGAATCTCGCCTCGTCGCCGTACGTGCAGAGGCCGACATCCCCGGCGGTGCCGACCCCGGCCGCGGCGAGGCGGCGGCCGATATAGCCGGGCAGGTCGAACATGGCGTGACCCTCGCGCGCCGACGGCGTGAAGAAGGCGGCGTTGCCGGGATCGGCGGCGAGGAAGCGGGCGGAGAATTCCGGGCCGACCTCGTAGGCCGCGCGCGAGATGGTGGGGCCGAGCACGGCGACGATCTGGCCGCGCCGGGCGCCGAGGGCTTCCATCGCCGCGACGGTCGCCTCCAGCACGCCGCCGAACGCGCCCTTCCAGCCGGCGTGGGCCGCGCCGACGACACCGGCGCCGGCATCGGCGAACAGCACCGGGCCGCAATCGGCGGCCGAGACCCCGATGGCGATCCCCGGCCGGTTCGAGACCAGCGCGTCGACCTTGGGGCCGTCGCCGGGCGCCCAGGGTTCCTCGACCGTGAACACGTCCGGCGAGTGCACCTGATAGGGCGTGACGAACCGCCCGGGCTCGACGCCGAGGGCGCGGGCGACGCGGGCGCGGTTCTCATGGACCGCCGCCCGGTCGTCGCGCGAGCCGAGGCCGGTGTTGAGGCTGGCATAGAGGCCTTCCGACACCCCGCCCTCGCGGGTGAAGAATCCGTGGCGGATGCCGGCGAGCCGGCCGAGTTCGGGAGCGACGATCAACGGAAGCGAGCCTCGTTGCGGATGGAGACGGCGTCAGCTTCGGGCCTCATCTGGCCGGGATCATGGCGTCTCGCGGTGAAAGCCGGGCACGGCGGCGGTCGGCACGCCCGGCTGCGTCACGGCCATGACCTTGAACAGCTTGCCCATTTCGCGGGGGCCGGCGAGGCGCTCCACGGCGGTGCGGATCGCCTGCTGCACCTCGGCTCCCTTGCCGGCGCCGAGATGGCCGGCGCGCTGGAGAAGGCCGGCGGCCGTCAGGAACTGGCCCTGTTCCAGCGGGCCGTGAACCGCGGCGCCGGCCGCCGCCGCCGCGCGGGCGAGGGCGGCAAAATCGACGTGGGCCGTCAGGTCCGCGAGGCCGGGCTCGGCCAGCGGATCGACCGGCTGGTGGGCCTTCACCGCCTGGAAGGTGTCGCCGACGGCGCTGCGGACATGGCCGTAATCGATCACGAGGGCGAGACCGCCGTGGGCGACGATCCGCGACGCCAGCGCCGTCATCGCGGCGGTGGAGGCGGTCGACGCCTCGAGAATGGCGCCGTCGCGGACCGGATGCAGCTCCGGCGGCAGGCGGCTGTGGTCGAGCGTGCTGGCGCCGAGGCCGAAGGCGAGGCCGCCGGCCGGACCGAGGCCCACCACGCGCTCGCGCCAGACGCCGCCGGTGGCCACGAACTGGCGGATCGGCAGGGCGTCGAAGAATTCGTTGGCGACGACGAGCAGCGGCCCTTCCGGCAGGCTTTCGATGCGGTCGTGCCAGCGCGGCAGGCGGCCGGACGGCGCGATGGTCCGGGCCTGGGCGGCCCGCAGCGCCGGGCTGGTCTCGACGAGGTGGACGTCGAGGGCCTCGGAGAGTTCCGGCTTCAGCCTGACGACGCGCAGGATGTCGGCCATCAGCGTGCCGCGGCCCGGGCCGAGCTCGACGAGGTGCACGGGCGAAGGCGCGCCGACCGACTGCCAGCCTTCGACCAGCGCGGCACCGACGATCTCGCCGAACATCTGCGAGATCTCCGGCGCGGTGACGAAATCGCCGGCCGTGCCGAACGGGTCGCGGGTGAAATAATAGCCGTCGTCGGGATCGCCGAGGCAGATCGCCATGTAGTCGGCGACCGTGATCGGTCCGCCGACGGTGATGAGGTCGGCGATCCGGGCCGCGAGCGGGCGCCGGGGAGCCGTGGGCGGGTTGCCGGCCGCCGTCATCGCCGTTCCCCCGAAGCACGCGGCGCGACGCCGGGCAGCGGCTTGCCGCGGGCCCACAGGATGGCGGCGATCCCGGCCGCGACCATCGGGATCGACAGCAGCATTCCCATGGTCAGCCCGCCGGCGAGGAAGCCGATCTGGATGTCGGGCATGCGGAAGAACTCCGACACGATGCGCGCGAGCCCGTAGCCCGCGGCGAAGGTGCCGGCGGTCAGGCCCGGCCGTTCCAGGCCCTTCAGCCGGTGGGTGACGAAGCGCAGCACCAGAAACAGCACGATACCCTCGAGCCCGGCCTCATAGAGCTGGCTCGGGTGGCGCGGCTCGGGGCCGGCGAACGGGAACACCACCGCCCAGGGCACGTCGGCCGGGCGGCCCCAGAGCTCGCCGTTGACGAAATTGGCAAGGCGCCCGAAGAACAGCCCGAACGGCGCGGCGGCGCCCGCGAGGTCGAACATCGTCCACATCGCGAGGCCGCGGGCGCGGGCGAACAGCACCATGGCGATGACGACGCCCATGAAGCCGCCGTGGAACGACATGCCGCCGCTCCACACCACGGGGATTTCCCATGGGTTCTGCAGGAAATAATCGAGATTGTAGAACAGCACGTAGCCGATGCGGCCGCCGAGGATGATGCCGATGGTGGCCCAGAACACGAAATCGTCGATGTCGGCCGGCACCGGACGGGGCGTGGCGCCCCACAGCCGGTCGGCCCGCACGAGGCGCTTCATGTACCACCAGGCGAGCAGGATGCCGGCGATATAGGCCAGCGCATACCAGCGGATCGCGAACGGTCCGACCTCGATCAGCACGGGATCGATCGCTGGAAAAGGCAGCGCAAACAGCATGAAGAACCAATCCCGTTGGCGACGCGGGCGGCGGTCCGGCACGGCGGCTGCGAACGCGGACCGGCGCGGGAGCCGGATCGCGCGGCATCCTAGAGCATGATCCCGAAAAGTGCGAAGCGGTTTTCGGACGGGACCATGCGGCTGGGAAGACCGGCATGATCCCGAAAAGTGCGAAGCGGTTTTCGGACCGGTGGCGCGTTGATGCCGTCAGGCGGCGATCTCGCGGCGGACCTCGTCGGCGAGCTTCAGGCCGAGCCCGATCATGATGAGGCCGGTCGCGCCGTCGAGCCAGCGCGCGGCGGCGGCATAGGACCGGCGGACGGCGGCGGTGGAGAACGCCACGGCGACGAAACCGTACCACAGGAACGCCAGCGACAGGATGACCGCGACGAGGGCGACCTCGAAGCCGAGCCCGATGCGGGCGGGCAGCACCACCATGAAAACGGACGTCCAGAACACGGCCGACTTGGGATTGGTGAGGTTGGTGAGAAGGCCGAGCACGAAGGGAGAGCGGCCCCGCGGGGCTGTCGCGGCCCGCCCTTGCGCGGCCCCGGCCGGCCCGCGCCAGCCGGCGAGCAGCATCCGCACGCCGACGAACACCAGATAGGCCGCGCCGACGAGCCGGAGCAGCCGGTAGACGTCGCCGGCCTGCTGCATCAGGAGGCCGATGCCGGCGAGGCTCAGAACCAGCCAGATCAAGGTGCCGGCCGCGACGCCGGCCGCCGCGGCGAGCCCGGCGCCCCGGGACCGGCCGGCGGCGACATGGCCGACCAGCATCATGTTCGGCCCGGGCGTCGCGGCGGCGGCGAGATAGGTGGCCGCGATCACCGCCAGAGGCGCGAGGGCGGACGGCAGGACGGAGGCTGAAGCGGCAATCGACATCGGTGCAGCGGACGGTTCGCAGGGCGGCTGTTGAGGCGCGGCTCGCCGTTCGGGTGCCGGACAGGCGATTTGCGGGACGGTGCGTTGCCGCGATGGGCCTTCGACGCCGCCGCCGGTGCACTATATAATGATTCCGAAAGCGGTCGCACGTTTGTGTGCCGCCGGATTGGCCGCGGCCTTGACCCGCGAACCTGGACCGACGCGATGTTCATTCAGACCGAAACGACCCCGAATCCCCAGACGCTGAAGTTCCTTCCCGGCCGCGAAGTGCTGGGCGAGGGCGTGCGCGAATACCGCTCCGCCGGTGAGGCGGCCTCTTCCCCGCTCGCGAGCCGCCTGTTCGACGTCAACGGTGTGTCCGGCGTGCTGCTCGGCACCGATTTCGTCGCCGTGACCAAGGACGAGATCGACTGGCAGCACCTGAAGCCGGCCGTGCTCGGCGCGATCATGGAGCACTACCTGACCGGCGAGGCCGCCATCGCCGACGAGGCTTCCGAGGACGACGAGGGCGAGTTCTACGATGCGGCCGACGAGGAAGTCGTCGGCATGATCAAGGACCTGATCGAGGAGCGCGTGCGCCCCGCTGTCGCCCAGGACGGCGGCGACATCACCTTCAAGGGCTTCAAGGAAGGCATCGTCTATCTGACGATGCGCGGGGCGTGCTCGGGCTGCCCGTCGTCCACGGCGACGCTGCGCCACGGCATCCAGAACCTGCTCCGGCATTATGTGCCGGAGGTGGAAGAGGTACGCTCGGCCTGACCGGCGCCGGGAGGGGCGCGTGGCGGTCGACGGGGGGCAGGCGGCCGGAGCGCCGGGCGGCATCAGGGCGTGGCTCGCCGGGCTGACGGCGCAGCGCCTGCGGCTCGCATCCGGCCTCGTGCTGTTCGCCTTCGTCCTCACCCATTTCCTGAACCACGCGCTCGGCATCGTCTCGCTTGAGGCGATGGAGGCGGTGCAGGAGGTGCGCGCCGGTTTCTGGCAGTCCGTGCCGGGGATGGTGCTGCTCTGCGGCGCGGCGGCTATCCACATCGGGCTCGCCCTCGGCAAGACCGCGCGCCGGCGCACCCTCGCGATGCCGTTCTGGGAAGCCGCCCAGCTGCTGCTCGGCCTCGCCATTCCCTTTCTCCTCGCCGGCCATGTCGTCGGCACCTTCGTCTCGCGGCTGAGATTCGACGCGCCGGACGAATACAGCTCCGTGCTCGGCAGCATCTGGGCCTCGACCGCGGTGCTGCAGAGCCTCGCGATGTTGGTGGTGTGGGCCCACGCCATGATCGGGCTGCATTACTGGCTGCGCGGACGGGCGTGGTACCAGCGCTCGCTGCCGGTGCTGTTCGCGTTCGCGGTGACGCTGCCGCTCGCCACCGAATGGGGCTGGACCGATGCCGCACGCCGGCTTCCGCCAGGCCCAGGGCCTGAGCGCGCGCGCCTCGGCAACGCCTTCGTCGAGTGGAACGAGCACAACACGTTCGCGGTCCGGGCGGGTTTCGCGGCGCTGCTCGGCGGCGTCGCGCTTGCGATCGCCGCGCGGCGGCGCGATCCGACCGGGCGGCGTTCGATCGCCGTCACCTTTCCGGGCGGCCGCGTCGTCCGCGTCGTGCCGGGCGCGACGCTGCTCGAAATCGCCCGCGAACGCGAGATCGCCATCGCGTCCGTCTGCGGCGGGCGGGCGCGCTGTTCCACCTGCCGCACCCGTATCCTCTCCGGGCTCGAGGCTCTGCCGCCGCCGAGCGAGGCCGAGGCGGCCGTGCTTGCCCGTGTCCATGCGCGCCACGGCGTGCGGCTCGCCTGCCAGATCCGTCCGGCCAGCGATCTTTCGGTGGAGCCGCTGCTGCCGGTCAAGGCGGGGTGGGATGGCGGGGCGCAGGTCGAGGACGCGTTCCACTGGGGCGTGGAACAGACGGTGGCGATCCTGTTCGTCGACATGCGCGGCTTCACCAGCCTGTCGGAAAACCGGCTGAGCTTCGACGTGGTTTTTCTGCTCAACCGCTATCTCGACGCGATGGCGCGGGAGGTGCGCGAGGCGGGCGGTCAGGTCGACAAGTTCATCGGCGACGGCGTGATGGCGATCTTCGGCATCGGGCAGGGCGTTCAGGCCGGCAGCCGGGCCGCGCTGGCGGCGGCCGCCGGCATGGGCCGCGCGCTGGTGGAGCTGAACCGCGAGTTCGAGGCGAGCCTCGGCCAGCCGCTGCGCATCGGCGTCGGCATCCACGCCGGGCCGGTCATTCTCGGCCGCGTCGGCGAGGCGGGCGGGCGCGAGGCCGCCTCCATCACCGCGCTCGGCGACACCGTCAACACCGCAAGCCGGTTGGAAACCATGACCAAGACCTGCGGCGGCGTGGTGGTGGCCTCCGCCGCCGTCGTCAGGGCCGCCGGTGCCGACGCAACCGGCATCGAGACCGTCGAGGTGCCGGTGCGCGGGCGCCGCTCGCAGATGCGGGTGTGCGTGTTCAAGGAGTTCGCCGCGGTCGAGCAGGCACTGGCGGCCTCTGCGGAAACCGGGCAGGGCTCGAAGCTCTGAGCCTATCCTTTTCGATCTGACCGGTTCGACCTCGAACGGGACAGGCTCCAGAGCGCTTTCCGATCTGATGGAATCATCAAATCGACCAGAAATCGCTCCAGATTCAAAAGCTTGAGCCTATCCTTGTCGTTCAGATCGATCCGATCTGAACGGGACAGGCTCTAAAACCGTGCGGCGAGCGTGTCCGGGTCGAAGGCGTCGATGTCCTTCAGGAGCGCGATAAAGCCGTGGGCGGCACGGTCGAGCGAGGCCGCGCCCTTGGCGGCGGTGGCCCGCGCGGCCTGCCCGACGGCACCGGCGGGGTTCAGGTCCTGCGCCATCCAACCGAAGCCGTGGGGGCCGTAGGCGCGCAGGTGCGTGAAGCGCTGCGCGAAGCCTTGCTGGGCGGAGGGAAAATCGGCCGCCTGCTCCATCGCCACCAGATCCGGGGCGAGGTGCAGCATGATCGAGGTCTCGATGTCGCCGCCGTGGATGCCGTAGGCGCGCTCGTCTTCGGAAAAGGCGCCCTCCGGCTGGCCGAACCGGCCGAAGCGGGTGGTCGCCACCAGCATCGCGAAGCGGGCGCGCAGCTCCAGCGCCACGATGTCGGCCAGCGCCATGTTGCCGCCGTGGCTGGAGGCGATCACCAGCTTGCGCACGCCCGCGCGGTGCAGCGCCTCGCCGATCCCTGTCCAGGTCCTGACCGCGACGTCCCAGTCGAGCGTCAGCGTTCCCGGGGTCGCCATGTGCTCCAGCGAGCGGCCGACCGGCTGCACCGGCAGGAAGGTCGCCGGCAGACCCGGCGGCAGCAGCGAGACGATGCGGCTGACCTGCCCCTCCGCGATGATGAGGTCGGTGCCGAGCGGCAGGTGCGGCCCGTGCTGCTCGACCGCCGCCACCGGCAGCACCGCGATCCAGCGGGCGGTGTCGCCGGCCGCGATCGCCGCCGCGCTCATGTGGTGCCAGTAGGGCAGGGGAAGGGCCGGATTATCGGGCATCTCGGTTCCGCAAGGCATCTCGGTTCTGCCGGCGTCTCTTCGGCCGGCCGCCCCGCCCGGCCGGAGCGCGGGCGCCGCCGGCAATCATAGGACGCTTCGGGGCGCGGCGATATCCGCGGTTCGCAGGCGCTCAGGCGGTGCGGGCGAGGTGCGCCTCGGCGCCGGCGATCAGGGCCTTGACCCGTGCGGCGTGGGCCGCGGTGCCGCCGAGCGAGAACCGGCTGTGGGACAGGATCGCGACGGTGGTCTCGTCGCCCTCGAGCGGCAGGATGCGGATCTGCACCGTGTCCGGCCGCCGGCTGAACGGCGTGCGGAACACGTAGCGGGCGCCGAGCCCGTCGCCGTCGACCGAGACGCGGGTGCCGTGAGGCAGCGTTTCCGCCGCCGCGGCGAAGGCGAGCGCCAGCGCCTTGCCGAAGGCGCGGAAGCGCGGCGGCTCCAGGTCCGGCACGGCGGTGGTGAAGCCGGCGGGGGCGGCGAGGAACCGGCTGCCGCGGCGGGCCGGGCCGAGGGTGGCGAAATCGATGGGGCCGAGATCGGCCGGCGCGCCGCCGATGCTCCAGAGCCGTTCGCGAACCGCCGCCAGCACCATGATCGCGAACACCACATAGGCGACGATCATCGGCAGCATGGAGGACGACATGGAGGGCTCCCGGGCGCTTCGCCGGCGGAAAAGAGCCGGCGAAGGGCCAAAGACAGCCGAACCGCCCGGCGGTCAAGCCGCCGGGCGGTATCGTTTGAAGGTTTTTATACGATTTTGCCGGCGCCGGAGCGGCCCGGAGGCACCTGCGCCCGGCCGATCTCGGCATGGTGCGCCTTGCGCGCGCGGGCGCGGTCCTTGTTGGCGCGCACCGCCGTCCAGACGCCCTGGGCGGAAATCATGAACACCGCGAACCCCGCCCAGAGGAGGGCGCTGGTGGCGCCGTCGAGCAGGGTTTCCGGCACCGGCAGGATGGGCGACGACCGGGTGGCCGAACCCGCGGTGGCGGCGAGGTCGGAAATCGTCGAGGCCGCGGCGGGCTCCAGGCTCGCCAGCGTCAGCGTCATGGCAACAGCCCCCAGAAGCCAGGCGCGGGGGCGGCGGAACGGCAGGTTGAGTGCCATGATCGTCTCCTCCATCACGGAATGCTGTGGGTGATCCGGGCGGGGGACCGGCGCGCCGGGGAAGGGGTGCGCGGGGCCGCGTCGGATCGGCTGAACGGCATTTCGACATGCGATCCCGGCCGGGAAGTGCGTCTAACGGGGCGCGCACAGGTTGATTTCGGGGCAATATTGCGGCCGCGTTTACGTATTCCGCCGGTGTTTACCTCCGGCGCCGGGCCGGGTAGGTCTCTCACGGGATGCGGAATCCGGGACCGGACCGCGTTCGTCGCAGGCGGCTGAGGAGACGACGATGCAAGGCTTGACGGCAACGTTGCTGCGCGGGCTCTGGTATGTGGCGCTGCCGGCCGCCGACGTGAAGCCCGGCGCGATGGTCGCCAAGACGCTGCTGGGCGAGCCGGTGCTGATCGGCCGCGGCCGCGACGGCAAGGTGTTCGCGCTGCGCGACATCTGCCCCCACCGCGGCATTCCGCTGAGCTACGGCAAGTTCGACGGCGACACCATCGCCTGCTCCTATCACGGCTGGCGGTTCGGCCGCGACGGCGTCTGCACCGAGATCCCGTCGCTGCGGGAAGACCAGAAGGTGGATGCCTCGCGCATCCGCTGCGGCGCCTATTCCTGCGTCGAGCGGCAGGGGCTCGTCTGGGTCTATTTCCCGAAGGCCGACGAGGCGCCCTCGGGACGCGAGGCCGAGCCGCCGGCCCTGCCGGTGTTCGCCGACGACGTGGCGCCGGCGATGTCGATCATGCTGCCGTTTCCGTGCTCCACGGACCACGCCGCGTTCGGCCTGATGGACCCGACCCACGCCGCGTTCGTGCACACCTCGTGGTGGTTCAAGAAGGACGCGAGCAAGCTGCGGCCGAAGGAGAAGGCGTTCGAGCCCTCCGAACTCGGCTGGCGGATGGTGCGCCACGCGCTGCCGCCGCAGAACATCGTCTACAAGCTGCTCGGCCAGAACGTGACGACCGAGATTTCCTACCGCCTGCCGGGGCTCAGGGTGGAGGAAATCCGCGGCGACCGCCATGCGGTGGTGGGCCTGACCGCGATCACGCCGGTCGACAACGAGCACACCGAGGTCTGGCAGATGTTCTGGGTCTCGATGGGCTGGGCGAAGCCGCTGCGCCCGCTGTTCGAGCACCTGATGCGGGTGTTCCTCGACCAGGACCGCGTCGTGGTGGTGCGCCAGCGCGAGGGGCTGGAGAAGGCCTCGCCGCGGCTGATGCTGATCAACGATGCCGACACCCAGGCGCGCTGGTGGATGCGGGTGAAGGACGAATGGATGGAGGCCCAGGAGGCCGGCCGCCCGTTCGCCAATCCGCTGAAGCCGATGGTGCTGCGCTGGCGCAGCTGAGGAGCGGATCTTGCTGCGCTGGCGCAGCTGAGAAGCGGATCGTGCTGCGCTGGCGCAGCTGAGGCCGGCCGTCGCTTGCAGTCCGGCGGCGCGTCAATCCTCGTGCCGGCCGGCCCAGAAATCGCGCTGCAGTTCGGCGGCTTCCGCCTCCAGCATCGGGCCGACCACCGCGACCTCGCGCTGGCCCATGGCGAACACCGCCCGGCAGGGCAGGTCGAGGGTCGGGTTCTCGGCGTGATTGCCGGTCATCGCCTTCAGCCCGCGCTCGCTCTGGCCGTAGACGACACGGCCGATGCCCGCCCAGTAGATCGCCCCCGCGCACATCGCGCAGGGTTCGGCGGAACTGTAGAGCGTGCATTCGGCGAGGAACGCGCGCGGCAGGGTCTTGGAGGCGCGCGTCGCGACCAGCCGCTCGGCATGGGCGGTCATGTCGCCGCCCTCGGAGGAGAAGCCGTTGGTCTGCTCGATCAGCACCTTTCCGTCGGGGCCGGCGAGCAGCGCGCCGAACGGATGGTCGCCGTTGCGCCGCGCCAGCCGGGCGAGCGTGAACGCCCGCCGCAGCAGCCATTCGTCGTCGACCGCGTCGCCGCCGTCCCGTTCGCCGAACCCGTCGTCCATCGTCCGTCCTTCCCGCCTCGCCGTGTCCCATTTGAAGCGGCGTTCGGCGCGCCGGTAAAGCGGCTTCAGCGCACGCCGAGGCCGGCGGTGAGGCCGCCGTCGATGACGTGGTCCGAACCGGTGATGAAGCCGGCGCGGTCGGAGGCGAGGAAGGCGATCAGGTCGGCGATTTCCTCCGGCTCGCCGATGCGGCCGATGGGGTGGGCCGCGCCGAAGCGGGCGAACACCGCCTCGATGTCGGCCTCCTCGCCGTCGAAGGTGCGCGCGGCGAGGGCCAGAATGGGCGTGCGCACGGAACCGGGACTGACCGAGACCACGCGGATGCGATCCGGGGCGAAGTCGAGCGCCATGGCGCGGGTCAGCGCATGGATCGCGCCCTTCGAGGCGACATAGGCCGCCACCCCGGACTGGCAGGCATGGCCCTGGACGCTGGAGACGTTGACGATGACGCCGCCGCCGCGCAGGCGCATCTCCGGCACGGCGAAATGCGCCATCAGGTGGACGCCGCCGACATTGACGGCGAGGCAGCGCGCGAACATCGCCGGCGAGGTGCCGACCGCATCGCCATAGGGGTGGACCGCGGCGGAATTGACGACGATGTCGACCCCGCCGAACGCCTCGACGGTCGCTTCCACCGCCGCCGCCACGTCGTCGGCGTCGCTGACGTCGCAGCGGCGGACCTCGAACTCGAGCCCGCGGCTCGCGGCCTCGGCCGCCAGCGCGGCGTTGGCGGCCTCGTCGATGCCGAGCGCCATCACCGAGGCGCCGCGCTCGGCCAGCGTCAGCGCGGTGGCGCGGCCGATGCCGGTGGTGCCGGTGACGATGGCGACCTTGCCGGCGAAGGCGTCGTCGTCCGACGCGGTCCCGGCGGACAGGGATTCACTCCTATTGGACATGGATCAGCGTCCTCCCCTCTCCGGCGGGCCGTCCGCGCGCGCCGCAGGAATATATTCCAGGCCGGCATCAAGGTGCCGGCTCATATGATAGGCGAAGCCGAGCCGGTCGCCGCGTTCGAGCGCGGCGACGATATCGGCGTGCTCGGCGGCGGCGCCCTCGCGGGCACGGCGCAGCGATTTGCCGGTTTCCATCAGCCGGCGGATCACCGGTTCAAGCATGGCATAGATTTCCGCCAGGGTCCGGTTTCCCGCCGCATCCACCAGACTGCGATGAAACAGGAAATCGAGCCGCGCCGCCTCGAACGGGTCGGCGGCGGCCGCCATCGCGGCGTTGAGACGGCGCAGGTCGGCGATCTCGGCCGCGCCAATCCGGCCGACCAGAACCTCGCCGAGATTCATCTCGATGAGGCGGCGGAAACCCTGGATGTCGCGGAAGCTCTCGGCCGACAGGTCGATGGCGAAGGACAAGAGCGCGTTGACGGCGGTCTGGCGCCGGTCGGTGATGACGGCGCCGATCTTCGGCCGGGATTCCACGAGGCCGTAGGCCTTCAGGATGCGGATCGCCTCGCGCACGGTGTTGCGGCTGGCGCCGGCCATCGCGGCGATCTCGATCTCGCCGGGCAGCGCGTCGCCGACATTGAGGCCGCGGTCGCGGATCAGGTCGCGGATCGCCGCGACGACGTGATCGACGGCCGATGCCCGCTCGTCCTCGCGTCCGCCCGCGTCCATCGCGTCTCCATTCCCGGGCGTCTTCCTTCCCGGCCGCTCCGCTGCTTCCACCCGGATGGGTAGCAGCCGGCAGAAGCGCTCGCAACGACAATTGTCCCTCAAATAGGGCTGAAAGCGCGGCCGATAGCGGCGATGTGACCGGCGAATCGGCTTGATGCCCGGCGCGTTCCGGCTATCTTGTCCGACAAATA
The DNA here is from genome assembly GCF_900148505.1 of Pseudoxanthobacter soli DSM 19599. Lineage (NCBI taxonomy): Bacteria > Pseudomonadati > Pseudomonadota > Alphaproteobacteria > Hyphomicrobiales > Segnochrobactraceae > Pseudoxanthobacter > Pseudoxanthobacter soli. The sequence continues at coordinate 266,365 of NZ_FRXO01000003.1, read as the reverse complement.
GCAGGAGGAAGTTCCATGTTGCAGTCCTGGCGCTGGTTCGGACCGGAGGACCCGGTAACGCTCGACCATGTCCGCCAAGCCGGCGCGAGCGGCATCGTCACCGCGCTGCACCACATCTATGACGGCCGGGCGTGGACCGCCGACGATGTCGCCGAGCGCAAGGCGATGATCGAGGCGAAGGGCCTGACCTGGGCGGTGTGCGAATCGATCCCGGTGCCGACCGCCATCAAGCAGCGGCGCGGCGGCTACCGCGCGGCGATCGAGTCCTGGAAGACCTCGCTCGCCAATCTCGGCCGGGCCGGGGTTCCGGTGGTGTGCTACAATTTCATGCCTGTGGTGGACTGGACGCGCACCAACCTGCGCTATCCGATGCCGAGCAGCGGGCTGGCGCTGCGGTTCGACATGCCGGACTTCGTCGCCTACGACGTGTTCGCGCTGAAGCGGCCGGGGGCCGAGGGCGATTATCCGGCCGCGCTCGTCGAGACCGCGAAGCAGCGGTTCGAGGCGATGTCGGACGCCGAGATCGGCACGCTGGAGCGCAACATCATCGCCGGCCTGCCGGGCGGCGAGGACACCTACACCCGCGAGGGCATCGCCGAGCGCATCGCCTCGTTCGAGGGCATCGGCCCGGCGGAGATGCGGGCGAACCTGATCGAGTTCCTGAAGGAAGTGGTGCCGGTCGCAGAAGAGGTGGGCGTGAAGCTCGCCATCCATCCCGACGATCCGCCGTTCTCGCTGTTCGGCCTGCCGCGCATCGTCTCGACCGCCGACGACGTGCGGGCGCTGTTCGCAGCCGTCGACAACCCGGTCAACGGCATCACGCTCTGTGCCGGGTCCTACGGGTCGCGCGGCGACAACGACCTGCCGGCGATGGCGGCGGAATTCGGCCCGCGCATCCACTTCGTCCACCTGCGCAACGTCTCGCGCGAGCCGGACGGCTCGTTCATCGAATCGGACCATCTCGACGGCGACGTCGACATGGTCGCGCTGATCTCCGCGCTGAAGCGCGAAGAGCGCCGCCGCGCCGCCGTGGGGCGCCCGGACGTCCACTTCCCGATGCGCCCGGACCACGGCCACCTGCTCGTCGACGACATCGCCAAGGATGCCGCCGGCCTCAAGGTCAATCCCGGCTATTCCTGCATCGGCCGCCTGAAGGGCCTCGCCGAGCTGCGCGGCGTGATGGCCGCGGTGGACAGGTTGCTTCCGGCCTGATCGCGCCGGGCGGGCCCTATGTCCCGCCCCTCCGCCACGGCGCTCCAGATGACGGCCGGTCGCTTCGTGCGGCCGGCCGCTTTCGTCAGGAGCCGATGCCGCAGGCGGCGCGGTAGGGGGCGAGGGCGCGCTGCACGGCGGCGCGCAGCAGCGCATCCGGCCGGGCGGCGAGCGTGCCCGCCGCGACGGCCGGATAGAACGGGCCGAGATATTGGCTGACGAGGGTCTCGGGGATGTGCCGGCCGGCGAGGCGCGAGAGCAGGCGCTCGACCGCGCCGCTCGCCGCCCGGTGCGGCCAGTAATAGCGGATACGGTCGGAATAGCTGTAGTGGCGCTGGATGCGCTGGGCGCTCGCGTCGCCCGGATAATATTTCGCCCAGTGGCCGGGCTCGGCGACCATCAGGCGCTCCATGGCGGCGGCAAGCGTGTCGTCCTCGGCAAGCCCGTCCATCACGGCGGCGATGCGGTCGAGGCCGTAGAGCGCCTCGCGCAGCGCGAAGGTCAGGCCCGGCCCGACCTTGAGGATGGCGAAGCCGTCCTGGACGAGGGCCGCCAGTGCCTCCGCCGGCTGGTAATCGGTGGAATGGGCCTCGAACACCAGCCCCGGCATCCGGTCGAGAGCCGCCGACAGCGCGGCCGCCGCCGGCCGGTCATAGACGACGACGTTCTCGTTGCCGAACTCGACGCCCGGCTGCACCACCACGCCGAGGGTGCGCTCGAACGCGCCGGCCACGCCGGCGTCCGCGAAGGCCGCGCGGTGGACGGCGACGGTCTCGAGCGCGGCTTCGGGCCGGGTCACGGCGAGATGGTCGAGCGCCTCGAACGCGCCGCCGGGGATCGGCACCTCGGTGCCGATGATGTAGACCGGCTTCTCCGACCCTTCCGGGCCCGCCGCTTCGCTGATCGCGGCGAGCCGGGCCGCGCGCCCGGCGGTGACCGCGTCCGGCAGTGCCTCGGGCTCGCCGCGGCAGCCCATGCTGGTATCGAGGTGGATCTTGGTGAAGCCGGCTTCGACATAGGCCGCCACCATCGCCCCGGCGCGGGCAAGTGCTTCCTCCGCCGGCAGCGCCTTCCAGGGATTGGGGCCGAGATGGTCGCCGCCGAGGATGAGCCGGGCCCGGTCGAACCCGACGCGGTCGGCGATCTCTTCGACGAAGCGGCGGAAGTCGGCCGGCGTCATGCCGGTATAGCCGCCCTCCTGGTTGACCTGGTTGCAGGTCGCCTCGATCAGAACGTCGGTGCCGTCGTCGCGGCCCTGGGCGAGCGCCGCCGCGATCACCAGCGGATGTGCCGAGCAGACGGAGGTGATGCCGGGCCGGCGGCCGGCGGTCGGGCTGGCGAGGTCTAGCAGGCGTGTGGTCATGGCTTCGGTCCCGTGGAGCCTGTCGCGCGCAGATCGACGGATCTGGACGGGACAGGCGCGAGCTTCTGAATTTTGCGGCGGCGTCTCGCCGGGCGGATGTGCGCCGGGCGTTCAGACCGCGACGCCGTGTGCGGCAAGGAACGCATCGCGTTCCGCGGTGGTCGACGTGCCTTCCATCGGCCCCTTCACCGTGACGGCCCTGGCGCCGCAGGCATTGGCGGAAATCAGCGCCTCGCGGGGAGGCACGCCGGCGAGCCAGGCGACCACGAACGCCGCGCCGAAGCTGTCGCCCGCCCCGGTCGGGTCGATCTCCGTCACCGGGAAGGCCGGCGCGGAGACGGTTCCGGCGTGGTCGTAGTAGCGCGCGCCCTCGGCGCCGGCCTTGACGACCACCGCCTTGACGCCGCTGGCGAGAATGCGGGTGACGGCCTCGGCCTCGGTGTCGGCCTCGGCGAACAGGAAGAGTTCGCCGCCGCTCGGCAGGAAGAGGTCGGTCTCGGCGAGCACCCGAGACAGTGCCCGGGACATGCCGGGCAGGCCGAGGATCTCCTTGCGCACGTTCGGGTCGAACGACACCGTGCCGCCGCGGCCCTTCACCGCCGCGATCGCCTCCGTCACGAGATCGACCACCGAGGGCGAGAACAGCGACGAGCCCATGACGTGCAGGTGCCCGGCTTCGGCGATCAGGGCGCTGGCGGCGGCCGTGGGCGCGATGGCGCCGCAGGCGGCGTGCTTGATGTTGAACACGAAGTCGCGGTTGCCATCGGGCCGGTAGCGCACGAAGGCGCTGCCGGTCGGCACTTCCGGGTCGACAGCGATGGCGGAGATGTCGACGCCGTCGGCGGCGAGGCGGTCGAGATTGACGCGGCCGAAATCGTCGGAGCCGACCGCCGAGACGATGCCGCAGGGATGGCCGAGCCGGGCGACCTGATCGATGAAGATCGCGGGTGCGCCGGAGGGAAACGGGCCGACGAGCGCGATGGGCTCACGGAAGCCGTCACCCGGCTCCACCGCCATGATCTCCACCAGGATCTCGCCGATCGTCACGACTTTTTTCATGGGCTTCCTCCGGCTCGCGGGCCTTCTTCGGGCGGGGCTGTTTTTCAGCCGTCGTTGGTCGTTATGTTTTGTCGCGGCCCGGTCGCGGTCCGGGCCGGGGGCGTCAGGCCGAGGCGCGCATCATCAGCGTGGCGCCGAGCCGGATCTGGCGCACCGGCGCAGTCGCCGGGCCGTCTTCCTCGCTCTCGATGCCCTCCATCAGGAGATCGATGCAGTGGCTGCCGAGCTGATCGAAGTTCTGGGCGACGGTGGTGAGCGGCGGGCAGCCGTAGCGGCTGAGCGGCTGGTCGTCGTGGCCGGCGATGCGCAGGTCGCAGCCGGGTTCGCGGCCGATGCGCAGGCCGCGCTGGTAGCAGGCCGCCATCACGCCGGTGGCGATGCGGTCGTTGGCGCACAGCACCGTCGTCGTGGCGAAGCCCGGGCCGTCGAGCACCCGCTGCGCCTCGGTGAAGCCGACATCCTCGAACCGCCAGTCGCGGGCATCGGTGACGCTGACGACCTCCGGCTGGAAGCCGAGGCGCGTCATGGTCTGGAGATAAGCGAGCTTGCGCTCGGCGGCGTTGTTGTTGATCGCCGGCATGTCGAAATAGGTCGGCGGCGTGCCGGTGCGGCAGAGATATTCGGTGATGAGCGGCATGCTCTGGAAATTGTCGGTGCCGACGAACGGGGTGCGGTCGTCGAGGCGGGAATCGAGGAACACGATGGGAATGCGCGCCCTCAGGCTCTCGATCAGGCCGCGATCGGAATCCGCCCCGAGCGGGGCGACGATCGCCCCGGCGATCTTCAGCGACAGCAGCATCTCGATGGAGCGCCCCTCGAGCTCCGGGTCGCCGCGCGAGGACAGCACGATCACCAGATAGCCGTTCGCCATGCAGCGCGCTTCGATGCAGCGCACCAGCTCGGAGAAGAACGTGTCCGACGTGTCCGGCACGATGACGCCGATGATGCGCGGCCGCTTCTTGTTGAGGTTCACGGCGAACAGGTTCGGTCGGTAGTCGTATTTCGACAGCGCCTGCTCGATCTGCTCGCGGGTGGATTTGCGCACGCTCGCGGGATCGTTGAAATATTTCGAGACCGTCGGGCGGGAGATGCCGCTGAGCTGCGAGAACTCCGCCATGTTCTTGATCTTGTGGTCGGCCATTCGCGCTCTTTCAGGCTTCTTCATTAGTCTCGCCTCGGGCGCCATCCGGCCGCTCCCTTGAGGTGGGCCGCACGGGAGGCGCGCCGCACGGGAGGCAGGCCGAACCGGAGGCAGGCCGCACTGGCCGCCCGGACCGGCGATCATCCGATAGCCCGCTCCGGCCACCCTGGCGAGCCCGCAGACGCAGCCGGCGCCGGTATGACGGTCTGTCTGCTGCGGAAACCGCTCCCGGGTCGCCTTGACGTCGAACATGAGATCGCGGCGAAACGGCCGTTTGTCCGCACGCCGGTATCCCGGCCGGCTTCGAGGCCGCCGCATCGTCCACGTTCGAGGGGATACGCTAGCACAGAGTTTTACGCGAGCAAGTTTTTAAGTTGACGCGGTGCGAAGCGGTCCCTAGCCTCCGATCAAAATCGACGGCCGCCGGCAAACGCGCGGCCAGCGTTCCCGGGAGGACGCGACGCCCCATGACGATCCGCAGCCGCCACACGACCGTCTGAACGTTGCCGCCGGGGGTCCCGGCGGTGTTCGGCGCCGTCTGCGCGCGGCCGGGCCCGCCCCCGTGGGGTGCCGCGCCTGCGATCGCTGCCGGCCGCCTCCCGCGACGAAAACAGGGCAGGGAGGTTTCGATGAGCGCATTCAATCCGGGTGGCCGGCTTCAGGGCAAGGTGGCGCTGGTCACCGGGGCAAGCTCCGGCATCGGCCGCGCTCTCGCCCGGGCGCTTGCGGCCGAAGGGGCCTCGCTTGCGCTCGCTGCCCGCTCCGCCGAGAGGCTCGCCGCGGTGGCGGACGCCGTCGGCGCCGAGGACACCCTGGTGCTGCCGTCCGATCTCGGCGAGGGCGCGGAGGTGGAGCGCGTGGTGGGCGAGACCCTCGCCCGGTTCGGCCGTATCGACATCCTCCTCGCCAATGCCGGCCTCTACCTGCCGGGCGACGTGGCCGAGGCCGATCCCGACGCGATGGATTCCGTGGTGGCGATCAACGTCAACGGCGTGTTCCGCAGCGTCCGGGCCGTGCTGCCCGGCATGATGGCGCGCGGCAGCGGCGATATCGTCGTCACCAGCTCGGTTTCCGGCCATCAGGCCATTCCGTGGGAGCCGGTCTACAGCGCCACCAAGCACGCGGTGCAGGCGTTCGTCCACGGCGTGCGCCGGCAGGCCGCGCCCCACGGCGTGCGCGTCGGCGCGGTGGCGCCGGGGGTGGTGCTGAACGAATTGTGGGGTTTCACCGACCCCGCCGCCATCGAGGCCAAGGTCGCCGCGCGCGAGGGGCTGCGCTCGGAAGACGTCGCCGACGCCGTCATCTTCATGCTGACGCGGCCGGCCAACGTCACCATCCGCGATCTCGTCATCCTGCCGCAGAACCAGGACATCTGAGCGGGACGATCTGACCGCGGCGAGGGGCATACCCATGGAACGGTTCGATTACGTGATCGTCGGGGCGGGCGCGGCGGGGTCCGTGCTCGCCAGCCGGCTGTCCGAGGATCCCAAGGTGCGCGTGGCGCTGATCGAGCCCGGCACCGACCGCAACAGCGGCAGGACCATCGTGAAGATGCCGCTCGGCATGGTCACGTTCATGATGCCGGCGGTCGATTTCCTCGGCGGTCCGAAATTCATGTCGTGGTTCGAGACCGAGCCGGAACCGGGGCTGCAGGGCCGCAAGGTGATGCTGCCGCGCGGCAAGGCCACCGGCGGCAGCACGACGGTCAACGGCATGATCTTCATCCGCGGCCAGCGGGAGGACTACGACCACTGGCGCGACCTCGGCAATCCCGGCTGGGGCTATGACGATCTCCTGCCCTATTTCCGGCGGCTGGAGACCTTCGAGGCGCTGGCCGATCCGGCCGGCAGCCGCCACATCCGCCTCGGCGGACGGCCCGTCTCCGAACAGATCGACCCCGCTTTTCACGGCACCGGCGGGCCGGTGAACGTCGCGCAGCTGCGCTCCGTCAACCCGATGTGCGACGTGTTCCTCGAAGCCGCGCGGCAGGCCGGCCACGCCTACAACGCCGATTTCAACGGCGCCCGGCAGGAAGGCTTCGGCTACTACACCTTCACCCAGAAGGGCGGCGAGCGGCAGAGCGCCGAGCGGGCCTATCTCGATCCGGTCCGCCACCGCCCGAACCTCGCGATCTTGCCCGGGCGCCGGGTGACGCGCATCCTCACCGAGGGGCGGCGCGCCGTCGGCGTCGCGTGGGAAGCGGGCGAGGGCGACGCGGCCGTGCGCGGCGAAACCCGCGGCGGCGAAATCATCCTCTCGGCCGGGGCGTTCGTCTCGCCGCAGCTTCTGATGCTGTCGGGCATCGGCAACGGCCGCGATCTCGCCCGCCACGGCATCGAGGTCCTCAACGACCTGCCGGGGGTGGGCGCCAATCTCCAGGACCACATCGACGTGACCATGGAGTACAAGGCGAAGACGACGGTGCCCTATGGCTTGTCGTGGAAGGCGCTGCCCGCCAATGTCGCCCATGTCTTCAAGTGGCTGTTCGGCCGCCGGGGTCTGTTCGCCTCCACCACCGGCGAGGGTGGGGCGTTCGTGCGCACGCGTCCCGATCTCGACCGGCCGGACATCCAGCTGTTCTTCTGCACCTCGGTCGGCAACGCCCAGAATGCCGGCTCGCTGTTCGGGCATGGCTTCCTCGTCCATGTCTGCGAGCTGCGCCCCGGCAGCATCGGCAGGCTGACGCTGGCGAGCGCCGACCCGCATGAGCGGCCGTCGATCCGTTACGACTTCTTCCGCGGCGACAGCACGATGGAGTCGCTGCGCGAGGGCATGAAACTCGTCCGCAGGCTGATCGCCCAGAAGGCGTTCGAGCCGCATCTCGCCGGCGAGGTGACGCCGGGGCCGGAGGCCGACAGCGACGGCGCGCTGGAAGCCTATATCCGCCAGCGCTGCGGCACGCTCTACCATCCGGTCGGAACCTGCAGCATGGGCACCGGCGACATGGCGGTGGTCGATCCGTCGTCGCTGCGCGTGCACGGCATGGAGGGATTGCGGGTGATCGACGCCTCGGTGATGCCGGCGATCGTCTCCGGCAACACCATGGCCGCGACCTACTGCATCGCCGAGAAGGGCGCCGATCTGGTGCGCCGTATGGCTACCTGAACTCCTCCCGGAAAATGCCGCGCAAAACTTGGCGCACGTCAAATATTGGATTGACGCGCACACATCGGGCCTCTAGGTTTCTGTCCATAAAAAACAACAGGAGGAAATGATCCGCGACCGGGTGACCCGGCAGGATCGCGAAACGCCCCGCCAGCCGTCCGCCCACGCGGGCGAACAAGGGGCCGATCACGGCCATCGCGGCTCCTTTCGACGACACTTCTTCCGGACAGCGGCGGGTCGGTCTCGACCGTCTTTCGTCCGTTCGGCTTCGCGAACCGGCCCCTCATGCCGGCCGTGCCGATGTCGCGTGCGTACAAAAAAGCAAAAACCGTGAACGAGGAAACGTCATGAAGAAGATCATTACCGCCCTGGCAGCGCTTGCGGTGGGTGTCAGCGTTCTTGCCGGTGCGGGCTCCGCCCAGGCGCAGGACGGCAAGAAGTTCACCATCGCCCTGATCCCGGGCCTGACGACGGACGCGTTCTACATCACCATGCGCAAGGGCGCCGAGGCCGCCGCGAAGGCGGTCGGTGCCGAGCTCGTGTTCCAGGGCGCGCCGGACTTCAACCCCGTTCTCCAGGTCCCGGTGCTCGATGCCGTGATCGCCCGCAAGCCGGACGCGATCCTGATCGCGCCGACCGACAAGACCCAGCTCGTCCAGCCGCTGAAGAAGGCGGCCGAGGCCGGCATCCCGGTGATCACCGTCGACACCTTCATCGGCGACGGCGTCTACCAGACCGGCAAGGGCGACGCGGACTTCCCGCTCTCCTACATCGCCTCCGACAACGTGCTCGGCGGCCGCATGGCGGCCCGCGCGCTCGCCAAGGCGGTGGGCGAGAAGGGCAAGGTCTACGTTTCCAACGTGAAGCCCGGCATCTCCACCACCGACCAGCGGGAGCAGGGCTTCAAGGAGGAGATGAAGAACTATCCGAACATCACGGTGCTGGAGACGCAGTTCAACGACAACGACGCCAACAAGGCGGCCTCGCAGCTCCAGTCCGTGGTGGCGCGCAATTCCGACCTCGTCGGCGTGTTCGGCGCCAACCTCTTCTCCGCGCTGGGCGCCGCTAACGGCGTGCAGCAGGCCGGCCAGTCCGGCAAGGTGAAGGTCGTCGCCTTCGACGCGCCGACCTCGATCGTCGACAACATCAAGAACGGCCTGGTCGATATCGCCATCGCCCAGCACCCGGCCGAGATCGGCTACTACGGCGTGATGTCGGCCTATGCCCACCTCACCGGCCAGTCGATCCCGACCGCGATCGGCACCGGCTTCACCGTGATGGACAAGTCGAACATCGACAATCCGGACATCGCCAAGTTCGTCTACTCGGACTGAGCGACCGCCCCTGCCGGTCCGGGCGGAGGCGCGTGACGAACGCCCGCCACCGCCCGGTTCCGGACCGGACGACACGACACCGGAAGCGGCAGCCCCCGCGGGAGCCGCCGCTTCCCCGACCGGATCGAACGGCAGGAGCCGGGTTCCGGTGCGACGGCCCCGCTGCGAAGGCGCGGGTGAGGGCATCGGCGGCGGTTGCCGGCCGGTGCGGCATGAGCCGGCTGCGGGATGAACCGGTAGCGGGCTGAACAGGAAGTGGTCTGGCGGCCCGCGCGAGACGCCCGCCGCCCCCTCACGGCCGGATGCCCCGACCAGGCCCGCGATCGCCGGGCGCGAAACCGCGATCCCGCTCTAGTTTTCAATGCGAGCCCGCGGCCACGGGCGGCGACCATCGCCCGCGGCACCGGACCCTGAACGGCACGGAGAGGCGCATGTCCGCCCAATCGACCCCGGAAGTGCGCACGGCCGCACCCAAGCACGGCAGCAAGCACGGCACCAAATCCGGCCCGAGCAATTTCCTGCTCGCGCTCGCCGCCGCCCGAGCGTGGCTGTTCCTGGCCATCCTCATCGTCTTCTTCGAGGTGTGGGCGCAGGTCAGCTATGGCTCGACCTTTCTGTTCTCGGCCTACAACGCGCAATCGATCGGCATCTTCGCCGTCGCGCCGCTGCTGCTCGCGCTGGGCTCCACCTTCGTCATCATCTCCGGCGGCATCGACCTGTCGATCGGCTTCATCATGGGCCTTTCGGCCGTGGCGGCCGCTCACGCCACCAACGTCGCCGGCGGCTTCCTGCCGCCGTTCCCGGCGATGCTCGTCGGCATCCTGGTTGGCCTCGCCGTCGCGCTCGTGCCCGGCTGGATCAACGGCATGCTGATCTCCCGGCTCCGGGTGCCGCCGTTCATCGGCACGCTCGGCATGTACGGCGTGGCCCGCGGCGCGGCGTTCCTCATCGCCGGCGGCACCACGGTTCCGGTGTCCAATTCCTGGTTCGCCGCCCTCGGCAACGGCCGCTTCCTCGGCGTGCCGGTGATCGTGATCGTCACTGTGCTGTTCGTGCTGCTGATGCACTACCTGCTGTCGCAGACCCGCTTCGGCCAGCATACCTACGCCATCGGCGCGAGCGAGCAGGCGGCACTGCGGGCCGGCATCAATGTCAGCCGCCACATCCGCAAGCTCTATCTCCTGTCGGCGGCCTGCGCCGGCCTCGGCGGCGTGCTCTATGCGGCGCGCTTCACCGCCGGCGCCGCCCAGGCGGGCGAACCGCTGCTGCTCGACTCCATCGCCGCCGTCGTGATCGGCGGGGCCAGCCTGTTCGGCGGCTCCGGCACCATTCTCGGCACGGTCGCGGGCGCCCTCGTCATCGCCGTCATCCAGTACGGCCTCGTCTTCATCAATGTGGAGCCGTTCTGGCAGTTCATCGCCGTCGGCACCGTGATCGTCATCTCCGTGCTGGTCGACCAGACCCAGCGCAGGCTCGGCGGGGAGAAGCACTGATGTCCGTCCAGACCCAGACCGCCTCTCGCGCGGCCAGCCACGCCGCCGTCGGCGCCGGTGCCCAGCCCATCCTCGACGTGCGCTCGGTCTACAAGCGCTTCGGCGGCGTGGAAGCGCTGAAGGGCATCTCGCTCCAGCTCTATCCCGGCGAGGTCGTCGCGCTCGCCGGCGACAACGGCGCGGGCAAATCGACCCTGATCAAGACGATCTCGGGCGTGCATCAGGCCGACGAGGGCGAGATCCTGTTCGCCGGCGAGCGGGTGAGCTTCGCCACCCCGGAAGCCGCCCGCGCCCACGGCATCGAGACGATCTACCAGGACCTCGCGCTCGCCGATAATCTCTCCATCGGCGCCAACATCTTCCTCGGCCGCGAGCCGGTGAAGAAGGTGCTCGGCCTGTTCCCCGTGCTCGACCGGGGCGCGATGGCGAAGGCCGCGCAGGAAACCATGGCGATGCTGGATTTCCATGTGAACCGGCTCGACGCCCCCGTCGGCCGCTTCTCCGGCGGCCAGCGGCAGGCGGTCGCCATCGGCCGGGCGATCTACTGGAACGCCCGCGTCCTCATCATGGACGAGCCGACCGCCGCGCTCGGCGTGCCCGAGCAGCGCAAGGTGGTCTCGCTCATCAAGACGCTGAAGGCCCAGGGCCGCGCCATCATCTTCATCTCCCACAACCTTCAGGACATCTTCGCGGTGTCCGACCGGATCGTGGTGATGCGGCGCGGCGCGCTTGCCGGTGAGCGGCGAATCGAGGACACCAACCACGACGAGGTCGTCAAGCTCATGGTCGGCGGCTGAGGCGCCCTCTCCTCGGCGCTGCCGACCGCGCGGCACCTGCTTCCAGACCGGGTGCCGCGCCCTCTCTTCCGGCGCCGCGCAACCGCGCGCCCGCGGAGCCGTGACCAATCGAAGGTGAGACATGCCCAGGAAACAGGATCGCCGCTTGCGGGTCGGGGTGCTCGGTTGCGGGCCGATCGCCCAGGCAGCCCATTTCGAAAGCTGCACCAAGGCCGCAAACGCCGATCTCTATGCGATCTGCGACGTGGCCGACGACCTTCGCGAGCGGATGGCGGCCACCCACGCGCCCGAACGCAGCTATGCCGACTATGACGCCATGCTGGCCGATCCCGACGTCGAGGCGGTGATCGTCGCCACCTCCGACGCCTTCCACGTTCCGGCCGCGGTCCGGGCGCTCGAAGCCGGCAAGCATGTGCTGTGCGAGAAGCCTCTCGGCGTGACGGTGGAGGAGGTCGAGGCGCTGAAGCAGGCCGTCGCCGCCTCCGGCAAGGTGCTGCAGGTCGGCCACATGAAGCGGTTCGATCCCGGCCTCGAAGCCGCGAAGGCATTCATCGACGACGGCATGGGCCAGATGATGGCCCTCAAGGCGTGGTACTGCGATTCCACCCACCGCTATCCCATGACCGACGCGGTGCAGCCGCTGATGGTGACGAGCGCCCGCGTCCGCAAGCCGGCCGGGGACCCCAAGGCCGACAAGCGACGCTATTTCATGCTCGCCCACGGCTGCCACCTGATCGATACCGCCCGCTATTTCGGCGGCGACATCGTCGATGTCTCCGCCCGCCTCAGCGAGCGCTACGGCGCCTATTGCTGGTTCGTCGACGTGACGTTCGCCAATGGAACCCTCGGCCATCTCGACCTCACGGTGGCCGTGCGCATGGACTGGCACGAAGGCTTCCAGATCTACGGCGAGTTCGGCAGCATCATCGGCAAGACGTTCAACCCCTGGTACTTCAAGACCAGCGAGGTCGACATCTTCGACGAGCGCGAGGGCGCCTCGCGCCGGGTTCTCGGCGCCGACGGCCACTTCTACCGCCGCCAGGTGGAGGGCTTCGCCTCCGTCATCCTCGACGGCGCGCCGATGCGCGGCGCCGACATCGACGACGGCATCGCCAGCGTGCGGGCGATGGTCGCCATCGCCCGCTCGGCGGAAAGCGGCCGGCCGGTGCGGCTCGCGGACGTGACGGGAGGGCTCTGATGCGGCTCGGCATCTTCGCCAAGACCTTTCCCGGGACGGATGCCGCGACGGTGCTCGCGGCCGTGCGCCACGCGGGCTACGAGACGACCCAGTTCAACATGGCCTGCCTCGGTCTGCCGGCGATGCCCGACGCCATCGATCCCGCCGTCGCCGCCTCCGTCGCCGCGGCGGCGCGGGCGGAGGGCGTCGGCCTCTGTGCCGTCTCCGGCACCTACAACATGATCCATCCCGATCCGGCGGTCCGCGCCCGGGGCCTCGCCCGGCTCGCGGTGCTCGCGGCGTCCTGCGCCGCGCTGGGCGCGCCGCTCGTCACGCTGTGCACCGGCACCCGCGATCCGGACGACCAGTGGCGCGCCCACCCCGGCAACGACGCCCCCGATGCCTGGGCGGACCTGCGCGCCGAAATGGACAAGGCCGCGGCGATCGCCGAGGCCCACGGCATCGATCTCGGCATCGAGCCGGAACTCGCCAACGTCGTCAATTCGGCGGCTAAGGCGCGCCGGCTGATCGACGAGACCGGCTCGAAGCGGCTGCGCATCGTGCTCGATCCGGCCAACCTGTTCGAGGCCGCGCCGCTCGCCGAGCAGCACCGCGTGGTGGCGGAGGCCATCGACCTTCTCGCCGACCGCATCTCCATGGGCCACGCCAAGGACCGCACGGCCGACGGCGCCTTCGCCACCGCCGGCACAGGCGTGCTCGATTATCCGTTCTATCTCCGCCGGCTGAAGGCCGCCGGCTTCGATGGGCCGCTCGTCACCCACGGCCTCGAAGCCGGCGAGGCGGCGGGTGTCGCGGCGTTCCTGCGCCGGGCGCTGGGGGCCGCATCGTGACCGCGCGCGTCTTCCACCGCGACGGGCTGGCGCTGAAGCTCCACGACAGCGGCGGCGACGGTCCGGCGGTGGTGATGCAGCACGGCCTCTGCGGCGCCGAGGGGCAGATCGCGGAACTCGTTCCGGCCGATCTCGCCGCGCGCCTCGGCCTGCGGAGGCTGACCCTCGAATGCCGCGGCCACGGCGGCTCGGAGGCCGGCGATCCGGCGGCGTTCTCGATCGCCACCTTCGCCGACGACCTTGCCGCGGCGCTCGACGCGCTGTCGATCCGCGGCGCGATCCTCGGCGGCGTCTCGATGGGCGCGGCCATCGCCTCGCGGCTCGCGGTGCGGCGGCCCGATCTCGTGTCCGCGCTGGTGCTGATGCGGCCGGCGTGGGTGTCGGCTTCCGCGCCGGACAACATGGCGCCGAATCTCGCGGTCGGCCGCCTCCTCGCCGCGCATCCGCCAGGGGAGGCCCGCGCGCTGTTCGAGGCCTCGCCGCTCGCCCGGCGCCTCGCCACGGAGGCGCCCGACAACCTCGCCTCGCTCGACGGCTTCTTCTCCCGCGAGCCGGTCGCGGTCACGTCGGCGCTCCTGACCGCGATCTCGCTCGACGGGCCGGGGATTTCCGATGAGGAGATCGCCTCGATCGCGGTGCCGGCGCTCGTCATCGGCCACGATCTCGACGTGGTGCATCCGTTCGGCCATGCCGAGCGCCTCGCCGCCCTCATTCCGGGCGCGCGGCTTGCGCGGATCACGCCGAAGGGCATCGACAAGGCCCGCTATCTCGCCGAATTCGGCCGCGCGTTCGAGGCGTTCGTCACCGCGCTTCCGGCCGGCCGCTCATCCGGCGCAACGCCCGCTTCCAGCAACAACGGAACCTGATCCCGATGAATCCCACCGTCTCCGCCCGCCTGTCGGGGCTGCAGAAGGAGCGGCTCCTCGCCGAGTTCTCGATGTGGTCGGCCGATCTTTTGCGTCTCGCCGACGATCTCGACCGCACCCGCGCGGTCGCGGACATCTATCACATCGATGTCGCCGACGGTCACTTCGCGCCGGCGCTGCTGTTCTTCCCCGACCAGGTCGCGCGGATGCGGCAGGCGACCGACCGGCCGCTGCATGTGCACCTGATGGTGAAGGACGAGGTGCTGATCGAGCAGATCCGCCAGTTCGCGGACGCCGGTGCCGACATCATCTCGATCCACCTCGAGAACGAGACCGTGATCGACGAGGCGCTGGCGCTCATCGCCGAGCTCGGCCTGATGGCCGGCATCGTGCTGAAGGTCGACACCCCGGTCGCGGGCGTCGCGCCCTATCTCGGCCGCGTCGGTTTCCTCACCCTGCTCGGCACCGCCATCGGCGTGAAGGGCCAGGGGCTCGATCCGGCCGCCACCGCCCGGCTGCAGGAAGCGCGCGCGCTGATCGCCGACGCCGGGCGTGGCGGCGAGATCGTACTGGCGGCCGACGGCGGCATCCGCGAGCACACCGTTCCCCTGCTGCGCGCCGCCGGTGCCGAGACGGTGGTGATGGGCTCGCTCGCCTTCGGCGCGCCCGATCTCGCCGACCGCATCGCCTGGGTTCACGGCCTGCCCGCGCCGGAGGCGCCGGTCTCGTGACGCGGGCCGCCGTCGGCATCGATCTCGGCGGCACCGAGCTTCGCGCGGCCGTGGTGGACGAGGCCGGGCGCATTCTCTCCCGCGCCCAGACCCGGACGGACGCCTGCGGCGGGCCGTCCGCCGTGATCGAACAGATGGCGGCGCTCGTCGCCGACGTCCGCGACGCGGTGCCGGGCGTCACCCCGGTCGGGATCGGCGTCGGCTCGCCGGGTCCGCTCGACGCCGAGGCCGGCATCGTGATCGGCCCGCCGACGCTGCACGGCTGGCACGACGTGCCGCTGCGCGACCTACTCGCCGAGCGCCTCGGCCTTCCGGTGCGTCTCGACAATGACGGCCATGCCGCCGTGCTCGGCGAATGGCGCTTCGGCGCCGGACGCGGACTGTCGAGCTTCGTCTACATCACCGTTTCCACCGGCATCGGCGGCGGCATCGTGGTCGATGGCCACCTGCTGCGCGGACGGCGCGGCATGGCCGCCCATGTCGGCCACATGATCGTGGAGGCCGGCAGCGACGTGGTGTGCTCGTGCGGCAATCCCGGGTGCTGGGAGGCGCTCGCCTCCGGCTCGGCGCTCGACCGGGCAGGCCGGGCCGCGGCCGCGCGCGAACCCGGCGGCACCATCGCCCGCATCGCCGCCGGACAGCCGGTCACCGCGCGTCATGTCATGACGGCGGCGCGGGAGGGCGACGATACCGCGCTCGCCCTCGTCGGGCGGGAAGGCCGCTATCTCGGCGCCGGCATCGTCAGCCTGCTGCACCTGTTCTCGCCGGAGCGGGTGGTGATCGGCGGCGGGCTTTCGAACGGGCTCGACCTTCTGGCCGGCCCGATCCGCGCCACCATCGCGGCGCGCGCCATGCCGGCCTTCCGCGACGTGCCGGTGGGCCCGAGCGCGCTCGGCCTCGATGTCGGGGTGATCGGCGCGGCGGCGCTCGCGTTGTGAGGCGCGGCGCGGCCGGGCGGCGATGTCAGAGCGCGTCCAGCACGGCTTCCGCGGTGCGGGCGTCGGTGACGAGGGCATTGATGTAGCCGCCGCGCGCGGCGCCGATGATCGCCGGCACCTTCTGCTGCGAGACGGCGACACCCACCACCAGCGGGGTGCGGCGGAACTGGTCGGGCGAAACCGCGATCAGCCGCGGCGCGCCATGCCAGAAGATCGCCGTGCCGTCGGCCGCGTAGAAGTTCTGCAGCACGTCGCCGGCGGCATGGGCGAGTTCGTCCGCCTCCGGCGTGCCGGCGGTGCCGCCCTGGGCGAGGTCGACCGCATGGGGCAGGCCGATGCCGACCAGGGCCGCGTCCAGCCGGTCCCACAGGCCGACGACGTCGCGGATGCCGGGATCGTCCAGGAAGGCCGCGCGGGATTCGGCAGCCGGCAGGTAGGGCGCGTGGATGAAGCGCGGCTGGCCGCCCATCTCCTGGGCGGCGAGGCGCACGAACTCGTTGATCTGGAAGTGCCGGGCGGGCTGCTGCATGCCGCCCATCGCCGCCACGGTGACGATGCCGGGAAGCCGGGGCAGGCCGGCCTGCAGCACCTCCCAGAGTGTGCGCCCCCAGCCGACCGCCAAGACCGAGCCCTGCCCGAGGCCGGCCTCCGCCAGAAGGCCGCCGACCGGCGCGGCGAGCGCCGCCAGTCCGCCAGCGTCGGGCGCGTCGACCACGGCGACCCGCTTCAGCCCGAGCCGCTCGGCGATCATCCGGCCGAGCGCGTCCGGGGCGACGACGTCGCGGATCTCGATGCGCACGATGCCGTCCTCCCGCGCGCGCTTCAGAAGGCGCGAGATGGTGGCCGCCGACACGCCGAGCCGGCGCGCGATCTCCACCTGCGACAGGTCGGCCTCGTAGTGCAGCTTGGCGACCGTGTGGATCAGGGTGCGCGAGGCGGCCGGTTCGGCCACGCCCGCCTTTCCCGCGTCCGGTCCGGCGGAGGAAGAAGGCATGTTGCAATTCCTTTCAGAATGATATTACATCATTCTCACGAACGCGGAAGACGTTCGCCAAACGAAACCGTTCGCGCCGCCGCCAGGGCCGCGCGCCGGCATCCCTTCCCCTGCCGCCGCAGGCTGCACGGCACGGGCGGGATGCCCCATCACCGGACTTGATCCATGGCCAAGATGACGACGGCGGAATTCCGCGGCTACCAGCAAATCTGCAATCGCGACGGCATGATGATGGTCATCGCCTGCGACCAGCGCGGCGGCATGCGCCAGCTTCTGGCCACCGATCCCGCCGAGCAGGCGAAGATCGGCGAGGACATCCTCGGCGACACCAAGTGCGACATCGCCGCCTATCTCGCAAGCGAGGCTTCCGCCGTGCTGCTCGATCCCGTCTGCGCGGTGCCGCGGGTGGTCGATGACGGCGTGCTCGCCCGCGATGTCGGCCTGATCATCGGCCTCGATGCCTCCGGCTTCGACGTCGCCGGGCCGGGCTACCGCCTCTCGCGCCTGGTGCCGGGCATCGATGCCCGCCGCGTGCGCGCGCTCGGCGGCACCGGCGGCAAGATCATGGTCTATCTGCGCCCCGACGCCCCCGACGAGGCGAACGCCCACAACATCGCGATCCTGAAGAGCTGCATCGAGGACTTCGCCCGCGAGGACCTGCTGCTCGTCGTCGAGTTCCTGACCTACCGCCTCGATGGCGAAAGCGCCGAGGACTATGCCGCCGCGGTGCCGAACCTCGTGATCGAGGGCACCCGCATCTCGCTGGAATGCGGCGCCAAGGTCCTGAAGATCCCCTATCCGGGCACGGCCGAGGCCTGCGCGGCCATCACGCGGCTGTCCGGCGAGGTGCCGTGGGCGGTGCTGTCGGCCGGCGTCGACCACGCCACCTTCCTCGGCCAGGTGGAAACCGCGATGGCGAACGGCGCCTCGGGCGTGATCGCCGGCCGCGCGCTTTGGAAGGACTGCATCTCGCTCGACCGCGCCGTGACGCGGGAGCGGCTGGCGGCCGTGGCCGTGCCGCGCCTGCGGGAAATCCAGGCTGTTCTGGAACGCTATCGCCGCGAGAACGCCAAAGCTGCATAAGAAAAGGCCGCATCAGAAAAGGCTTGGTCACACAAAGGCTGCGTGACGGCGTCCGGGCCGGCGGCAACGACCGCCGGTCGGCGACGGGTGAGGAAACCATGGCAAGACGGGCGAATCACGGCCGGCTGGGCGGGCGCCTCGACGCCGATGCCGGGCCGGACGAAGCGGCCGCGATCGGGGTCGACATCGGCGGTACCAACCTGCGTGCCGCGCGGATTTCGAGCCGCGGCGAGATTCTGGAGCGGCTTTCCGAGCGCATCGTGCGCGATGCCGACACGGTGGTCGAGCGCATCGCGTCGCTCGTCTCCCGGCTGGATCGGCCGGGCGTGCGCGCCATCGGCATCGGCGTGCCCGGGCGGGTCGATGCCGGCCGGCGGCAGGTGCTGTCCGGCGGCTATCTCGACCTCTCCGGCGCGGCGCTGGCCGAGCGCATCGATGCCGCGTCCGGCAAGCCGGTCGTCATCGACAACGACTGCAACATGGCCCTGATCGGTGAGATCGCGGTAGGCGCGGGCGTCGGTCGCGAGAACGTCGTCATGTTCACCATCGGCACCGGCATCGGCGGGGCGGCCGTGGAGGAGGGCCGTGTCGTGCGCGGCCGGCGCTCCGCCGGCCAGCTCGGCCACATCACGGTCAACTTCGCCGGCGAGCCCTGCGCCTGCGGCCGCCACGGCTGCGTGGAGACCACCAGTTCCGGCACCGCGCTCGGCCGCGCCGTCGCCGCCGCCGGATTGCCGGCCGGCACCGACGCCGACGGCCTGTTCGCGCTCGCCGCCAGCGGCAATGCCGTCGCCGCGGGCGTGCTGGAGCGTTGGGCGGCGCCGCTGCGCGCTGCCATCGACAGCATGGTGGCAACCTTCGATCCCGATCTCGTGCTGCTCGGCGGCGGGCTCGGCCACGCCGCCTATCGCGCCGTCTCCGCCCTGCCGCCGCCGTCGGAGTGGTATCGCTGCCCGGTCGAACCGGCGGCGCTCGGCGACGATGCGGGCGTGATCGGCGCCGGCGTGTCGGCGCTGGTCGAAACCTATTCCAGCACGCTGAAGCGCGCTTCCCGGCCCGGGCACGCGACGCTCGATGCCGAAACGCCGCTCAGCTAGGATGCCGGCATGAAGCGAGCCGTCCTCGTCAACGGCGTGCCGGCCTGCGGCAAGAGCACCGTCGCCCGAGCCATCTCGGCGCGGACGGGCTGGTTCCTGCTGACGCTCGACACCGTCAAGGAACCGTTCTTCGACCATCTCGGCCTCGGTGACCGCGAGTTCAACCGTGCGCTCGGCCGCGCCAGCTATCAGGCGATCTGGTCGCTGGTGCGCGATGCGCCTGACGGCACCGACGTGATCGTCGATGCCTGGTTCGGCTTCCAGCCCAAGTCCGTGCTCGAAGGCCACCTCGCACGGGCAGGGGTCGAGCGGACGGCGGAAATCTGGTGCCACGCCCCGCCGGAGGTGCTGGCGGAGCGCTATTCCGCGCGCCTCGACGAGCGGCATCCGGGCCATCCCGGAGCGGCGTTCGTGCCGGAACTGATCGAACTCGCCCGCCGCGCCGCGCCGGTCGACCGCGGGCCGAGATTCGATCTCGACACCACTCTGCCGACCGATATCGATGCGGTGATGGCCTTCATCCGCCGCACCTTCGCGGATTGAGAGGCGGCGGATTTCCGGGCGGCGGCCGATTCCCTTCGGTGCCGAAAGGCTCTAGACCATATCCCGTCCGGATCGCGGCGATCCGGACGACAAGGTCATGTTCCATCTCCTGAATCCGGGGCTGTTTTCCCGATCGGATACCTCCCTCCGATCGGACCACGCGCCGGGTTCACGGGAAGCAGCCACCTGGACACCCTTCCGATGACGATCCTGTTCTGCGCCACCGGCTGGTCGAACGAGCTGTGGAGCGATGCGCTCGCCCGCTATCTGCCCGGCCGCGATATCAGCATCCACGGCCGCGATGCCTACGATCCCGCGTCGGTGCGCCATGCGCTCGTCTGGCGCCAGCCGCACGGGCTGTTCCGGCCGATGACCCATCTCGAACACGTCTTCGTGCTCGGCGCCGGGGTCGACAAGGTCATGTCCGATCCCGACCTGCCGCCGTGCCCGATCGCGCGGGTGGTCGATCCCGATCTCACCATGCGCATGACGGAGTGGGTGACCCTCCAGGTGCTCGCCCATCACAGGCGCTTCCGCACCCATCTCGCCCAGCAGGCGGAGCGGCGCTGGCATCAGGCCCAGCAGTGGCCGGCGTCCGCCGTACGCGTCGGCATCATGGGCTTCGGCCATCTCGGCCGCGATGCCGCCGAGGTGCTGGCGCGGCTCGGCTTCCGCGTCGCGGGCTGGAGCCGCACGGCGCATTCCGTGCCGGGCGTCGAGACCTTTTCCGGCGCCGCCGGGCTCGCTCCCTTCCTCGCCCGCACCGACATCCTCGTCGTGCTGCTGCCGCTGACGCCGGACACCACCGGCGTCCTCGACCGCGACCTCTTCGTCGGCCTCGCCCGGGACGGGGTGTTCGGCGGCCCGATCCTGATCAATGCCGGCCGCGGCGGCCTGCAGGTCGAAGGCGACATCATCGCCGCCCTCGACGATGGCACCCTTGCCGCCGCGACCCTCGACGTGTTCGAGACCGAGCCGCTGCCGGCCTCGAGCCCGCTCTGGGCGCACCCGAAGATCACCATCACCCCGCACAACGCCGCCGACAGCGACGCCGACACCATCTCGCGGCTGGTGGCCCGGCAGATCGAGCGCGTGGAAGCGGGCCTGCCGGCCGACCATCTGGTGGACCGCACGCTCGGCTACTGACAAGGGGCGGCTACTGACGAGGGGGGCATCGCGCGGCTTTACAACCGGGCGCCTTGCGGCGCACCCTGATGCCGCCCGTCCTCCACCGGGCTTCGCCGTCCCGCCAGACTGCCCGGAACACGCCCATGACCGATGCCTCCTATCCCCGCGATCTCCTCGGCTACGGCCGCAATCCGCCTCATGCCGACTGGCCGGGCGGCGCGCGGATCGCGGTGCAGTTCGTGCTGAACTACGAGGAAGGCGGCGAGAACTGCATTCTCCACGGCGACGCCGCCTCGGAGGCGTTCCTGTCGGAGATCGTCGGCGCGCAGCCCTGGCCGGGGCAACGCCACATGAACATGGAATCGATCTACGAATACGGCTCCCGCGCCGGCTTCTGGCGGCTGTGGCGGCTGTTCACCGGCCGCAATGTGCCGGTCACCGTCTACGGCGTCGCGACCGCGATGGCGCGCAATCCCGACGCGGTCGCCGCCATGAAGGAAGCGGACTGGGAGATCGCCTCCCACGGACTGAAGTGGATCGAGTACAAGGACTTCACCGAGGAGGAGGAACGCCGCCACATGGCGGAGGCGATCCGGATCCACACCGAGGTGACGGGCGAGCGGCCGCTCGGGTGGTACACCGGACGCGCCTCGATCCATTCGACCGCGCTCGCGGCGGAGGAGGGCGGCTTCCTCTATTCCTCCGACGCCTATGCCGACGATCTGCCCTACTGGATCGAGGGACCGAAGGGGCCGCACCTCATCATCCCCTACACGCTCGATTCCAACGACATGCGCTTCGCCACGCCCCAGGGCTTCAACACCGGCGACCATTTCTTCCACTATCTGCGCGATGCGTTCGACACGCTCTATGCCGAGGGCGGCAGCGCGCCGAAGATGCTGAATATCGGCCTGCACTGCCGGCTGGTCGGCCGTCCGGGCCGCATCGCCGGCCTCGCCCGCTTCCTCGATTACGTGCTCGGTCACGAGAAGGTGTGGGTCGCCCGGCGCATCGACATCGCGCGCCACTGGCGCGAGCGCCATCCGCCGGCCTGATGGAGCGGGCCGCCATGCCGTTCGCTGCCATGCTGTCGCCCGCCATGTCGCTTTCCACCGCGATGTCCGGCCTTCGCCGTCGTCGGCACGGGCGCCGCGGTCTCGCGCTCTGGCTGGTGCTGGCACTGGGCGTGGGCCTCGGCTGCCTTATCACCCCGGCCGCCGCGCAGGACGGCGACGATGCCGGCGCGCCTGAAGGCAGCGCCGATGCGACCGCGCCCGATGCGCCGCCGGTGCTTGCTCCGCTGTCCTGGCCGCTGCCGCCGACGGCGCTCGCCGTCGAGCCGGCGAAGCGGCTGTTCGGCGCCGCGCCGGCGCCCGCCATGGGCAAGCGGGAGGCGATCGGCTTCTATTCCAACGGCTGCCTTTCCGGCGGGCTGCCGATGGCTTCCAACGGGCCGGGCTGGCAGCGCGTGCGCCTCGACCGGAACCGGCATTGGGGAACGGCGGCGCTGATCCATTATCTGCGCCGGCTTGCCGGCGATTCGCGCCGGCTCGGCCGCAACGGCATCCTGATCGGCGACCTGTCGCAGCCCCGCGGCGGTCCGATGCTGACCGGCCACGCCAGCCACCAGACCGGCCTCGACGTCGATATCTGGTACGACGACATGCCGGCGACCCGGCTGACGAAGGAGATGCGGGAAACCATTCCCGCGACGTCGCTGCTGAAGCCCGGCACGCGCGACCTCGACGAGACCAAGGCGACCGATTCCCTCGCGCGGCTGCTGCGCCGCGCGGCATCCGATCCGACCGTCGAGCGGGTGTTCGTCAACCCGGCGGTGAAGCGCTGGCTCTGCCGCTGGCCCTATGCCGGGATAGGCGAGGAGCGGAAGTGGCTGCGCAAGATCCGTCCCTACTGGGGCCACGACGATCACTTCCACGTCCGCCTCGCCTGTCCGCCGGGCATGGCGTCGTGCCATGCGCAGGCCCCCCCGCCGCCGGGCGACGGCTGCGGCGGCCAGCTTGACTGGTGGGCCACCGACGAGCCGTGGGATCCGGCGAAGCAGGAGCCGCCGAAACCGCCGCTGCTGCTCGCCGACATGCCCGCCGCGTGCCGGGCGCTGGTGGAGCCGTGACGGCGCGCGGGGCCTGCCGTGCCGCGGCGCCGATTCGGGCACCCTCTTGCGCTTGCGGCGGATGGGCCACACTGTCGCCCAAATTCTGCTGCCTGCCTTTGGGGCGGCGAAGCGGAAAACACCCCTCTGCGAACCGCCCCGGCCGATCTCCGGCGTGAAACGCGCCGATGCGGCCGGAGTGTCAACCTTTCGGTAAGGCTTCGGGAGTTTTATCCTGAATGAGCGCTGCCGTCCCGCGGCGGCCGATTCCATTACAGGCTCTCGATTTCGATCCCGACATCCAGCGGCAGGAGACGATGCAGGTACGCAGGCTGATCACCACGGCTCTCGTCGGCGCCCTTGTCGGCCCCTTCATGATCGGTGCGCCGCTCACGTCGGTGGCAATGGCCCAGACCGCGCCGGCGAAGGAGCCGACGCTCCTGAAGCAGAACAACGATTGGTATGCCTTCAGCCACGGCACGGGCAACGCCAAGGTCTGCTTCGCCATGACGGTTCCCAAGGCGAGCACCCCGGCGGGCCTGAACCACGGCGATGTGCGCTTCTTCGTGACGAGCCGCCCGGCGGCCAATGTGCGGATGGAGCCGTCGATCCGCGTGGGCTACAATTTCCAAGAGAACTCCAAGGCCACCGTCGACATCGACGGCCAGAAGTTCACCCTGTTCACCAAGGGCGACGGCGCCTGGGTGGAGAACGCTTCCGCCGAGCCGCAGCTCATCGCCGCCATGAAGAAGGGCAAGTCGATGAAGGTCGCGGCCACGTCCGGCCGCGGCAACGCCACCGGCTACACCTTCTCGCTGAGCGGCATCACCGCCACGCTCAACGACATCCAGAAGGCCTGTCCCTGATCGGGGATCGCGGTCCGGCCCCTCGCGGGGTCTGACCGCCGCCGCATTGCAGCCGGCGCAGCCCCGCCCGGCGAACAGCGGGCTCGATTCCCGCCGCGCGGCAGGTTAGAATATCGCTGAATTGCCCTTGAGAGGGGTGCGCCCGGCCGGCGCGCCCCTTTGCCGTTTGAGACATGGTTCCCGCCAAGGCCGCGCCCAAGGGGCGCGCGTCGTGCGCAGCCTGACCGAAGCGGGCCTCAGCAGGGGCGCCACCCAATCGAGGATGACCACCCATGGCGATCGCTCTCGACATCGCGCGCCTGAACCCGAACGCCCCGCCGGTCGCCGCCACCGGTGCCGCCGTCGCCGCCATGCCGGACGAGGACCCGCGCCTGCCGCTGATCGGCCTGACGCGCGAGCAACTCGGCGCCGCGCTGCTGGAAGCCGGCATTCCGCCGCGCCAGGTCAACATGCGCGAGAACCAGATCTGGCAGTGGCTTTATCACCGCGGCGTCACCTCTTTCGACGCGATGACCAACATCGCCAAGGACCTGCGCGCCCAGCTCGCCGAGCGCTTCACCCTGGCGCGGCCCGAGATCGTCGCCGAGCAGGTCTCGAGCGACGGCACCCGCAAGTGGCTGATGCGGTTTCCGGCGCGCGGCGCCGGCAAGCCCGTCGAGGTCGAGACCGTCTACATTCCCGAGGAAGGCCGCGGCACGCTGTGCGTCTCCAGCCAGGTCGGCTGCACGCTCACCTGCTCGTTCTGCCACACCGGCACGCAGACGCTGGTGCGCAATCTGACCGCCGAGGAGATCGTAGCCCAGATCCTCGTCGCCCGCGACCGGCTCGGCGATCATCCGGGCGGCGCGGCGCCGGAAGGCGCGGCGATCCCCACCGAGGGCCGCGCGGTGTCCAACATCGTGATGATGGGCATGGGCGAGCCGCTCTACAATTTCGACAACGTCAAGGCGGCGCTCACCGTGGTGGCCGATGGCGAGGGCGTCGCGGTCTCGCGCCGCCGGATCACGCTGTCGACCTCCGGCGTGGTGCCGATGATCGAGCGCGCGGGCGCCGAGATCGGGGTGATGCTGGCGATCTCGCTCCATGCCGTGCGCGACGACCTGCGCGACGAACTGGTGCCGCTGAACCGCAAGTACCCCATCGCCGAGCTGTTGGAGGCCTGCCGCAACTATCCGGGCGTCTCCAACGCCCGGCGCATCACCTTCGAATATGTGATGCTGAAGGGCGTGAACGACAGCCCGGCCGATGCCAAGGCGCTGGTGAAGCTGCTGCGCGGCATCCCGGCCAAGATCAACCTCATTCCGTTCAATCCCTGGCCGGGCTCGCCCTACGAGTGCTCGGACTGGGAGACGATCGAGACCTTCTCCGACATCGTCAACCGCGCCGGCTATGCCTCGCCGATCCGCACGCCCCGCGGTCGCGACATCCTGGCGGCCTGCGGCCAGCTGAAGTCCGAGACCCAGCGGATGCGGGCGCGCGAGCGGATGGCGCTCGGCGCCATGGTGGCGGGCACCGGCGAGTGAACGACCTGCTGCAGCCGTTCTGGCACGTCACCCA
Source organism: Pseudoxanthobacter soli DSM 19599 (assembly GCF_900148505.1). Lineage (NCBI taxonomy): Bacteria > Pseudomonadati > Pseudomonadota > Alphaproteobacteria > Hyphomicrobiales > Segnochrobactraceae > Pseudoxanthobacter > Pseudoxanthobacter soli. The sequence goes on along the minus strand of NZ_FRXO01000003.1, from coordinate 240,920 downwards.
GATCGTCGCGGGCTATATCCTGGCGGTGGTGGCGGCGGCGCTCGTGCTCGTCGGCGGCTTCCACGCCGCGCCGGTGGTCACCTACGGCCTGTCGCCCGAGGCGGGGACCGTCGCGGCGGCGGTGATCCTGTCCACCTTCATCGGCGGTTTCGCGTTCGTGCCGGCGCTGGTCGCGATCGCCATCGGCGAGGTCGCGCGCTGGCGCGGCCCGATCTACTGGGTGGTGGCGGGCGGCGCGATCGCGTTCATCGCGCGCGCCCTCGGCTACGCCCCGCGCTTCCCGGAACCACCCACCATCGAGGCCTCGGCCGGCGCCGCGCGGGATGCCCTGCTGCAGGCCGCGCTCGGCGCCGCCCGCCCGGTCGAACTCGCGCTTGCGGCCTTGCCCGGCGGCGGGCTCGGCAAGGGAGAGGCGGCGATCCTCGCCGCGGGCTTCGCCGGCGGGCTGGTCTACTGGCTGGTCGCCGGCCGCCGGGCTGGCGCGTGGTCGGCGGCGCGATCGTAAGGCTCGATCCGGTTCGATCTTAAGCCTCTCAGCGGGCTCTGCCCGCTGCCCGCGCGGCGGTCGCCAGCGCCAGCAGTGTCTCGGCAGCGATTTCGTAGCCGAGCGCCGGCTTAAGCCGAGACTGCACGACGGCATCCTCAATCCGCGTCGCCGCCGCCGCGAGGCGCGGCGAGGGCCACAGCGACAGCACCCGCGCCACCGTCGCCTTGCGCTTGAAGAACACCGGCGGAACCATGCGGTCGACGGCCTGGGCCGGCGGCGTGCCGGCATCGACCAAAAGCCGGCCGCGGGCGATGGTCTGAATCTGGCGCAGCGCCGCCGTCAGCAGGGCGGAGGGATGCGTGCCGGCGGCGCGAATGCGCCCCATCTCGCGGTCGAACGAAGCGACATCGCCGGTCAGCGCCGCGTCGATGGCATCGTCCAGCGCGAAGGCGCCGGTGTCGCCCACCACCGCCCTCACGTCCGAAAGCTCGATCCGGCCACGGCCATGGGCATAGAGGCAGAGCTTGGCGACTTCGGAGCGGGTGAGCCGCCGGTCTGAACCGAGCAGCAGGTGCAGGGCCTGGCGCGCGTCCTCGTCGACCGTCAGTCCGGCGGCCCGCGCCTCTTCCGAGATCACCTTGTCGAGATCGGCCGCCGCATCGGCATAGCAGGGCACGGCGAGCGCCGAGCGGTGGTCTTCCACGCGCTTGCGCAGTCCGGTGCCCTTCTTGAGATCGCCGGCCTCGATGACGATGACGGCATCGGCCGGCGGATCGTCGAGCAGCGGCTTCACCGCCGCCTCGATGGAGCGGCTGCCGGCATCGCGGACCCAGACGGTGCGCCGGCCGCCGAACAGCGCCAGCGTCCGCGCCTCGTCGTCGAGCCGCGCGGGGTCCGAGGCGACCTCGGAGCCGTCGAGCCTGACGGTCGAGAACGGGTCGTCCACGCCGCCGCTCGCCGCCGCCACCAGAGCGGCGGCACGCTCGGCCACGAGGCCCTGATCCGGGCCGTAGATCAGGATCACACCGGAAAGGCGCTTCGGATCGGCGATCAGCCGGTCGATGTCGTTGCCCTTCAGAGCGACCATGCGCTGCCTTCCGACCGTCACCGAGAGCATTTCAGATCGGAAAGCGCTCTAGCTTCCCTGGCGACCGGGCGCGAGGGCGCTGGACGGCACCGGCTCCACCGGCGTGGGCGCAACTGGCAGCGGCACCGGGGTCGCCCCCGCGCCGCCGGGATGGGTGGCGAAGAAGGCCGCGAGCCGGACGCGCAGATCGTTGGCGACCACCTTGGCCGCGCGGTCCTCGGCGTCCTGCTTGGCGCGCAGGTTGGCGAAGCGCTGGCTCGAATAATCGAACGAGGCATCCGCCGTGCTGACGCCGGTCAGAAGCGTCTGACGGTTGTCGTTGCGGTAGAGCTGGAAGTTCGCCGTCAGCGTCAGGATGTAGGAGGCCGGCACCTGGGACATCACCTGCACCGCGACCGAAGACTGGATCGTGGTGACGATGATGCGCAGGGTATAGACCGGCTTCGCCGGCTCGCCGCCGCCGGTGAACTGGTAGATCAGCTCGTTGCGCAGCACCTGGTCGAGCCGGGCGGTGGTGACGGGGATCGAGATCTTCCTGAGATCGTCCATCACGGTCACGCCGCCCGGGCCGGCGCCGATCTCGGCATAGAGCGGCCGCACCTGGCAGCCGCCGAGCGCGAGCGCGGCGCCGACGAGGCCGAGCAGCGCCGTGCGCCGGCTGACGCCGCCGGGAAGCGCGTCGGGACGGTCGGGATCGATCGGCCCGTCAGGGCCCATGGGGTCAGCCGACGACATTGACGATCCTTTGCGGAACCACGATCACCTTCTTGGCGGGCCGTCCTTCCAGATAGCGGGTGACGTCCTCGAGCGCCAGCACCGCCTTCTCGATCTCCGCCGCCGGCGCGTCGCGGTCGACGGCGATCTCGCCGCGGCGCTTGCCGTTCACCTGGATCGGCAGCACGACGGTGTTCTCCACGATCAGCGCCGGATCGAACACCGGCCACGGCTCCAGCGCGACCAGGCGGTCGTGCCCCAGCGCGTTCCAGCATTCCTCGGCGAGATGCGGCATCATCGGCGCGATCAGCCGCACGAGGATTTCCAGCCCCTCGCGCAGCGCCGCCCCGGTGCCGTCCGTCTGGGCGGCCTTGGCGAGCACGTTGACGAGTTCGTAGAGCCGCGCCACCGCGCGGTTGAAGGCGAGGCTCTCGATATCCGTCTCGACCGCCGCCAGGGTGCGGTGCGCCGCCTTGCGGATCTCCGCGCCCGCGGCGCCGGAGGCCGCCGGATCGGTGCCGGCCGGCGGCAGGTCCGCCGCGTTCTCGGTCACGAGCCGCCAGACGCGCTGCACGAAGCGGTGGGCGCCCTGCACGCCGTCCTCGGTCCAGATCACGTCGCGCTCGGGCGGGGAATCCGACAGGACGAACCAGCGTGCGGTGTCGGCGCCCCAGCTCGTGATGATGTCGGACGGGTCGACGACGTTCTTCTTCGACTTCGACATCTTCTCGATGGAGCCGATCTCGATCGGCACCCCGGTGGTGGCGTGCACCGCGCGGCGCCCGCCGTCCTCCTCGAGGATGATCACCTCCGAGGGCGAGATCCACATGCCCTCGGCGTCCTTGTAGGTCTCGTGGACCACCATGCCCTGGGTGAACAGGCCGGCGAACGGCTCGTCGATGCCGATGTGGCCGGTCCTGTGCATCGCGCGCACGAAGAAGCGCGAATAGAGCAGGTGCAGGATCGCGTGCTCGATGCCGCCGATATATTGGTCGACCGGCAGCCACGCATCGGCCGCCGCCGGGTCGGTCGGGGTATCGGCGTCGGGCGCGGTGAAGCGGACGAAGTACCAGGACGAATCGACGAAGGTGTCCATGGTGTCGGTTTCGCGCCGCGCCGGAGCGCTGCAGCACGGGCAGGCGACGTGCTTCCACGTCGGATGCCGGTCGAGCGGGTTGCCGGGGCTGTCGAATTCGACATCGTCCGGCAGCTTCACCGGCAGGTCCGCCTTCGGTACCGGCACGACGCCGCACGCCTCGCAGTGGATCACCGGGATCGGGCAGCCCCAGTAGCGCTGGCGCGAGATGCCCCAGTCGCGCAGGCGATAGTTCACCTGCCGCGCGCCCTGCGGCGCGCCGTCGAGCTCGGTCGCCTCCAGCCGGGCGGCCACGGCCTCCTTGGCTTCGGCGACCGTTAGGCCGTCGAGGAAGCCGGAATTGAACAGGCGGCCGTCGCCGACGAGCGCCTCGGTGCCGACCGTCACCTCCCCGGTTTCACCCTCGGCACGGACCACCGGCAGCACCGGCAGGCCGTATTTGCGGGCGAAGTCGAGGTCGCGCTGGTCGTGGGCCGGGCAGCCGAAGATGGCGCCGGTGCCGTACTCCATCAGGATGAAGTTCGCGACATAGACCGGCAGCGTCCGACCCGGGATGAACGGGTGGGCGACCTTGAGGCCGGTGTCCCAGCCCTTCTTCTCGGCGGTCTCGATGGCGGCGGTGCTGGTGCCCATCTTGCGGCACTCGGCCAGGAACTCGGCCAGCGCCGGGTCGTTCTCGGCCGCGGCCTTCGCCACCGGATGGTCGGCCGACAGCCCGAGGAAGCTCGCACCGAACAGCGTGTCCGGCCGGGTGGTGAAGACCTCGACGCTGCGCGAGCCGTCCGGCGCGGCGCCACCCTCGAAGGCGAAGCGCACGCGCAGGCCCTCGGAGCGGCCGATCCAGTTCTTCTGCATCAGCCGCACTTTCTCCGGCCAGCGGTCGAGCCGGTCGAGGGCGGTCAGCAGGTCCTCGGAGAAGTCGGTGATGCGCAGGAACCACTGGGTCAGCTCGCGCTGCTCGACGAGCGCGCCCGAGCGCCAGCCGCGGCCGTCGATCACCTGCTCGTTGGCGAGCACGGTCATGTCGACCGGATCCCAGTTCACCTTGGAGGTGCGGCGATAGGCGAGGTTCGCGTCCAGGAAGTCCAGGAACAGCGCCTGCTGGCGCTGATAATAGGCCACGTCGCAGGTCGCGAACTCACGCGACCAGTCGAGCGACAGCCCCATGGACTGGAGCTGGCCGCGCATGGTGGCGATGTTCTCGTAGGTCCACGCCTTCGGATGGACCTTGTTCTGCATCGCGGCGTTTTCGGCCGGCATGCCGAACGCATCCCAGCCCATCGGATGGAGCACGTTGAAGCCGCGGGCGCGCTTGTAGCGCGCCACCACGTCGCCCATGGTGTAGTTGCGCACGTGGCCCATGTGGATGCGCCCGGAAGGATACGGGAACATCTCCAGCACGTAATAGTGCGGCCGCGGGTCGCCGTTCTTCGTGTTGAAAACGGCCTGGTCGGCCCAAGCGGCCTGCCAGCGGCGTTCGGCTTCGCGGGCGTTGTAGCGCTCCGTCGTCATGTCGGCATCGGTCCGGGTCGGCGCGGAGGCCCGCCGGCGGGGGTGCCGGAACGGGATCGCGGGTGGCATCATCGGCGTGCGGCACCGCAAACCGGGAGGGCGGGCGGCGGCGCGTGGCGGAACCGCGGTCTGCGGGCCGGGTGGGCGGACGTCCACGGATGACATCCGGCCGCGCGGCTCGCGACCGCAACGATCAGGTCTGCAAGCGGCGGCCCGGGATGCGGACGCGCTTCGGCCAGGCGGAAGCCTGCCAAAGCGCCTTGCGGCCCGGAAGCATCTTGCATCGGAGGCGGACTGTCACCAGAAATCCCCCCGCGGGTCAACTCGCGCGCACTGTGCCGCGGCACGGCGCGCGCCCCATCGCGGCCGGACACCCCGCCCAGGAGCCTGAAACGACCATGACGGATCTCGAAAACGCCCCTTCCTTCGCCGGCGAAGCGGCGGCGCGGCTCGACGACATCCGCCGGCGCATCGCGCGCGCCGAACGCACGGCCGGGCGGCCGGAAGGGTCGGTGACGCTGATCGCGGTCTCCAAGACCTTCCCTGCCGAGGCTGTCGAGCCGCTGATCGCCGCCGGCCAGCGGGTTTACGGCGAGAACCGGGTGCAGGAGGCGAAAGCGAAGTTCCCGGCGCTGAAGGCGGCGCATCCGGACCTCGAACTTCACCTGATCGGACCGCTGCAATCCAACAAGGCCCGCGAGGCGGTGGCGCTGTTCGACGCGATCCATACCATCGACCGCGAGAAGATCGCGGCGGCCGTCGCCGAGGAGGCGGCGCGGGCGGGCCGGATGCCGCGGCTGTTCGTTCAGGTCAACACCGGCGAGGAGCCGCAGAAGGCCGGCATCGCCCCCCGTGAGGCGGTCGCCTTCGTCGCCCGCTGCCGCGAGACGTTCGGCCTCGCCATCGCCGGGCTGATGGCGATCCCCCCGGCCGACGAACCGCCGGGGCCGCATTTCGCGCTGCTGCGCAAGCTTTCGGAGGAAGCCGGCGCGCCGCTTCTTTCCATCGGCATGTCGGCCGATTTCGAGACGGCCATCAACTTTGGCGCCACCCATGTGCGCGTCGGCAGCGCGCTGTTCGGCGGGCGGTCCTATCCGCCCGCCGGGGCCTGATGCCTCAGGCCATCAGCCCTTCCACGAACTGGGCGTCCTGCTGGTCGAGCCGGCGGCGGATGCGGGTCACGGCGAGGTCCTCGTCCACGGCGCAGTTGTCGTAGGTGAGCCGTTCGCCGGCCTTGACCGGCTTCAGCACCTTCGCCCGCTCGGCGAGGCCGATCGGCACCGCGTTGGCCTCGCGCGCGTCGGACCACGTCATGGAGAAGCCGCGATAGTCGATCTCGCCGATCTTGCCGAGCGTTTCGCCGGGCGCGAGGTCGCGCTTCGCCAGCGCGGCGCATTCGGCCACCGGGCGGTCGAGCGGCTCCATGTCCGGCCGGCGGTGGATCACGGCGCGGACGGCCGAGAGCGGCGTCTCCAGGCTCGTCAGGTGATAGGGCCGGAAGATCGAGAAGCACGGGCCGGGGCCGACCTTGAGGTCGATCATCCGCTCCAGCACGCGGGGATGGCGCGGCTTGACGATGCAGAACACGCCCGGCGCCACGCCCTTGCCGATGGTGTAGTCGACCACGCCCGAGCGCGACAGCACGCCGCCGTCCTCGCGGGTGCATAGCACCTGGGCGAGTTCTTCCCGCGTGGCCGCCGGGCCGTGCATGCCCGGAACGTCCGGCACGAGGCCCGTGGCGTTGGCGATCGCCACCATCTCCACCATGGTCTTGGTGCCGTCGACGAACTCCACCAGCATCCGCGCGTTCATGTTGCGGCGGGCGGCCTCCTCGGCGTAGTCGGCCGGAACGGCGGCGAAGTTCAGCGGGTTGTTCTTGCCCTTGCCGGCGGCGACGATCTCGAAGCCGAGGGACTGGGCGAACGCGATCACCTCGAGCGCGGCGGCCGGTTCGTCGCCGGCGGCGCCGGTATAGACCACGCCCGCCTTGCGGGCTTCCGCCTTCAGGAAGCGGCCGATGGTGATGTCGGCCTCGACGTTCAGCATCACGACGTGCTTGCCGTGGGCCATGGCGGCGAGCGCCACCTCTGTGCCGGCATTGGGGTTGCCGGTCGCGTCGATCACGACATCGATGCGGCCCGATTCGCACATCGCCCGATAGTCGCCGGTGATGGCGATGGCGCCCGCCTCGATCGCCCGGTCGACGGCGGCGGCGGTGTCGGCGGAAACGGCCGCCGCGCGGTCGTGGCCGGCCATCAGCACGGCATCGACGGCGTTCTGCGGCATCCGCTCGCAGATCGCGCCGATGCGCACGCCGGTCATCAGCGCCACCTGAACCACGATGTCGGTGCCCATCTGGCCCGCGCCCGCAAGGCCGATGGTGATGGGGCCGCGGGCCTCGGCATAGGCGGCGAGTTCGGCGGCCTGGCCGAGCCGGGCGAGTTCGTGGGTCATCGTCGTTCTCCTGGAACCGGGTCCGTCGCGGGCCGCGCGCCCTTCCGGCCGTTCTGGCGTGAAAGCTCTGCATGGGCCGGGCGCATGCTGTATAGCGGGCGACATATCACGTTGTCGCGGTCCGGTCTGCCGGGCCCGGCCGAGAGCCCGCCCATGAGGCCGACCATGCGCCGCTTTCTGATCGACACCGACACCGCCTCCGACGACGCCATCGCCCTCCTGATGGCCTTCGCCGCGCCCGACGTCAGCGTGGAGGCGCTGACCATCGTCGCCGGCAACTGCACCGCCGAACAGGCCGCGCAGAACGCGCTCTACACCGCCGAACTCTGCGGCGTGACCGTCCCCGTCCATCTCGGCCGCACCGGGCCGCTGATCCGGCCGCTCACCATGGCGGCCGAGGTGCATGGCCACGACGGCCTCGGCGATATCGGCCTGCCGCTGTCCGGCCGGGCGGTGGCGGAAGGCCGCGCGGTGGATGTCATCGTCGAGACGGTGCTGCGCCACCCGGGCGAGGTCACGCTGGTGGCGCTCGGCCCGCTCACCAACATCGCCGTCGCGCTGCTGCGCGCGCCGGAAATCGCCCGCAAGGTCGCGCGCTGCGTGGTCATGGGCGGCGTCGCCGACGGCGTCGGCAACGTCACCCCGGCGGCCGAGTTCAACATCTTCGTCGATCCGGAAGCGGCCGCCGTGGTGTTCTCCTCGGGCATGAACCTGACGATGGTCGGCTGGGACGTCTCGCGGCGCCGGGCCGCGTTCGATGCCGACGAGCTTGCGGCGCTGCGGGCCATCGACACCCCCCGCGCCCGGTTCGCCGTCGACATTCTCGGCGCGCTCCGCCGCTTCATGGTCGGCATCAGCAGCCGCGACCATGTCGACCTGCCCGATCCCATCGCCATGGCGGTGGCGCTCGATCCCTCCGTCGCGACCGACGTGCGGCGCCACGCGGTGATCGTCGACACCTCCGCCGGCCCGTCCGCCGGGGCGACGCTGATCGACCATTTCGGCTCGACCGGCCGCCCGGCGACCGTCGACGTGGTGTTCGACGCCTCCCGCGACCGGTTCTTGGAAATGCTGCGGGCGTCGCTGGCGGCCGGGTGAGGGAAGCCCGCCGTCTACGGCCCGGTTGCGGGCGGGACGGCGTCGGACAGGAGCAGGTGCTCGCGGCCGACCTTGACGAGGTCGAAGCGCTGGTAGAGCCCGTTTCCGAGCGGGAACTCGTAGCGCACGATGTCGGCGGTCGCTTGCGCGCGGCCGATCTTGCCCGGCAGGAAGCTGCCGGTGCCGACCACGTCGATCGGAATGCCCAAATTGCCGAAGATGCGGCATTTCAGGACGTCGAAGCCCGACGAAGCCACCACCTTCGGCGCCTTGTAGCCGTGATCGTCCAGCATCTTGCGGAACCGCACGATGCTCGCGGCCGTGACGCCGGTGCCGAACAGGCACTTGTCGCGGATTTCATCCGCGCTCAGTCCGTCGAGGTCGTCGATGGCAAAGCCCTGCAGCGCCAGCTTGAGGATCTCGCCGGGCGTCTCCTTGTGGGTCCAGCGCATCAGCGTGCGCACCGATTCGTTCCAGTCCAGCCCCTCGAGGTGGCGGCCGGCATGGGTGTCGATGCGGAAGGAAAGCTGCTTGCCGCGCTCGTGCAGCTTGGCCTCGCCGTAGAACCACGCGCAGACCGCCAGCGCGTCGGTCACCTCGCGGCCCTCGTAGTCGACCAGCACCGTGTAGGTCGGCTCGTCGGGGAAGGTCTCGACATAGAGCCGGGTCGCTTCCAGCGTGGCGTTCTCGCGGGCCGGGTCGCCGCCGCGCGCCAGAATGCGCGCCTTGGCGTAGCCGATCAGGGCATGCGGCATGGTGCCGAGCCCCTCGCTCGCGCCGAACATCGGCGCGGCGATCGCCGTCGAGGTGCCGATGAACCCGGTCGCGCCCATCAGCCGCGCGGTGCGCGCGCCGACGCTCGCGCCATAGGCGCAGGCGAGATGCATGTCGTCGCCGGTGCAGTGGCGCGCCTCCATGGCGATGAACGCCGTGCGCGGCATGGCGAGGTTCATGGTGAAGGCGTTGAGCGCCGATACGCAGGCGAAGCCGACCCGCTGCAACAACAGCGTCTCGATGGGCGACAGCGCCGCCATGCTGCCCGTGATCGTCATGATCGGCCGGCCGGACACCAGCAGCGTGCCTTCCGGCACCTCCCGGCGGATCTCCAGCGGAATGGCGCAATCCTGCGGATAGAGTGCGGTGACGAGGTCGATCGCCCGGTCGACCGCGGCGATGCAGTCGGCGCGCAGGAACACCGCGTAGGTCACGCGGCAGTCGCCATGGGCGGCCACGACGGCGCGGGTCTTGAGGAAATAGGCGTCGGTGCGAAGCGCCACGTCCGGATCGACGTCCGGCAGCGTGTCGGGGCCGATGACCTCTTCCTTCGCCTTCGCGCCCTTCGAAGGCACGGTCTCGATCGATCGCACGGTGTTCTCCCGTCCCCGGATCCGCAGGTCTTTCGTCGCGGCAGAATATCGGCGCCCGGCGCGCACGGAAAGCCCGCCGCACCATCCCCGCTTCGCTCCCGCCGATCTTTGCGGCGGACCGACTTCCCCACATCCGAAGCGAACCGGCCGTCCGTTGCGGGTTGGAGGATCGGCGGCAATTGCGCCATAGTGGCGCCCTGGCACGAAACCGCGGCGCCGTGGCCCTCCCTCCACCGCCGGGGAGACGCGCTCCCGCCACATGTGCCCCGCCTCCGGAAGAATCGCGCCCCTCAAGAGCCGCGCTCATGACATCCACCGACGACATCACCATCCGCCGGCTCGACAGCACGTTCATCGAGCCGATCTTCGAGATGCACAATCGCGTCTACGAGGAGATCGGCCGCGACGACCTCTACCGGGCGCGCGATCACGACCACATCGCCGACCTCTTCGGCGAGGACGGCCTGTGCTTCGGCGCGTTTCTGGGTGGCCGCCTGGTCGGCTACAGCAGCGTGCGCTTTCCCTCCGCCGAGGGTGAAGGCCTTGCGGCGCAGCTCGGGTTCGCGCCGGCGCAACGGCGCTACATCGCCGAATGCGACGCCTCGTGCGTGCTGCCGGACGCCCGCGGCAGGCGGCTTCAGGAACGCCTCATCGAAGTGCGCGCCCGGGGTGGCCTGGCGCGCGGCCGCGTTCTCGGCATGGCGATCGTCGGTCCGATGAACGTCTACAGCCTGCGCAATTTCCTGCAGTACGGCATGCGCGGCGTGGCCCTGCACCGCATCGCCAGCGGCGAGGACCGCATGGTCATGGCCCGCGATCATTCGGAGCTGCCGAACCGGATCGAGAACAATCGCGAGCGGCGGCCCGTCGGGATTTCCCGCGACGAGATCCTGGCGATCCTTCGGTCCGGCGGCCAGCTCGACCGCGTCATCCAGGATGGTGACGAGTGGCACTACGAGTTCGTCTGGTTCGCGCACATCGCCGACGAGCGTTCGTGGGTGGATGCCTTCAATGCGAAGGATTTCTTCGGACTGTAGGTTTTGAATCTGGAGCGATTTCTGGTCGATCGGATGATTCCATCCGGCCGGAAAGCGCTCCGAGCCTATCCCGTTCGGATCGAACCGATCCGAACGACAAGGACAGGCTCAAGGTTTTGCAGACGGAAAGGCAGGCGGACGATGCGTTTCGGAATGAAGGACGTGCTGATCGGGGTCGACCTGCAATATGGCTTCATGCCCGGCGGCAACCTGCCGGTGGCGGACGGCGACGCGGTGGTGCCCGTGGTCAACCGCATCGCCCGGCACTTCGACAACATCGTGCTGACCCAGGACTGGCACCCGCCGGGCCACTGGTCGTTCGCCTCGTCGCACCCCGGCCGCAAGCCGTTCGAGGTGATCCGCATGGCCTATGGCGAGCAGGTGCTCTGGCCGGACCATTGCGTCCAGGGCACGCGCGACGCGGAGCTCCACGACGATCTCGACATTCCCGGCGCCCAGCTCGTGCTGCGCAAGGGCTACCACAAGGCGGTGGATTCCTATTCCGCCTTCCACGCCGCCGACCGCGTCACCCCCACGGGGCTCGCCTCCTACCTGCGCGAGCGCGGCATCGAGCGGGTGGTGCTGGCGGGGCTCGCCACGGATTTCTGCGTGGCGTGGACCGCGCTCGACGCGCGCACGGCCGGGTTCGAGACGCTGGTGGTCGAGGATGCCTGCCGGGCGATCGACGTTCAGGGCTCGCTGTCGAACGCCTGGGCGGCGATGAAGGATGCCGGCGTCAGGCGCATCACCTCGGCCGACATCGGCTGAGCCGCCGCCGCGCTCCGCCCCGTTCGCCGTGCTCAGGCGCGGCGGCGGCGCGGGCGCATCACGTCCTCGCGCTTCAGGATGTAGAGCCCGGAGCAGACGATCACCACCGATCCGAGGATCGTGGAGGTGTGCGGCAGCTGGTTGAACACCAGATAGCCGGCCGCGATCGCGCCGATGATCTGGGAGTAGCCGAACGGCGCCAGCAGCGAGGCCGGGGCATAGGCGTGGCCGCGGATCAGGAAGAAGTGGCCGATGGCGCCGAGCGCGCCGAGCGCCACGATCAGGCCCCAGGTCGTCAGGTCGACCGGCGTGACCCACACGGCGGGCATCGCCGGGGTCAACAGCACCGTGCCGACCACGGCCGAGTAGAGCAGCAGGCCCATGGAATTCTCGGTCGGCGCCAGCCGCCGCGTCAGGATGACGTAGACCGCGTTGCAGGCCATCGCCGCGACCGAATAGACCGCCTCGAAGGCGAGCGCGCCGGAACCCGGCTGCACCACGATCATGACGCCGACGAAGCCCGCGGCCACCGCCATCCAGCGGCGCCGGTCGGCCCATTCGCCCAGCATCGGCCCGGCCAGCGCGGTGATGACGAGCGGCCCGGCGAAGTTGATCGAGGTCGTCTCGGCGAGCTGCAGGTGATGCAGCGCGATGAAGTTGAACACCGTCGAGCCGAGCAGGAACGTCCCGCGCAGCACCTGCAGTCCGAGGCGCCGGGTGCGCAGCGCCGGCAGCAGCCGCGCCGGGCGCGGCGCCAGCAGGCCGACCAGCAGCAGCATGTGGACGAGGTAGCGGAACCAGGCGACTTCGAGCGGCGGCAGCGTGTGGGACAGCGTCTTCGCAACGGCGTCGAGAACCGTGAAGAACGTACAGGCGACGAGCATCATCAGGATGCCGTGCAGGCGGGTATCTCCCGCCCGGTCGCCCATCGCGGCGATGGACATCGTTCTCTCCGCGGCGAATGCCGTTTTCGGTCGAAGGGGCGTCCGGGCCGGTCGCCGCGAAGGCGAGGAACGAGGCGCTTGGTTCGGGATTGTGAAGCGAGCTGGTCGGAACTTGGAACGTCGGAAAACTGGAAAAAGCCGGCCCGACCGCGACGCCCTCCGGGGCACACGGATCCGGCGCCCCGGCATGACTGGGGCAGTGGCGCGCAAACGGGCACGCGCACGAACCGGGCAGACAGGCAGGAACGCTGTCAGCTTATCGATTTAGGACAGGGTGTCGACGACAATTGCTCCGGCATCGCTGCATAGCGGCCCGCCTGCAATGCATGGATGACGCCGAATCGGCGTGAAAAATACCGCCGCGCCTTCATGGGCAGCAGGCAGTGAGAAGCGGAGGGCCAGATACGCGGGAGGCGCAGGCAAGCGGGAGGCGCAGGTACGCGGGAGGCGCAGTCGGAGCCGCCAGCGCCCGGACGAGGCGCTCCGGCCCTGACGGCGCGCGCGGCGCCGCGGACCACGCGCCGCGATGGCTCAGGCCACGACAACCGGCGAGGGCGGCGGCACCTCTTCCTCGAGATCCGGCTCCGGGTCGTCGGCGGGGTCGAGGCCCTGGCCTCCGGCGGCGGCGAGATTCTGCTCGACGATGCGCAAGAGGCGGCGCAGGCGCTTGCGGTCCTTGTCGTCGAGGCCGACGAGGGCTTCCTTCTCCAGCCGCTTCCAGGCGCGGTCGAGATCGCCGATCCGCTCGCGGCCGAACTCGGTGAGGAACACCCGGGCGAGCCGGCCGTCGGTCTGGGAGGCCTGCCGCAGCACGAAGCCCTGGGCGGAAAGTCGGGAAATCATCTTGGTGACGGTCGGCGGCTGCACGCCGAGGGTCGCGGCGAGCTGGCTCATCGTCTGGCCGTCCTCGTCCGCCAGCACCTTCAGCACCGTTTCCTGGCCCGCGTGCAGGCCAAGCCGGCTCAGATGCGCATTGGCGCGGCCGCGGCTGGCCTTCGCGGTCTGCGAGAGCCGGTAGGTGACGGTTTTGCGGTAATTGAAGGTCATTTCGGCTCTGCTGCTTTGGGACGGCGCACGCCCGTCTGAGCGGGCAGAATGCCCACGGAATGCGACACTATCATTAAGCAGCCTTTGGAAAAGTCGGCCGAAAGGCCAAGCCGCGAATTTCTTCGCCGGCTTCCGAGCGGCCGGTCCGGCAGGCGCCGCGGGCCTGCGAAAACCGCGTCGCGCTTCGCCATGCGATGGGATAGCGTCTCGCCGTTTTCCACGAGGCCGAATCGGACGAAATCTCCCATGAAAAGCGACGGCGAAATCGCGCGGGCCGCCCGTTTGAAACCCATCGCCGAGGTCGCCGCACGCCTCGGGCTCGGCCCGGACGATCTCGATCCCTACGGCCGCCACATCGCCAAGATCGAGGACGAGGCGCTGGCGCGCGCCGGGGCTGCGGAGCGCGGCAAGCTGGTGCTCGTCACCGCCATCAACCCGACCCCGGCGGGCGAGGGCAAGACCACCACTACCATCGGCCTCGGCGACGCGCTGAACCGCATCGGCCGCAAGGCCGTGATCTGCCTGCGCGAGCCCTCCCTCGGCCCGTGTTTCGGCCAGAAGGGCGGCGCCGCCGGCGGCGGCTACGCCCAGGTGGTGCCGATGGAGCGCATCAACCTGCACTTCACCGGCGATTTCCACGCGATCTCGGCCGCGCACAACCTCGTCGCCGCCATGGTCGACAATCACCTCTACTGGGGCAACGCGCTCGATCTCGACCTGCGCCGCATCACCTGGCGGCGGGTGGTGGACATGAACGACCGCGCGCTGCGCGACGTCGTCCTGTCCCTCGGCGGTCCCAAGAACGGCTTTCCTCGCCAGAGCGGCTTCGACATCACGGTCGCCTCCGAGGTCATGGCCGCGTTCTGCCTCGCCCAGGATCTCGCCGACCTCGAGGCGCGGCTGTCGCGCATGGTGGTCGGCTATCGCCGCGACCGCAGCGCGGTCACGGTGGCCGATCTCGGCGCGGCCGGCGCCATGGCCGCGCTGCTGCGCGATGCGTTCCGGCCGAACCTCGTCCAGACGCTGGAGGGCAATCCGGCGCTGGTCCACGGCGGCCCGTTCGCCAACATCGCCCACGGCTGCAATTCGGTGGCGGCCACCCGCGCCGCGCTCGGCTTCGGCGACATCGTGGTGACCGAGGCCGGTTTCGGTGCCGATCTCGGCGCGGAGAAGTTCCTCGACATCAAGTGCCGCAAGGCCGGGCTCGCGCCGGATTGCGCCGTCGTCGTCGCCACCGTCCGCGCGCTCAAGATGCACGGCGGCGTCGCCCGCAGCGACCTCGACCGCGAGAACCTGACGGCGCTCGAGGCCGGTCTCGCCAATCTCGGCCGCCACGTCGCCAATCTCGCCAAGTTCGGCCTGCCGGTCATCGTGGCCGTCAACCGCTTCACCTCCGACACGGCGGCGGAGTTCGCCCTCGTGCGCGACGTCTGCCGCGAGCGGTTCGGCGTCGAGGCGGTGTCGTGCAGCCACTGGGCGGATGGTTCGGCCGGCGCGGTGGGGCTCGCCGAGGCGGTTTCTGCCGTGCTCGACGAGAACCGGCCGTCGGCGTTCCGCACGCTCTATCCCGACGAGATGCCGCTGGCCGACAAGGTGGCGACCGTCGCCCGCGAGATCTACGGCGCCGGCGAGGTGATCTGGGACGAGCGCGCGCGGGCCGATCTCGTCCAGTTCGAGGCCGCCGGGTTCGGCCGCCTGCCGGTGTGCATCGCCAAGACGCAATATTCGTTCTCGGCCAATCCCGCCCTCACCGGCGCGCCGTCCGGCCACGCCCTTCCGGTGCGTGAGGTGCGGCTGTCCGCGGGCGCCGGCTTCGTGGTGGTGCTGTGCGGCGAGATCAACACCATGCCGGGCCTGCCGCGTCATCCGGCGGCCGAGCACATCGGCGTCGATGCCGCCGGGCAGATCGTCGGCCTGTCGTAGCGACGGGTGGGCCGGCGGGCGGGGAGGGGGCCGGCGAGGAGGCTACGCCTTGTCCTCGTCGGCGAGCGCCATGTCGGCCGCCGCGCGGTGGCGCTCCTCGATGTGGCGGCCGACGAGGCCGATGGCGCCCAGGAGCACCGTCACGTCGTCGGTGAAGCCGATGCCGGCGAGAAGGTCCGGCACCGCATCGATCGGCAGCACGAAATAGGCGAGCGCGGCGAGCAGCGTCAGCCGCACCCGCCGCGGCGTCGCCGGATCGAGCGCGCAGAAATAGGCGGCCACCAGATCGCGCGCGAACGGAATGTGCCGCGCCGCCTTGCGAAAGGTCGGCCAGAAGCGCCGCCGCACCCGTTCCTCGCGGACCGGATCGTCGTCTTCGGGGCCGAGGATGTCCCCGTCCAGCGGAACTGCGGAAGACGGGTTCGCGGAGCGGAAGTGCGTCATCGGCGTCGATACCGGCCTTCTGTGGCGCGGGGGCCGCACGGCGGAAGCGTCATGCGGGAGGCGGTCTCGTCCTCTTCGAAAGATGTGGAGATCGGCCGCCCGCGGTGCAAGATGGTTCGATGCGCAGGTTCGTGAGGGACGATCGAATGAAGGCACAGCGGCCGATCGGGGTGTTGTTCGTCTGCCTCGGCAATATCTGCCGCTCGCCCATCGCCGAGGGCGCGTTCCTTCAGGCGGCCGAGGCGGCCGGCGTCGCGACCCGGTTCCGGGTGGATTCGGCCGGTGTGTCGGATTTCCACGAAGGCGATCCGCCCGACAACCGCGCCGTCGCGGCCGCCGCCGCGCGGGGGTTCGACATCTCCCGCCAGGTGTGCCGCCCGGTCCGGCCGGCCGACTTCACCGCCTTCGACTATATCCTCGCCATGGATCAGGCCAACCTCGCCGCGCTCACCCGTCTGCGCCCGGCCAACGCGACGGCGTGGACGGCGCTGGTGCTGGAAGCCGCCGAAGGCCGCCATGAGGAGGTCCACGACCCCTATACCGGCACCGCGCGGGATTTCGAGGTCGTGGTCGACAAGCTCCAGCGCGCCTCGCGCGAACTCGTCTCGCGCCTTCTCGCCGGCCACGGCTCGGCCATCCGCCGGATTTAGCGGACCGGACAGGGTGCCCGGCGGCGCCCGAATCAGTCCGCCCGGTCGTGGAAGTGGTCGAAGATCACCTTCGCGAGGCTTTCGGAAATGCCGTCGACCTGCATGAGGTCGTCGACCCCCGCGCGGCCGATGGCCTTGGCGGTGCCGAAGCGGTGCAGCAGCGCGCGCTTGCGCGTCGGGCCGATGCCGGCGATCTCGTCGAGCGGGTTCGCGGTGAACTCCCGCGCGCGCCGCGCCCGGTGGCTGCCGATGGCGAAGCGGTGGGCCTCGTCGCGCAGGCGTTGGATGAAATAGAGCACCGGGTCTCGCACCGGCAGGCGGAACGGCGTCCGGCCGGGTACGTGGAACTCCTCGCGGCCGGCATCGCGGTCGACGCCCTTGGCGACGCCCACCATCGCCACGTCGCCGGCGATGCCGAGCTCCTCCAGAATGGCGCGCGCGGCGGCGAGCTGGCCGGCGCCGCCGTCGACCAGCACCAGATCCGGCCACGGCCCGACCGCGTCGGATGCGGCCTCAACGGCGCCGTCTTCGCTCTCCTCGGGACGCGGGCCGGCCTCGCGCACGAGGCGCGAGAACCGCCGGGTCATCACCTCGCGCATCATGCCGAAATCGTCGCCGGGCGTGATCTCCTTCGAGCGGATGTTGAACTTGCGATATTCCTTCTTCACGAAGCCCTCGGGGCCGGCCACGATCATCGCGCCCACCGCGCCGGTACCCATGATGTGGGAATTGTCGTAGACCTCGATGCGCCGGGGCGGCTTCTCCAGCCCGAACACTTCGGCCAGCCCCTCGATCAGCCGGCCCTGGCTGGAGGTTTCCGCCAGCCGCCGGCCGAGCGCCTCCCGCGCGTTCGTGAGCGCGTGGTCGACGAGGTCGTGCTTGGCGCCGCGCTGGGGCACCGCCACCTCGACCCGGCGTCCCGCCTTCTCCGACAGGGCGTTCTGAAGAAGCTCCTGTTCCGGCAGCGGTGTCGAGAGCAGCAGCAGGCGCGGCACGTCCTTGTCGTCGTAGAACTGGGCGAGGAAGCTCTCCAGCACCTCGCCGGCTTCGAGGCTCGCATCGGCCTTGGGGAAATAGGCGCGGTTGCCCCAGTTCTGGCCGGTGCGGAAGAAGAACACCTGGATCGCCGTCTGGCCGCCCTCCTGGTGGACGGCGAACACGTCGGCCTCCTCCACGCCCTGGGGGTTGATGCCCTGGTGGCTGGTGACGTGGGCGAGCGCCGCGAGGCGGTCGCGATAGATCGCCGCCCGCTCGAAATCGAGATCGTCGGAGGCGGCCACCATCGCCTGCGCGAGGTCGTCGCGGATCGCGGCGGAGCGGCCGGCGAGGAAGTCGCGGGCCTCCCGCACCAGTTCGCCGTAATCGTCGAGCGAGATCTCGCCGGTGCAGGGCGCCGCGCAACGCTTGATCTGGTGGAGCAGGCACGGCCGCGTGCGGCTTTCATAGACCGCATCGGTGCAGGAGCGGATCAGGAACGCCTTCTGCAGCGCGTTGATCGTGCGCCCCACCGCGCCGGCGGAGGCGAACGGGCCGAAATAGTCGCCCGGCGTGGAGCGCGCGCCGCGATGCTTCAGGATCTGCGGCGCCGGATGGTCGCGGCGGATCAGGATATAGGGGAACGACTTGTCGTCCCGCAGCAGCACGTTGAACCGCGGCCTGAGCCGCTTGATCAGGTTCGCTTCGAGAAGCAGCGCCTCGGTCTCGGTGCGCGTCGTCACGAACTCCATCGAGGCCGTCGCCTGGATCATCCGGGCGATGCGGTTCGACTGGCCGGCGATGCGGGTATAGGAGGTGACGCGCTTCTTCAGGCTGCGCGCCTTGCCGACATAGAGCACGTCACCCTTGGCATCGATCATGCGATAGACGCCGGGCTGGTTCGGCAGCCGGCGCACCGCATCGGCGATGACCGCGACGCCGCGCAGCGTCGCCGCCGGCGCGTCGTCCTCCGCGACGGGCAGATCGGCACCGGGCATAGCGCCATCGGGCATAGCGGCACTGGGCATGTCAGCGCTCGGCACGTCAGCGTCTCGCATGTCCGCGCTTGGCATGTCCGCCGGAGGCGGAACGGGTGGATCGGGGTCGGTGTTCGTCGTCACGGTGCGATCTGTCCGCTTCAATACCGTCTGGCCACAAGCCCGTAAGGACTGCGGCCGTGTTGGGGGCGACCCGGCCGGGGCGGGGCCGGATCGCCCGGTCCCCCGCGCTCCGCCCCTCACCGCGCCGCGTCGCGCTATTCGTTGACGTCCAGCACGTCGGGCGTCTGCCAGGCGAGGTGCTGGCCGCCGTCGAGGGCGATCATCTGCCCGGTGATCGACGGTGTCTCGGCCAGAAACCGCACGGTGCGGCCGAACTCGCCGAGTTCCGGACCGGCGCCGAGCAGCAGGGCCTGCGACTGGCGGTGGAAGTCCGCCTCGCTCTGGCGCGCACTCGGCAGGGTCGGGCCGGGCCCGATGCCGACGACGCGCACCCGCGGCGCCAGCGCCTGTGCCATGGTCCGCGTCGCGGCCCACAACCCGGCCTTGGCGACCGAATAGGAAAAGTGCTGCGGCGTCGGTTTCCAGACGCGCTGGTCGATCATGTTGACGATGAGGCCGTGCTCCGTCTCGCCGAGGGCGGCGGCGAACGCCTGCGCCACCATCAGCGGCGTCGTCAGATTGATCTTCAGATGGTGATCGAGCCCCGCCGCGTCCATGGTGGCGAAGCTGTCGTCCTCGAACATCGCGGCATTGTTGACGAGGCAGCCGATCGGGCCGAGCGCGGCGCGGGCCTCGGAGAGAAGCGTGGCGGCGCAGTCGGGGCCGGCGAGGTCGGTCGCGACCACGGCGGCCCGTCCGCCCCGGGCGGTGATGACGCCGGCGAGCGAGCGGGCTTCGTCCTGCGAGCAATAGGAGTGGATCGCGACCGCCCAGCCGTGGTCGGCGAGGTCCTCGACAATGGCCCGGCCGATGCGCCGCGCGCCTCCGGTCACGAGCGCGGTTCGGGTGATCGCTGTGCTGCCTCGCGTCATCGCGTGTGTCCCTGTCCGTTCAAAGGCTCATAACCCGAATCGGCGGCGGCATCGACCGCCTCTTGCGGGAGGCGGCCGAGGATGCCATCCGGCACGGCCGCGCCGCCGGTCTGGCGTTGCAGCCTGCGAAATGCGAAAAGGCGATCGGATTTCCGGGCGTCGCAGGCGGACATGCGTCCGCTCCGAAGGCCGAAGGCGCGGCCTCCCGGGGGGCAGGCCGCGAACCACCGCTCCAGAAGAGGGCAGCGCCATGCAGACCAGCGCCATGCAGACAATCGTGTCCATGAAGTGGGGCACGCGCTACGGCGCCGACTATGTCAACCGCCTGTGGTCGATGATCAAGCGCAACACGGCCCGGCCGACGCGGCTGATCTGCTACACGGACGATTCGTCCGGCGTCGATCGCGAAGTGGAATGCATGCCCCAGCTCGAGATCGAGCTGCCGGAAAACCTGCGCTGGCTGCCGTGGCGCAAGATCGCGCTGTGGGACCGCACCTTGCCGGGCCTGTCGCCGGGCGATCCGGCGCTGTTCGTCGATCTCGACATCGTCGTCACCGGCAATCTCGATTCCTTCTTTACCTTCGAGCCGGAGGCGAAGTTCTGCGTCATCCGCAACTGGACGCAGATGGAGAAGAACATCGGCAACACCACCTGCTTCCGTTTCCATGTCGGCATGGCGCCGGAGATCATGGACGACATGGTGGCCGACCCGATCGGCATCTGGCAGCGCTATCGCAACGAGCAGCGCTATATCTCGGCCGTCACCCGCATTCCGATGACGTACTGGCCCGAGGCGTGGTGCGCGAGCTTCAAGCACGGCCTTCTGCCGCGCTGGCCGCTCAATTTCGTCAAGGTCGCGCCACTGCCGCCCGACACCCGCCTCGTCGCGTTCACGGGAAAGCCCGATCCGGACGAGGCCCGCGACGGCCGCTGGCCGGCGCCGTGGTACAAGAAGACCTACAAGCACGTCCGCCCCACGCCCTGGATCGCGGAGAACTGGCGATGAGCGCGGCGCAGGCCCGCCCGGGCGGTCCGCGTCCCACCCTCGGCCTCGGCATCCTCAGCTGGCACGGCTACGATTCCCTCGCCGCCACCCTCGAAAGCTACCGCAAGGGCGACCTGTTTTCGTTCGCCGACGAGGTGCTGCTGTTCCTGCCGGAGATCACCGACCGCGGCCGCGAGATCGCCCGGTCCTTCGGCATCCCGTTCGACGGCTCGGCGGCCAATCTCGGCATTCTCGGCGGCTTCAAAGCGCTGGCAGGCGGATTGTCAGCAGACCGTATCATCTTGCTTGAAAACGATTATCGGCTGATCGAGGGGCGCGACGAGGTGGTGCGGCAGCTCGCCGCAGCCTCCGCCGACATGGACGAGGGCGTGGCCGATTTCGTCCGCCTCCGGCACCGGCTGAAGCCCGGCCTGCCGTGGCAGGGGCCGAAGGTTGCCCGTCTGTTCCCGCCGGACGATGCCGGCGCCGCGGTCCGGCTTCGCGCCGCGCTGATGCGCACGCTCAGACCCGGAAAGGCCTCGCGCCTGATCGGAACCACGCCCTATCTGTTCGACGATGCCGATCGAAGATGGCCGGAAGCCGTTTCGCGGTCGCGAAACGGGACTTATCTCGTATCGGGCCGGAATTTGCCGTGGTCGAACTGCCCGACACTTGTGGGGCGTGATTTCTATTTGAATAAAATTGTAAGCGAAGCCGAGAAGCGAACAAAAGGTCGCCTCGTTAACGGATTTCCAACCATAGAAACCGAATTGAATTGCCAGTGGTGGAGAGACATCGGGTACCGCATCGGAGTCGCCGCCAATGGACTCTTCAGTCAGATCAGATTGAACGATCGCGGTTACTGAGAATTAACCCTCGCCGAGTCATGTTGCATCGTCGCAACAGCAATCGAGAACGAATGGAAGCTGTCCAGACGGCCGCAAATTTGCCTTCCAATCGCCTAGATTGACCACCCTATATGACGACCAAGACGCACCACCGGCTACGACCATCCGACCGAGGTTGCGTTGCGAGATTAATCGGGCCCTGGGGGCTAAGTCCGGCCAGGGAAGACCCCAAGGGCTTGTGTAAGAGGAGTTAGAGATCATGAAGCGTCTTCTGCTGTCGTCCGTGGCTGCCTTCGGCCTCGCCACCACCGCCATGGCCGCCGACCTGCCCGAGCCGACCCCCCCGGTCGAGGTGGCCCCGGCCCCGGTCGCCCCGGTGTTCAACTGGACCGGCGCCTATCTCGGTGCCTCGCTCGGCGGCTCCTTCGGCAACGGCAAGGTGACCGGCGTCGACTTCGGCACCCCCTACTCGTCCAACCCGAGCACCTCGGGCGTGATCGGCGGCATCTTCGGTGGTTATAACTACCAGGTGACCCCGAACTTCGTGATCGGTGCCGAAGCCGACATCTCGGCCACCAGCGCCGAAGGCAAGTCCACCATCTACGCCGCCGGCATGCCGTCGGCCCTGAACTACCGCTCGTCCTCGAGCTATCTCGGCACCGTGCGCGCCCGCGCCGGCGTGGCCTTCGACCGCTTCCTGGTCTACGGCACCGGCGGTCTGGCCTACGGCGACCAGGAAGTTCGCCTGCGTGACACCGTCAACGGCGGCACTGTGAAGTCCACCTCCAACCGCGTTGGCTGGACCCTGGGCGCCGGCGTCGAAGGCGGCATCACGCAGAACCTGCTGGCCCGCGTCGAGTACCTGTATGCCGACCTCGGCTCCGAGAGCTACGGCAACTCCTACGGCGCCATCGGCCTGAGCGCCAAGGCGAAGCTGAACACG
Organism: Pseudoxanthobacter soli DSM 19599; assembly: GCF_900148505.1. Taxonomy (NCBI): domain Bacteria; kingdom Pseudomonadati; phylum Pseudomonadota; class Alphaproteobacteria; order Hyphomicrobiales; family Segnochrobactraceae; genus Pseudoxanthobacter; species Pseudoxanthobacter soli. The sequence goes on along the minus strand of NZ_FRXO01000003.1, from coordinate 218,509 downwards.
AACATCGTTCGCGCCGGCATCGCCTACAAGTTCTGATCCGGCTTTCACCGGACGGAAGGAGAAAGGCCCGGCTTTGCCGGGCCTTTTTCTTTGGCGGATGCTTTCGCGATGGCTGCGTCATCTCCCGGCGCGGCCAAACAAAAAGGCCGGATGCGTGCGCATCCGGCCTTTTTTCGTTTCATCGGCAATCGATCCGGCCCACCGCTGCGGCGGCCGGATCGCCGCGCCGTCAGCGCACCAGCGTGTTGCGGAACGACCAGGGCGCGGAGGTGTCGATATCCTCCGGGAAGAAGCCCGGCCGCCGGTCGAGCGGGGTCCAGTCGGTGTAGACACCGACCACCGGCCCGAGATAGGGGCTCTGCACCTCGAGGCAGCGGGCGTGGTCCATCTCGTCGGCCTCGACGATGCCCGCCTCGGGATTCTCGATCGCCCACACCATGCCCGCGAGCACGGCGGAGGTCACCTGAAGCCCGGTGGCGTTCTGATGGGGCGCAAGCCCGCGCGCTTCCTCGATGGTGAGCTGCGAGCCGAACCAGTAGGCGTTGCGGGCGTGGCCGTAGAGCAGCACGCCCAGTTCGTCGCGCCCGTCGACGATCTCGTCTTCCGACAGGATCTTCCAGCTCGACTGCATCCGCCCTTCCGCGCCGAACATCTCGTGCAGCGACAGCACGGCGTCGTTGGCCGGGTGGTAGGCGTAATGGCAGGTCGGGCGGTAGGTCACCGTGTCGCCGTCGCGCACGGTGTAGTAGTCCGCAATGGAGATCGCCTCGTTGTGGGTGACGAGGAAGCCGTAATGCGGCCCGGTCGAAGGCGTCCAGGTGCGCACGCGGGTGTTGGCGCCGGGCTGCAGCAGATAGATCGCCGCGCCGCAGCCGCCTTCGTGGGTGCGGCCGGTTTCCGGCATCCAGGTCTCGGCGGTGCCCCAGCCGAGTTCGGCCGGCTGCAGGCCTTCCGAAACGAAGCCTTCCACCGACCAGGTGTTGACGAACACGTCGTCCGGCTTCGGGTCGCGCGCGCGCTGGGTGTCGCGCTCGGCGATGTGGATGCCGTGAACGCCGAGATCGGCGGCGAGCTTCGCCCAGCCGGCACGGTCCTTCGGCGCCTCTCCGGTGTGCCCGGCGTCGGCGGCGAGGTTGACGAGCGCCTGCTTCACGAACCACGACACCATGCCGGGATTGGCGCCGCAGCACGAAACGGCGGTCGGGCCGCCGGGATTGCGGGCGCGGGCGGCGAGCACGGCCTCGCGCAGCGCGTAGTTCGAGCGCTCGGCCGGGCCCTTGCTGTCGTCGAAATAGAAGCCGGTCCAGGGCTCGGCCACGGTGTCGATATAGAGCGCGCCGAGTTCGCGGCAGAGTTCCATGATCGCGACCGACGACACGTCCACCGAGAGGTTGACGCAGAAGCCGCGGCCGGGGCCGGACAACAGCGGCGTCAGGATCTCGCGGTAGTTGTCGGGCGTCAGCGCGGCCTTCACGAAGCGGGCGCCGTAGGATTCGGCAAGCCCCTTGTGGGTGTCGACGGGATCGAGGACGACGTAACGGGAGCGGTCGAATTCGAAATGGCGGTCGATCAGCGGCAGCGTGCCCCGCCCGATCGATCCGAGACCGATCATCACAATGGGGCCATCGATGCGGGCATAAACGGGCCAGTCTGTCATTCTTCCACTCTCCTTTGCGTCCGGTATGGACCTGATTGCGCCATGGTTGTCGCGTCTCGCCGCGGCAAAAGCAATCCGGTGCGATCCGAATCACCTCCGGCGCCGGCCTGCGGCCCCAGTCCCGGTGCCTGCCATCAGATCGCGAAGCGGCAACGGGACGATGACGGACGAGGATCGTCGCGCCTGCGCGCAGCCACGCATCCGCCGCGCCTCCGCGACGCACGGGACCGCGATGGCGGCTCAAGGCCGACCGAGCGCGGCAATCGCATCAAGCATTTGGTGGGAAAAGGTTTTCAGGCCCGCGTGCAGGCACGCGCCTATGGAGCGCGTCGAGGCCGCCTGGCCGCTTGGCGGCCGTCGGGGGCGACGCACACGCCGATGGTCAGGCAATGCGGCGCCGACAGGCGCCGCGCGGACGCCGTCGCACGCCCGCGCCCCCCAGCAGACATTTTGTCGCCGGGGGGCGAAAGGCGGACTCAGGCGGCCACGGCGGCCGCCGGCAGGGCCGGAACGCTGCCGATGCGCGCGCCGGTCGGCACGATGCGGCCGGCGGCGCCCTGAAGCGCGCCGGGGCGCAGCTCGCAGGCGAGGAACCGGCGCCGTTCGGTCGGGCCGGGCATCGAAAGCCGCGCGGTCGGCGCGGCCGAGAAGCCGAACCGAGTGTAGTATTCCGGGTCGCCGACCAGGATCACGGCGCCGTGGCCGGCATCCGCCGCCGCCGCCATCGCCCGGCGCATCATGGTCGCGCCGAGGCCCTGGCCCTGCAGGTCCGGCGAAACCGCCAGCGGGCCGAGCAGCAGCGCGGCCCGGCCGCCGGCCGAGACGTGCCAGAGCCGCACGGTGGCCACCAGCCGGCCGGCCGCGTCTTCCGCGACGAGCGCGAGGCCCTCGGCGGGAAGCCGGCCCTTGCGGATCCGCTCGGACGCCTTGAGGAAGCGGGCCGGGCCGAACGCGCCGTCGAGCAGCGCCTCCCGGGCGCCGACATCCGCCGGCGCCTCGTTGCGAAGGATGAACATGGCTGAGCCTTCCTCGGAACGGCCGGCGGCGGGCTCGGGGCCACGTCCGGCGGCAATTCCGGTCTGAATTCCGCTTCGAACGCACGGTTCCCGAAGCGGAACCGTGCCGTCAGGGCGCCGTCCGGCCAGATAGAATCACCCGGCTGGCGGATCGCGCCCGGATCAAACGCCGGAGCGGGCCCTCTCGTCCGGATCGGTGCGATCCGGACCGAAGCCGCCCCTTGCGACTTCAGATCACGAAGGACTGAAGCGGCGGGAAGCCATTGAAGGCGACGGCCGAATAGGTCGTCGTGTAGGCGCCGGTGCCCTCGATCAGGACCTCGTCGCCGATCGCGAGCGAGATCGGCAGGCTGTAGGGCGCCTTCTCGTAGAGCACGTCGGCCGAATCGCAGGTCGGGCCGGCGAGCACGCACGGGGTGGCATCGTCGCCGTCGTGCGCGGTGCGGATCGGATAGCGGATCGCCTCGTCCATCGTCTCGGCGAGGCCGCCGAACTTGCCGATGTCGAGATAGACCCAGCGCACCGGATCGTCGGCCTGTTTGCGCGAGATCAGCACCACCTCGGCCTTGATCACGCCGGCATTGCCGACCATGCCGCGACCCGGCTCGATGATGGTCTCCGGCAGGCGGTTGCCGAAATGCCGGCTGACGGCATCGAGGATCGCGCGGCCGTAGTTCGGCACGCCCGGCACGTCCTTGAGGTACTTCGCCGGGAAGCCGCCGCCGAGATTGACCATGCGCAGCTGGATGCCGCGCTCGGCCAGCTCGCGGAACAGCGCCGCCGCCGAGGCGAGCGCGCCGTCCCAGGCGTTGACGTTGCCCTGCTGGGAACCGACGTGGAACGACACGCCATAGGCGACGAGGCCCGAGCGGTGGGCATGCTCGAGCACGCCGACGGCCATCTCCGGCTCGCAGCCGAACTTGCGCGACAGCGGCCATTCCGCGCCGGCGCCGTCGCACAGGATGCGGCAGAACACATGGGCGCCGGGCGCCGCGCGGGCGACCTTGTCCACCTCGGCCTCGCAATCGACCGAATAGAGCCGCACGCCCAGCTCGAAGGCGCGCGCCACGTCGCGCTCCTTCTTGATGGTGTTGCCGAACGAGATGCGGTCGGGGGTCGCGCCGGCGGCCATCGCCATCTCGATCTCGGCCACGGAGGCGCAATCGAACGACGAGCCGAGCTCGGCGAGCGCGGACAGCACTTCCGGAGCCGGGTTCGCCTTCACGGCGTAGAACACCCGAGTGTCGGGCATGGCCCGGCGGAAGGCGAGGAAATTGTCGCGCACGACATCGAGGTCGACCACGAGGCAGGGACCTTCGGGACGTCGGGTGCGGAGGAAATCAACGATACGGGCCGTCATCGTGGGCGCTCCCAGGCAAGACGGTTGAAGCGGTCCGTGAGTCCGTCCGTTCGGTGCCGCTGTGGAGACGGCAGCCGTCAGGCCGAACACCCGGTCGCCGGTCGCGAGGACCGGCGGGCGAAGACGCCGACACGCTTCTTGCGAACCCGGAACGGTGGAGGCCGTGACGCGGGGTCGAAAGAAGCCAACGCTTGGAGCGGGAAGTCCCGTCCGCACGCCCGGCAAGGAAGTAGTCGCCTCTTCAGTAACGCTCGCCTTTGGAGGGCGAACAGAGACCAAAAAAGCCCTGCTACGTCGTTGCTTCAAGTCGCGTCCGCCGAGAGAGCCTCGGCTTAGACCCGGTTTAACTCCGGTCACCGGTCTGCCCAGGTCGGGGGTTCCGACCTGACCGGCACGCGACCACAGGCACGTGCGAAATTGGGCAAGGCGCATGTAGGCCCATCACGGGTCATACTCAAGCGGAAAATGCGGCCGGGGGGCATTTTTCGCCCCCGGGGTGCGGTGCCGTTCCGATCGCGTCCATCAGACGGCTTGAGGTCGCGCCATCGTTCAACCACTATGGACGATATGGACACGCTGACGCTCATGCAGGCATTCGTGAAGGTGGCCGAGGCCGGCGGTTTTTCCGCCGCCGCGCGCAAGCTCGGCCGCTCGAAGGCGCTGTTGTCGAAATATGTGCGCGAACTCGAGGACGAACTCGGCGTGCGGCTTCTCAACCGCACCACGCGGCAATTGTCGCTGACCGAGGCGGGGCAGGTCTATCTGCGCGAGGCGGCGGAGATCCTGCAGCGCATCGACGATCTCGAATCGGCCATCCACGACACCCACCGCGAGCCGCGCGGGCTGTTGCGGATCGCCGGGCCCAGAACGCTGGGCGACGTCGATCTCGGTCAGGCGGTGATGGAGTTCCTGAAGCGCGAGCCGTTGATCTCGATCGAGCTGCGCCTCGAAGACCGCTTCGTCGATCTGGTGGAGGAGGGCATCGACGTCGCCGTCCGCATCACCGAACTCGCCGATTCCAGCCTGATCGCCCGCAAGCTGGCGCCGTTCCCGATCGTCGTCGTGGTGCGGCCGGACACGCTGGCGGAATTCGGGGTGCCGCAGGAGCCGGGCGACCTCTCCAGTCGGCCCTGCATCGTCGATTCGAACGCCCGCAGCCGCGGCCAGTGGCAGTTCCGCATCGACGGCGAGCGCCGCTCGGTGGCGGTGAAGGGGCGCATCGAGGTCAACAGCCCGCAGGCCTGCCGCCTTGCCGCGCTGGCGGGCTTCGGCTTCGCGGCGATCCCCCTCGTCACGGTGCGCGACGATATCGAGGCCGGCCGGCTGGTCACGGTGCTCGACGACTACCTGCTCAATCTCTCGGCGATCTATGCCGTCTATCCCCATCGCCGGCATCTGTCGGGCAAGGTGCGCGCCTTCGTCGATTTCCTCGCGGACTGGTTCGAGCCGGAGGCCTGCGAGCGTCTCGTCTCCTATCGCCGCGGGCCCGTTGCCCAGCTGCCTGCCCCAGGGGACGCGCCGGAGGAGAGCCGCGACGAGCCGTCTTCAGGCCCCGGCGCGCCCGTCGCCAAGGCAGGGTCCAATGACAAGGCCGCGTCCAATGACAAGGCCGCGCCTTCCGCCAAGCCCGTTTCCGCCCCCAAGGTCGCCGCCGGCGGCGGCGCGCGCGTGCCGGCCTTCGTTCCGCCCAACTGAGCCGCCAACACTCCCCACGCCGATTCCGGCGAGGTGCGGAACGGGCCGAACGCCAGGGCGGTGGACTTTCGGCGCCCGGTGGCGTCGCGCGCGGCCGGCTCTGAGGGCCGTGAACGGCCGGATCCGGCCTCGTCGAGGCCCACCGCAACGGAGAGACCGCCCTTGCACCTGTCAGAGCGCGTTCGTTCGCCGTCGTCTCCGACCGTTCCGACACGCCGTGTCGTTGCCTTGCTGTGGTGGATCGCGGCCTTCGTCGTCTTCGCGGTCGGCGCGGCCGGGCCGGCGGCGGCGCATCCCCACGTCTTCGTCGAGGCGCGCGAGGAGATGGTGTTCGATGCGCAGGGCCGCATCGCCGCCATCCGCAATGTCTGGCGGTTCGACGACGGCTTTTCCGCCTTCGCCACCCAGGGCCTCGATGCCAACGGCGACGGCGAGCTTTCGCCCGCGGAGCTGGCGCCACTCGCCAAGGTGAACGTCGATTCCCTGCGCGAATACCGCTATTTCACCTTCATGAATGTCGGCAGCGAGCGCATCCGCTTCGGCGAGCCCACCCAGTACTGGCTCGACGGCACCGACGGCCGGCTGACGCTGTTCTTTACCCTGCCGCTCAAGACGCCGCTCGATGCCGCCGGCAAGACCGTGCGGCTCGACGTCTACGATCCCGAATATTTCGTGGCCTTCACGCTGACGGAGAAGGATCCGTTCTCGCTTGCCGCCGCCAAGGCCGCCGACGGCAGCCCGGCCGGCAAGGTGCCGCAAGGCTGCACCTTCACGGTGAAGCGGCCGGCGGATCTCGACCCGATGACCGCGACCACGCTGTCGCTCATCCCGGCGGAGGAACGCGATCTGCCGCCGAACCTCAAGGCGGTCACCGAGCAACTCGCCAACACCATGACGGTGACGTGCCCGGAGAAGCCCGCGGCCGTTCCCGTCGTCGCGTCGTCCGATGAAGGCCATCCCCGCACCGTGGGCGCGAGCCCGTTCGGCGTGGGCCTGATGGAAGCCGGCGGCCCGCCGGTCGGCCTGCTCGCGGTGGTGGCCCAGTGGCAGCGCGCGTTCTATGGCGAGCTCACCTCGGCACTCCGGGCCATGAAGACCGACCGCACCGCCATCCTGCTGCTGATCGCGGTGTCGTTCGCCTATGGCGTGTTCCATGCCGCCGGGCCTGGGCACGGCAAGGCGGTGATCTCGGCCTATCTGGTGTCGAGCCGGGGAACAGCGCGCCGCGCCGTCCTGCTCTCGCTGCTGTCGTCGCTGCTCCAGGCCGGCGTCGCCATCGCCATCGTCACCATCGGCGCGGTGGTGTTCCGCGTCACCAGCTTCACCATGACCTCCATCGCCGAATGGGCGGAGATCGCCTCGTTCGGCGCGGTCACGCTGCTCGGCCTCTATCTCGTCTGGCGCAAGATCGTGCGTCCGCTAGTGCGCGCGCTCGCGGCGTGGCCCGCCAGCGCCAGGCACGATGCCGGCGGGGTGCAGCCGGCGGGCGCCGCCGTTGCCGGCGCGATGGCGCCGATGTTCAAGGCCGGCGGCACGGAAACGATGGCGTTGTTCTCCGCCGCGCCGGCCGCGAGCGCGTCGCAGCCGTCCTTCTCCGCCCTCGGCGGTGCGGCGGGGCCGGGCCGGATGCGGCTCAAGATGCATGGCGAGGCCCTCGCCCCCGACCAGATCCACGCGCCGGACTGCGATTGCGGCGGCCACGCCATCTCGCCCCAGGCGGCCGCGGCCGGCTGGCGGGCGGCGGCCGGCGCCGTCGTCTCAGCGGGGCTGCGGCCCTGCACGGGCGCGCTCATCGTGCTGGTGTTCGCGCTGTCCCAGGGTCTCTATCCGGCGGGCATCGCCGCCACCTTCGCCATGGCGCTCGGCACGGCGGCCACCGTCGCCGCGCTGGCCCTGCTCGCGGTGGGCGCGAAGGGCGTAGCCATGCGGCTCGCCGCCCGCGATGGTCGTGTGCTGCGCTTCCTGCACCGGGGAGTGGAGGCTTTTGGCGCAATTGTGGTGCTTGCTTTCGGATCGGTGCTGTTCAGTGCGGCTCTTTTGTCGCATCTCGGCTGAATGTGCGGCGGAAATGCGTCCGAACCGCATTGTTCGATTGCGCGGCCTCCAGGCTTTCGATAGCCCTGAAAGGGAGATATCGAAGAGGTCGCGACGCCGGACGGCATACACGATCAGGGGGGCGAAAGCCCATTCGTGTGTTGCTTCCGGCAGCGGGGCAAGGGGGAACAAGGCAGGCGGCATTTGGATGCCGCCTGCCTTGTTTTTTTGTGCGTCTTGAATGTATTTGTCTTCGCTTGATCCACATTCAACTTGGCCGTTGTGCCGCCTCACCGTTGCGACGACGGCGCCGCCCCCTGCCGAACACACGCGGTACGCGCGTCGCACAAGCCCGCGGCACGCGCGTCGCACGAGTCCGTGGCACGCGCCTTGAACACGTCCGCGGCATGGGGCAGTCGGCTGCCGCCGCGTCGCCCGGCCGTCCGGCCGATGCCCTCCCGCCTGTGCGGTGTCCCACGGATGTCAGCCGCCTGAGCACGCCCTCGCCGACCGGGGCGGCTCGATCCGGGCGGAACAGGCTCTCCATTAGGCTCTCCATGTCGGTCGTCTCGATCATCGGTGCGTCATGAACGATCCGCTCAATCCCCCGCAGCCCGCCGGCCTCCCGAACGAGGCGGGACCGGCCCTCGCCTGGGAGCCGGGCGATCTGTGGGTATTCGGCTACGGCTCGCTGATGTGGCGCCCGGGCTTCGCGTTCGAATCCGTGGCCGTCGCCCGGCTTGGCGGCTTCCACCGGTCGCTGTGCGTGTTTTCCCATGTGCATCGCGGCACGCCGGCCCAGCCGGGGCTGGTGCTCGGGCTCGATCGCGGCGGCTCCTGCATCGGCCGCGCCTTCCGCGTCGCGCCGGAGCGGCGGGCGGAAACCGTCGATTATCTGCGCGAGCGGGAACAGGCGACGGCGGTCTATCTCGAACGGCACGTTCCGCTGCGGCTGCAGGACGGCACCCGCGTCACCGCGCTCGTCTATGTCGCCGACCGCCGCCATCCGCAATATGCCGGCGTGCTGGCGCTGGAGGAACAACTGCGCCTCGTGCGCCAGGGCGCCGGCATCTCCGGCCACAATCGCGATTACGTGCTGTCGACGGTCGCCTCGCTCGCCGATCTCGGCATCCGCGACCCGCACCTGTCCTGGCTCGCCGACCGCCTGCGGCTTTCGGGCGGGGACGGCTCAGGCGGCGAAACCGTCGCGCCCGCGCGGGCCTGAAGGCACGTCCGGCAAGCGTGCCGGCGCTTCCTCGGCTGTCCGCCTCAAAGGGTCTTTCGGCCTCACCAAGTCTTCCGGCCTGAATAGGTCTTGCGGCCTCAAGGGGTCTTGAACACGGCAGCCCTCTCAGGCCATATGCTACCCGCTGTCCGCCGGGCCTCCCCGCGGACACCGGCCGGCCGTCCCGGTAGCTCAGCAGGATAGAGCAACGGTTTCCTAAACCGTAGGTCAGGGGTTCGAATCCCTTCCGGGACACCAGTCTTCCGCGCTCAGCATCGGGCCGGATGGTGGAACCGGGCGGCGCCGCGCCCGGCCTTCAGGCCGCTACGCCGGCGATTACTTGATGTACCAGCCCCACTTTTCGGCGGTTTCGAAGCGGGTGATCTGCTTCACTTCGAGATAGTTCTCGAAGCCCCAGCGGCCGAGTTCGCGGCCGATGCCGGATTGCTTGAAGCCGCCCCAGGGCGCTTCGGTGAAAGTCGGCTGCGAGCAATTGATCCAGACGATGCCGGCGCGCAGCTTCGCCGCCACCCGTTCGCAGCGCGCGAGGTCGTCCGACATCACCGCCGCCGCAAGCCCGAACGGGCTGTCGTTGGCGCTGCGGATCGCCTCGTCCTCGGTGTCGAACGGCGCGAGGCAAACCACGGGGCCGAAGATCTCCTCCCGCCACACGCTGCTCTCGGGCGGGGTGTCGACGAACACCGCGGGCTCGATGAAATAGCCGGTCGGCAGGTGCGCCGGCCGCTTGCCGCCCGCCGCGAGCCGCGCGCCCTCGGCGACGCCGCGTTCGATGGCGGCCGTGACCTTGGCATATTGCCCGGCCGAGACGAGCGGGCCGAGCAGCACGCCGGCTTCCCGGCCGTTGCCGATGGTGATCCGGCGGCTCTCGGCGACGAGGCGCGCGACGACGGCGTCATAGAGCGGCCGCTCCACCAGCACGCGGGAGGTCGCGGAACACACCTGTCCCTGGTTCCAGAAGATGCCGAACATGATCCATTCGACGGCCTTCTCGACATCGCTGTCGGCAAACACCAGGAACGGCGACTTGCCGCCGAGTTCGAGGCTGACGCGCTTGATGTCGCGCGCCGCCGCCTGCATCACCCGCGAGCCGGTCGGCACCGAGCCGGTGAAGGCGAGCTTGTCGACGCCGGGATGGTCGGCGAGCGGCTGTCCCGCCGCCGCGCCGAACCCGGTGACGACGTTGAGCACGCCGGCGGGAAGCCCGGCCTTGTCCGCGATGTCGGCGAGTTCGAGCGCCGTCAGCGGCGTCAGCTCGGACGGCTTCAGCACGATGGTGCAGCCGGCCGCGAGGGCGGGCGCCACCTTCCACGCCGCCATCAGCAGCGGATAGTTCCACGGGATGATGGCGCCGACCACGCCCACCGGCTCCTTGACGGCGGTCGAGCGGAACCGCGCGTCGGGCAGCGCGATGGCTTCCTCCCGCGTGGCGTCGAAGGTCTCGGCGAGGCCGGCATAGAACTCGAAGCAGCCGGCGGCGTCGCCGATGTCCCACTCCGCCTCGGGCAGCGGCTTGCCGTTGTCGGCCACCTCGATGGCGGCGAGTTCGCCGAGCCGGGCGCGGATGCCCTCGGCGATGGCGCGCAGCACCGCCGCGCGTTCCCCGCCGGAAAGACGGGGCCAGGGCCCCGCGTCGAAGGCGCGGCGGGCCGCCTTCACGGCCCTGTCGACATCGGCGGCGGTCGCCGCCGCCACCTCGGCGATCGGCTGTTCCGTCGCCGGGTCGATCACCGCGAACCGGCCGCCCTCCGCGGGCTCCACCCACGCTCCGTCGATATAAAGCGCCTTCGGCATCGGCTTTCTCCCCGGCAATGGCCATCGCCCGGCGCGCGCCGCCGGGCGTCGCGAACGTCAGTCCTCGACGGTGGTGCGCACCTTGAAGTGGCGCTTTTCCAGTTCGCGCATGTAGCTCGGCACGTCGAAATAGGATTCCGGCGCGAACACGCCCGGCCGCTTCGGCTGGGCGAGGATGAGCTGCGCGGCGATGGAGGCGTTCATCGAGGTGCCGGCATCGACATAGCCGTCATAGAGCGGATCGGGCGTGATCACGACCTCGCAGCGCACCGTCGCCGGCTTGCCGCCGCGGGTGCCGCGGCCGATGGCGAAGTGGATCTCGCTGCCCTGCTGCTCGGGAATGCGGTCGCGGTTCTCGGCGATGTTGCGGCTGATGACGGCGCTCAGCACGTCGAGCGGCTTCACCGAAACCCCGCCGACGGTGACGGGATCGTTGTTGACGCCGAACCCGGCCTTGACGAGCCCGACCCAGGCTTCGTGCTCGCGGTGGGGCAGGTGGAGCTTCCAGGTGAACTCGCGGATGCCCTTCTCGCGGATGCCTTCCGCCAAGGGCACGGTGAGCTGCTCGGAATGGGGGGAATACATGAAGCTGCAGCGGCCCCACGGCGCCGGCAGCTCGATCTCCTCTGTGCCGGTCAGCGGCGCGCATTCCACGTGCCGGCCGTCCAGGAACTGCGTGCTCGGCTGGGCGTATTCGGCCAGCACGGTGGAGATCGAATAGGGCGGCACCAGCACCGGGTTCTCCGGTCCCTCGAGTTCCGCCGCCCAGTAGAGGTTGATGCGGTCGATGGTGTCGAGTTCGTCGGCCACCGCCCGGCACAGCACGTTCGACATGCCGGGGTCCGAGCCGACGCCGACCACCGCCGTCACACCGGCCGCCTCGAAGCGGGCGTGCTCGGCGATCTGCTTCACCGTGAACACGCCGAGGCCGCCGAGATCGACATAGGGAACGCGGGCGGAAAGCGCCGCCTCGAAGATGCGCATCTGGTGGCCGAGCAGCGTCGGCACGGCGTTGATGCAGATATCGGCGCCGGCGAGCGCCTCCGCGAGGCGGGAATCGTCTGTCACGTCCAGCGGGAACGTCGCGATGCGCGCATCGCCGAGCTCGGCCTTGAGCGCGTCCATCCGCTCGGGCGAGGCGTCGCACACCCGCACCGTTTCGATCGGCACGATCGCCCGGTCGGAAAGAAGGTCGCGCACGATGCCGGCGCCCATCAGGCCGGCGCCGCCGAGAATGGTGATGTTCATGACGTTATGCTCGTGTTCTGTTCGCAAGTCGCGGATCGGGACGGTTCCGGGTGTCGCGGGGGGCGGATGCCCCCTCAGGCGTGCTTTCGCCCGCCGGCGTCGTGGAACCACTCGTCGGGATAGGGGTACCACCAGCCCTGGATGACCGGCTTGTGGTCGATCACCACCATCTTGGAGCGGCGGAAGGCGTCGAGCCCCTGGCGGCCGAGTTCGCGGCCGAGCCCGGAGGCCTTCCAGCCGCCGAACGGCAGCGCGTCGTTGTCGATCAGCGGGTTGTTGACCCACACCATGCCGGCTTCGAGCCGGTCGGCCGCCTCCATCGCCTCTTCCAGCGAGGTGGTGAACACCGAGGCGCCGAGGCCGAACGGGCTGTCGTTGGCGAGCCGGATCGCCTCGTCGAAATCGGCGACGCGGCAGACCGCGGCGACCGGGCCGAAGCACTCCTCGCGCATGATCGCCATGTCGTGGGTGGTGCCGGTCAGGATCGTCGGCTCGTAGAACCATCCGGTCGGCTGCGACGGCGGAATGCGGCCGCCGGTCACGACCCGCGCGCCCTTCGCGACGGCGTCGTCGACGAGGCGCATCACCTTGGCGCGGGCCGCCTCGCTCACCATCGGGCCGATCTCGGAGCGGTCGAGCCCGTGGCCGATGCGCAGGCGGCGCGTCTCGCGGGCGAACGCCTCGATGAAGGCGTCGTGCACCCCGTCGACCACGTAGAACCGTTCCGCGGAGGTGCAGACCTGCCCGGAAAGATGGAACGCGGCGGTGACGGCACCCGCCGCCGCGACGTCGATCGGCGCGTGGGCCGTCACGATCATCGGATCGCTGCCGCCGGCCTCGATCACGGCGGGCTTCATCCGGGCGGCGGCGGCGGCGGCGACCGCGCGGCCGGCCGCGACCGAGCCGGTGAAGGCGACGGCATGGGTGTCGTCGGAGGCGATCAGCGCTTCGGCGACGGCGGCGCCGCCCGGCAGGCAGGCGACGAGGCCTTCCGGCAGCACCGAGAACAGCTTCATGAACTCGAGCGTCGACAGCGTCGTGGCCGGTGCGGGCTTCACCACGCAGCCATTGCCCGCCGCCAGGGAGGCCGCCACCGTCCAGCACATCAGCAGGATGGGGAAGTTGAACGGCATGATGTGGACGCTGACGCCGAGAGGCTCGTAACGCACATGCTGGAACGAGCCCGTCTGGGTCGTGCCGGCCACCTTGCCGGCCTCGTCCCGCGCCAGTTCGGCATAATAGCGGAACACGCCGGCGCAGTTGGCGATCTCGCCGATGGCCTCCGGATAGGGCTTGCCCATCTCCCGCGTCATCAGCTCGGCGCAGGTGCGAAGATCCGCCTGCTCGATGGCGTTGGCGAGCCGGTGCAGCGCGGTCGCGCGCGACTTGGCGTCGAGCTTCGCCCATTCCGCCTGCGCCGCCCGGACGCGGCCGAGCACGCGGCCGATCTCGTCCGGCGCGGTCTCGGCGAAGCGGCCGACGGGGGCGAGCGTCGCGGGGTCGCGAACCTCGGTCACGGCGCCGCCCGAAGGCTCGAACCGCGGATTGAGGAAATGGACCGGCTTCTGCGGGTCGTACATTCTGTGTGATCCTTCAGGCGCCGGCCGGGGGAACGGGCGCGTGCGCCCGCCAGCCGGGCAGCGCGCCGTCCATCAGGGCGCGGATGTCGGAAAGCCCCGCACGGTCGAGCGCGGCATCGAGCAGCCTGAGCACGCGGGGGATGTGGACGAGATAGCCGTGCTTGCCGTCGCGCTTGGAGAGGCGCTCGAAATTGCCGGCGATCTTGGTGTGGCGGTGGGCCGCGAGCAGCCAGTAATCGGCCATGAACCGGTTCCGGTCGAGGCCGGGCCGCGCCGCGAGATAGCGCGCGACGAGCGCCTCCTCGAGGCCCGGAGCGAGGTCGCGCCGCGCATCCTGGGTGAGCGACACGAGGTCGTAGGCGGCGGCGCCGGCCAGCGCGTCCTGGAAATCGAGCAGGCCGCAGGCGGCGACGCCGGTGCGGTCCGGGATCACCATCAGATTGTCGACGTGATAGTCGCGCAGCACCAGAGCCTCGCGCCGGGTCGCCACGTCGGCGAGCGCGCGGTGCCACAGCGCCATGAACGCCTTCGCGAAGGCATCCGCATCGGTCGAGGGCGCCGCCTGCGGCACGAACCAGCCGGTAAACATGCCGAGCTCTTCGTCGAGCGGGCCGAAATCGTAGAGCGGCACGTCGATGTCGAGCCCGCCCGGCGCGTCGTGCAGGGCGGCAAGGGCGTCGATGGCGAGTTCGTAGAGCGGCGCCTCCGGCCGCCCGGCGGCGATCAGGCGGGTGAAGGTGTCCGAGCCGAAATCCTCGATCACGGCAAGGCCGCGGTCGAGGTCGTGCGCGAACACCCGGGGCGCCGACAGCCCGAGCGCGTTGAGATGGGCGGCGATGGCGAGGAAGGGCGGGAAGTCCGCCGAACCCGGCACCACGTCCATCACCAGGCGCGGCGGCACCGCGCCGGCGAGGCGGAAATAACGCCGCGGCGAGGCGTCCGCCGGCAGGGCGACGATCGTGGCTGGGTCGTAGCCCGCCGCTTCCACGAAGCGGCGGCGTTCGGCGGCCCGCGCGTCCTCTCCGGTCTCGCCGGCCTTGCTCGATGTCGCGGACATCTCTGCCCTCCTGGCGGTATGGCCGATCCGGCCGGCTCAGCGGATCATGTAGACCTTGCGCACCGTCTCATGCACGGTGCAGACGCCCTTCCAGTCCTGCGGGAAGAAGGCGGCGGTGTCCGGCTCGATCTCGATCACCTCGCCGTTGTCGTGCACATAGGTGCAGCGGCCGGAGAGGAAGTGGCAGAACTCGTCGCGGGTGACGTGGCAGACCCACTTGCCGGGCGTGCACACCCAGATGCCGCATTCGGAGCGGCCTTCCGGCCCCTTGTGCAGCAGCTTGCCGGAGGTGTGTGACTGGCCCTCGATCATGGTGGGGATCACGCCCCAGTCCACGAGGTCGGTCACGTCGAGCGGGTTCTTCAGAACGGGTGTCGTCATCGGGAAAATCCGGTGTTCGGGAGTAGATAAGCCGGCAAAGCAGGCCGATGGCTCAGACCAGCATGTAGAGATTGCGCATGGTCTCGTGGACGGTGCATTCGCCCGTCCAGCCGGCGGGGAACATCACCACCGTTCCCGCCTCGACCTCGATCATCTCGCCGTCGTCGCGGCGGTAGGTGGCCCGGCCGGAGACGAAGTGGCACAGCTCGTCGCGCGGGATCGAGAGCCGCCAGCGGCCGGGGGTGCAGACCCACAGGCCCGATTCCGGCTGGTTGTTCGGGCCCTTGTAGAGAAGCCGTCCGCTCGAATGCGAGCCGGGCTCGATGGCGTCGGGCTGCACGCCCCAGTCGACGAGGTCGCCGAAGGCGGTGGCGTTGTAGAGGTGCGGCGCCGTCGAGGCGAGCGTTGCGGGCGCGTCAGCCATGGAACGTCTCCCCCTTCACCAGCGTGTCGAGGATGGCGGCGGCCTTGGCCGGCCCGTTCTGGGACTGCATCGAGGCGGAGGTCGCGGCGAGCTTCGCCTTCATCGCCGGATCGTTGACGCAGGCGGCGAGCTTCTCGGCGAGGTCGGCGTCGGTCCAGTCGTAGCGCGGCATCTTGAAGCCGTGGCCGGTTTCCTGCACGCGGGTGGCGTTGTCGTGGCCGTCCCACACATAGGGCATGATGATCGCCGGCTTGCCGAAATAGAGGCACTCCGTGAACGAGTTGTTGCCG
The DNA here is from genome assembly GCF_900148505.1 of Pseudoxanthobacter soli DSM 19599. Lineage (NCBI taxonomy): Bacteria > Pseudomonadati > Pseudomonadota > Alphaproteobacteria > Hyphomicrobiales > Segnochrobactraceae > Pseudoxanthobacter > Pseudoxanthobacter soli. The sequence goes on along the minus strand of NZ_FRXO01000003.1, from coordinate 202,730 downwards.
CCGTGGTGGATCACCGCGTCGACCTGCGGGATCACCGAGGGCTGCGGGAACCAGCTGTCGATGATCACGTTCGCCGGCACGTCGTCGTACTGGTCCTTGTAGCCGCCGACATTGACGAGGGCGCGGTAGGGCAGCTTGCCGACGGTCTCGATGATGCGCTTCAGAAGGTCGACGTCGCCTGACCCGAGGCTGCCGAACGAGACATAGAGCAGCGGCTTGTCGTTGTTGGCGGCGAAGGTCGGCACCTCGTAGGGCTTCTCCGCGCGGACGCAGCCTTCGAGATATTGGAACCGGTTTGCCGGCAAAGGATGCGACCGGTTGAACTTCACCGCCTCGGGATAGAGCAGCAGGTTCATGAACGGCGAGGCTTCGAAGAACTGGCCGATCGGATAGGCGTCCTCGCCGCACGCGGCCAGGAAGCCGTTGAAGTCGTCGTGGATCGGCTTGATCACCTCGTTGAAGCGGGCGCGGTAGCGGGCGTGGCCTTCGTGGTCGTTCTCGGCGCAGCCGGAGAGGTGCGGCGGAATGGCGTCGTCCTCGATCTCGTTCTCGGAGCACGAGATGATGCGCACCCACGGCTTGCCGAACTGCTTGATCGCCGGGAACAGGATCACGTTGTCGACGCAGATCAGATCCGGCTTCACCTCGGCCAGCACGCCCGGCAGGTCCTTCTCGGCCCACTTGGCGCTGTCGACGATCGCGGTCCAGCAGTCCTTCACGTAGTTGTCGATCTGGTCGTAGGGCGACTTGCGGAAGTTCGGGATGTGGCCGTTGATGAAGTCCTCCCAGAACTTCGCCATCTGGTCGGCCGGCATCGGCTCCGACAGGTTCACCGGATAGGCCTTGAAGCCGTAACCCTCGTAGACCTCGACGAAGCCGGGATCGGAGAGGAACACGGCCTTGTGGCCGAGCGCTTCCACGGCCTGGGCGATGCCGACCGAGTTGAGCGCCGGGCCGAACGCGGCCTCGGGAAAGAAGGCGATGGTCTTCTGTGCCATTGGGATCCCCCGAAGGTCAGGCGAGGCCCGGCCCCGGAAGGGGTGCGGGCCAGGGATTGGGTTCGGGCCGGAACGGGTTCAGGCCGGAAACAGGCGGGTATCGGCGGCGCTCCAGCCGAGGACGACGTCCTCGCCGATCGCGACCGGGCGGCGGTCGGCGGCATCCGCCGTCAGCCGCACCAGGAACGGTTTGGGCGACAGCGCCGTGCGCACGTGAAGCTGCAGGTCGAGGCCGTGATAGGCGACCGCCTCGATGCGGCCGGCGGCGCGGTTGTCGGCCCCCTCGGCGCCGAGCTTCAGCCGCTCCGGCCGCACCGCGGCGACGGCGGCGGCGCCGGGCGCGAGGCCGGCGGGCCGCTCGCCGCGGATCGCCGTGCCGTCCTTGGCCGTCAGGCCGTCAACGGCGGCGGTGCCGTCTGCGAAGTTCATCACGCCGATGAAATCGGCGACGAAGCGGTCGGCGGGCTGTTCGTAGATGGCGTGGGGACCGTCGCACTGCAGAAGCCGGCCATCCTTCAGCACGGCCATGCGGTCGGCCATCACCAGCGCTTCCTCCTGGTCGTGGGTGACCATGACGAAGGTGATGCCGACTTCGTGCTGGAGCCGCTTCAGCTCGATCTGCATCGCCTCGCGCAGCTTCTTGTCGAGCGCGCCGAGCGGTTCGTCGAGCAGCAGCACCCGCGGCCGCTTGACGAGGGCGCGGGCGAGCGCGACGCGCTGGCGCTGGCCGCCGGAAAGCTGCTCCGGCCGCCGGTCGGCGAGCGGCGCGAGGTGCGTCGTCTCCAGGATGGCGTCGACGCGGGCCTTGATCTCGGCCCGCTTCAGTCCCTCCATCTCCAGCCCGTAGGCGATGTTGGCGCGCACGCTCATGTGCGGGAACAGCGCGTAGGACTGGAACATCAGGTTCACCGGCCGCCGGTTCGGCGGCACCGGGGCGACGTCGACGCCGTCGATCAGGATGCGGCCGGCGGTCGGCGTCTCGAACCCGGCGAGCATCCTGAGAAGCGTGGTCTTGCCGCAGCCGGAGGGCCCGAGCAGGGCGAAGAACTCGTTCTCGCGGATGTCGAGCGAGATGCCCGCGACCGCCGTGGCGCTGCCGTAGCGCTTCACCACGTTGTCGATGGAAAGCACGATGGGAACGGGTCCGACGCTCACGGCAGCAGCCCTCCCTTGTTGAAGCGCTGCGAGATCACCAGCACGGCGATGCTGAACCCCATGACGAGGGTGGCGAGCGCATTGATCTCCGGCGTGACGCCGAAACGGATCATCGAATAGATCTGCATGGGAAGGGTGATCGAATCCCGGCCGGCACCGGCGGTGAAGAAGGCGATGATGAATTCGTCGACGGACAGCGTGAAGGCGAGCATCGCCCCCGCGATCACCGCCGGCAGGATCACCGGCAGCGTGATGCGCCGGAAGGTGGTGAACGACGAGGCGCCGAGATCGCGCGAGGCCTCGACGATGGAGAAGTCGAACGATTTCAGCCGCGCCCGCACCACGGCGGAGACGAAGGCGAGATCGAACACGACGTGGCTGACGATGATGGTGTGAAGCCCCATCGTGACGTCGAGCCAGGAGAAGAACGACAGCAGCGACACCGCCAGCACGATGTCGGGAATGATCATCGGCGCGAACACCAGCGCCTCGAGCCCGCGGCTCTTGCGGGCGCGCGTCTCCAGTCCCAGCGCGAGCAGGGTGCCGAGCACGGTGGAGATCGCGGTCGCGGCGACCGCCACGATCAGGGTGTGCCGCGCGGCCGAGAGGATGTCGACATTCTGCATCAGCGCGCCGTACCAGCGCGTCGAGAAGCCCGACCAGACCGTCGGCAGGCCGGCCTCGTTGAACGAGAGCGCCACCAGCACCGCGATCGGCAGATAGAGGAAGGTGAACAGGAGGCCGAGCACCACGCGCCCGGCGATGCGGCTGCCGGCGGCGTTCATGCGGCCTCTCCCTTGCGTTCGCCGGCGGCGCGCTCGGCCAGCATCGCCTGGATCGACAGGAGCGCCAGCATCACGAGGATCAGCACGAAGCCGAGGGCGGCGCCGAACGGCCAGTCGTTGGCGGTCAGGAACTGATCGTAGACGAGGTTGCCGATCATCTGGAACCGCCCGCCGCCAAGCAGCGCCGGGGTGACGAAGTTGCCGATCGACAGCACGAACACGAACACCGCGCCCGCGGCGATGCCGGGCACCGTCAAGGGCAGCGTCACCCGGTAGAACGTGGTGAAGGCCGAGGCGCCGAGATCGCGCGAGGCCTCGACCAGCGAGCGGTCGAGCCGCGACAGCGAGGCATAGACCGCGAGGATCACGAACGGCAGGTAGTTGTAGACGAGGCCGGTGATCACGGCGCCCTCTGTATAGAGCATGGAAACCGGCTCGCCGTCGTAGCCGAGCGCCTTCAGCGCGCCGTTGACCAGCCCCTCGCGGTTCAGGAGCACGATCCAGGCATAGGTGCGGATCAGGTAGTTCGACCAGAACGGCAGCACGGCGAGGAACAGCAGCGCCGCCTGCCGGTGCCGGGGCGCGGCGGCGATCGCGTAGGCCGCCGGATAGGCGACGATGACCGCGATCAGCGTGGCGAGCCCGGCGATGCGCGCCGAGGTCAGGAAGATGCGCGCATAGAGCGGATCGAACACCCGCACGAAGTTCTCGGTCGTCAGGATGTAGTCGACGCCGCCATAGATGCCGCGGGTGAACACGGAATAGGCGAGCACCATCGCGCACGGTGCCAGCATGAACACCGTGAGCCAGAGAACCGCCGGGGCTGCCAAAAGGTTCGGCGGCGACAGCAGGCGGAAGCGGGGCGAGGTCGTCGACAACGGGCATCTCCGGCCGGTGAGGCGCGAGCCGGCCTCGGGGCTGGGAAACGAAATCGGTCTCAGGCGATCATCTCGCGCGGCACAGGCCGCGACGCGCCGCCTTTCGGCGCGGAAGGCGCCCGGAGCCCTGAGGCCCCGGGTCGTCAGGTCCTTGGCCGGCGGCGGGGGGGGGGGCGGAGAGCCCGCCGGCCGGTGTTCGCCGATGCTTCCGGCGTCAGTTCGCGGCCTTGATCTCGCTGACGGCGCGGGAATATTCGCGCTGCGCCGGGCCGAGATCGCGCATCAGCTCGTACTTCATCAGTTCGGCCGGCGGGGTCGCCATGTTCGGGAACTGCTTCAGGAAGTCAGCGGGCAGCAGCTCCATCGCGGCCTTGTTCGGCACCTTGTAGTCGATGTTCGACGCGGCCCAGGCGTGGTTGGTCGGCTCCAGCAGGAAGTTGATGAACTTCATCGCCGCGTCCTGCTTCTCGGAATTCTTCATCACCACGATGGTGTCGACCCACAGGTCGGAGCCTTCCTTCGGCACGACGAACTTGATCGCCGGGTTCTCGGCGATGCCGTAATTGCACCAGCCGTCCCAGGCGTGGGTCAAGAGCGCCTCGCCGGAGACGAGCTTGGAATAGAACGTGGTGTCGTCATAGGCGAGCAGGGTCTTCTTGGCCTCGATCAGCAGCTTGGTCGCGTCGGCGATCTGCGAGGGCTCGGTGGCGTTGACCGAGAAGCCGAGCGGAATGAGGCCCGCCGCCATCAGCCAGCGGTCGGTCGCCAGCATCGTCACCTTGCCCTTCAGCTGGTCGTCCGGCTTCAGCAGGTTGTACCAGCTGTCGACCGGGCCCTTGACGAGGTCGGAGCGGTAGCACAGGCCCGTGGTGCCCCAGGTATAGGGCACGGAGAAGGTGTTGCCGGGATCGTAGGCGAGCTGCTGCGCCTCCGGATAGAGGTTGGAGAGGTTCGGCACCTTTTCGTGGTCGATGGGCGCCGTCAGGTCCATCTTGTGCAGCGCCTCGGCGAACGGCGACGACACGAACACCACGTCGTAGCCCTTGCCCTTGCCGGCGACGAGCTTGCCCATGATCTCCTCGTTGGTGGCATGGTTCACCACCTCGATGGAGAGCCCGGTCGCGGCCTTGAAGGTCTCCGCGATGTCGGGCGCCATGTAGCCGCTCCAGTTGGAGATCACGAGGTCGGCGGCGTGGCCGGCCGCAACGGTCGAAGCCAGCATCGCGGCCCCGAGGGTGGCGGCGAGGGCAGGCCGTGCCAGTTTTGCTGCGGATGTCCGTGCGGCGGTCGTCATGGCGGTCGTCTCCCGTTTCAGGTCTCCACGCGCGGCCGGGTCGTCTGGCGACCGGGCCGCGGCGGAGCGGCGATTCGTTGAAGCGAGGACGGCCCGCGGTCCGCGCATCGCGCGCCGCATCGCCCTCGGTGTTCGTCCTCCGGTGAGCGCCGGCCGGATGGCTCTGTGTCGCTCTTGAGGCTGATGGTACTATTCCTCAAAAAAATACGTCAATCGGTTTTCGTCCTGCGCCGGCATTTTCATCTTCCGCGCTTGCCAGCGGGCGTGATGAGGGGCAGCATGGGCCGGCGAAAGCAGTGGAAACGGGCATCGAACGGGCATGACCAGCGAACCGGCCAGCGAACCGAAGCGCCTCAGGCAGCGGCATCTCGATCTCGCCCACCGGGTCATCGAGGTCGCGCGCGAGAGCGGGATGCAGGCCGGAGAGCACCTGCCGGAGCAATTGATCGCCTCGCGCTGCAATGTATCGCGGACGCCAATCCGCAAGGCTTTTCAAATACTTGCGGAGCAGGGCCTCGTCGCGGCGAGCGAGGAGGGCGGCTATCGCCTCGCGGTCGATCCGGCCCAGTTCGCCGGTATGGAGCCGCCCCTGCCGGAGAGCGACGAAGATGCGCTCTACGAGGCGATCCTCAGGGATCTGGCGGCCCGGCGCATCGCGGAAGGCCAGACGGTCGCCGCGCTGCAGCGCCGCTATGGTGTCAGTCGGGTGACGGTACAGAATACGTTACAAAGACTGATCGAGGAGCAGCTCGTCGAGCGCGCGGCCGGACAGCAGTGGATTTTCAAGCCGGTCGGCACCACCGGCGAGGCGATGGCCCACAGTTTCGAGTTCCGCCTGCTGATGGAGCCGGCGGCGATCCTGTGCCCGTCTTTCCGGGCCGATCCGACCGTCATCGCCGGCCTGCGCCAGACCATGGAGGCGCTGATCGCTGGCGGCGAGCGGGCATTCGACCGGCGGCTGTTCGAGCGATCGGACGATGAGTTCCACGGCATGGTCGCGCGCTCGTGCGGCAATCCGTTCATAGAGGAAGCCCTCTTGAATCATCACCGCCGCCGTCGTACCGGACAGCCCCACGCCAGTGTGAACGTGTTCCGCCTGATGCAGTCGACCCGGGAGCACCTGCAGATCCTCGAGCAGATCGAGCGGGAGCAGATGGAGCTTGCGGCCGACCTGATGCGGGTGCACCTGCGCCTGTCGCGCACGCTCCGGCCGCGGATCCTCGGGCGCGGCGTGCCGCCGCCCCTGCGGCTGGTCGGGGCATGAAGCCGCGCGGGATTGCGGTCGATGGAATGAGGAAGCGCAGGCGGGCATGAGCCGGAAGACGATCGCGTTGTTCCCGGAGGCGAGCTACGGCGCGGCGCTCAATTGCGTCGGCATCGCCCAGGCGCTGCGTCGCGAGGGGGCCAATCCGGTCTTCATCTGCCACGACGGCTTCCGCGGCGTGTTCGCCGAATACGGCTTCGCCGAATATCCGCTTCCCCCGGTGGAGGAACAGGATGGCGGCGACGCCGTCGACTGGAACGCCTTCGTCGCCCGCCACCGCGAGAGCTTCCGCCTGTCGCCGCTCGACCAGATCGAAGCCTATGTGGTGCCGACCTGGCAGGCGATCGTGGATTCGGCCGCACATGCCGAGGCGCCGCTGCGCCAGTTGCTGGCGCGGCTGAAGCCGGCGGCGGTCGTGCTCGACAATGTCGTGATGTTCCCGGCGATCAAGCGCGCGGGCGTGCCCTGGGTGCGGGTGATCTCGTGCGCCGAGACCGAACTGCCCGATCCTGCCGTGCCGCCCTATCTCTCCGGCTGTGCGAGCGACGATCCGGCGGGCTGGAAGACGTTCTCGGAGCGCTACGACGCGGCGGTCGCGCCCGTCCACCAGCGTTTCAACGCCCTTTTGGAGGACGCCGGGCTGCCGCCCTATCCCGTGCCGCAGTTCCTTGAGCCGTCGCCGTGGCTCAACCTGCTGCTCGCGCCGGAAGCGCTGCGCCATCGCCGCGCCGAGCCGCTCGATCCGGAGCGGTTCGTGTTTCTCGAAGGCTGCGTCCGCAACGAGGGCCCCTACGAGCCGCCGACCTTCGCCGACCGCGACGACGGTCCGCTGGTCTATGTCAGCTTCGGTTCGCTCGGCGCGATGGATACCGGCCTGATCGAGCGGATGATCGACGTGTTCTCCACGCTGCCGTGCCGCTTCCTGGTGGCCGTCGGCGCGTGGCGGGACCATTACCGGCTGGTGCCGGACAATGTCTATCTCGATGCCTGGTTTCCGCAGCCGTCCGTGGTGCGCCAGAGCCGCCTCTTCATCCACCACGGCGGCAACAACAGCGTCTGCGAGGCGCTCTATTTCGGCGTGCCGTCGCTGGTGATGCCCTATTGCTGGGATGGCCACGATAATGCCCGCCGCGTCGAGGAGGCCGGTGTCGGCCGCGCCCTCGACCGCTACGGCTGGTCGCCGGAAGAGCTGCGCGCCGCCATTCTCGGCCTTCTCGCCGACCGCACGATGGATGCCCGGCTCGAAGCCGGCGCGGCGCGGATGCAGTCGGCCGACGGCGCGTCCGTCGCCGCGCGCGCCATCCTCAAGGCCATCGCCGCGCCGGCGCGCTGATTCCGCCCCCTATCGCCCGAACCCGGTTCCGGCCCGCGATCTCCGGCGTCGCGGCCCGTCGGCGACGTGCGCGCGCTCTGCGTGCATCGCCGGCTCTCCCATGCCGTCTTGCTGTCCGCCGGTGGTAACGGCACCGGCACGTGTGTGCGCCTGCGCACCTAACCTGCCGAGATCAGCTCACGAAACATTTTGAAAGAAAAGGAAATATTCGAAATACACTGTCGACCGGTTTACCCTAGACATTGGAATCCAGTCTGGAAACGTCATCGAGCTCTGTTATAAGCGATCCGGGAGCGACGACATCGTGACGACATCGTTTTTACGGGGTTGACGGGTATCGCCGGCGTATGGGCGGCGCGGATTCGCGCCGATGGCGAGCCCTCTCCCCGGTTTGGGACGGCGGGGATAGTCTTGAAAGCTGCATTCTGGTCGGGCGCGGATCGCCGCGTTGAAGGTCGTCGCCGCACGCTCGCGGATCGTCGCGTCGCGGCACTGCTGCTCGGAACCACCAGCCTGCTGGTGCTGCCGCTGGGCGGCGCGGCCGAGGCGGCCGATCCGGCCTGCGCCGGCGTTCCGCTCTGCAACGTCCAGCGCGGTGCCAACGGCCAGAACGGCGAAATCCTGTTCAACTGGCGCACGTTCGGCACGGCCGGGTCTGCGGCCGCGCCCATCACCCAGTCCAACAGCGGGGCCATCGGCGGCGTGGCGAACTCCGCGATCCTGCTGTGGTCGATCGGCGGCAACGGCGGGAACGGCGATTACGGCGTCCTGCGCAACGTGCCGGGCGAGCCCGGCGGCGCGGGCGGCTCGGTCACCCTCACCAATTCGGGCGCCATCTCCGGCGGGTCGAACCACACCACGGCCGTGCCGCTGATCTCGCTGATCTCCCAGGGCGGCACCGGCGGCAACGGCTTCAAGGCCGGCGATCTCGGCGGGCTCGGGGCCGGCGGCAAGGGCGGCGACGTGACCGTCAACCTCACGGCCAATGTGACCGCCTCCGGCACGTTCACGCCCGCGCTCTACATGCTGTCCCAGGGCGGCGATGCCGGCGGCGGCCCGAACAATGCCCGCGGCGGCACCGAAGACTACCGGATGCAGACGGATGCCGGCGGCGCCGGCGGCCTCGTCTCGCTGACCATGTCCAGCCAGTCGACCGTGTCGACCAGCGGCGCCAACGCGCCCGCGATCGTGCTGGCCTCGTTCGGCGGCATCGGCGGCACCGCGACCGCGAACACCAGCACCTATTATGCCTCGAACGGCGGTGCCGGCGGCACGGTCACGTTCACCAACAACGGCGGCACCGTCACCACCTCCGGCGCCAACTCGTCCGCCGTCGTGCTCCAGAGCGTCGGCAACAAGGGCGGCACCGGCGGCGGCGGCGCCTTCACCTCGGCCGCTCCGGGCGGCTCGGGCGGCAACGGCGGCGACGTGACGGCGGTCAATTCCGGCACGATCACCACCGGCGGCGCCTATGGCTTCGGCATTCTGGCGCAGTCGGTCGGCGGCTCCGGCGGGCAGGGAGCGAAGTCGACCTTCGCCTCGGGCGGCTCGGGCGGCGCGACCGGTTCGGCCGGCAAGGTCAGCATCACCAACAACGGCACCATCAAGACCGCCGGGGCGGGCGCGACCGCGATCCTCGCCCAGAGCATCGGCGGCGGCAACGCGCTCGATGCCTTCCAGGCGACCACGCCCAGCGCCAACAGTGGCGGCGGCGGCGCCGGCGGCGGCGCGGGGCTGTTCGGCTCGGGCGGTGCCGGCGGTGCCGGCGGTCCGGCCGGCGAGGTCTGGGTCTACCAGGCCTCGACCGCGACCATCTCCACCACGGGCGCGGCCGCGAACGGCGTGCTGGCGCAGTCGGTCGGCGGCGGCGGCGGCACCGGCGGCGTCGCCTCCAGCGCCTTCGCCTTCGTCGCGGTGGCCCTCGGCGGCCGCGGCGGCGGCGGCGGCGACGGCAACACCGTCACCTTCCAGGGCGCCGGCGGCACCATCACCACCACCGGCGCGAACTCCACGGCCATCCTGGCGCAGTCGATCGGCGGCGGCGGCGGCACCGGCGGCTATGCGGTGGCGAAGTCGGTCGGCTACGGCTTCTCGGTCGCCTCCGCCACCGGCGGCGCTGGCGGCGGCGGCGGCAAGGGCGGCAAGGTCTCCGTCACCAGCAACACAGCGGTGACGACCTCCGGCACCCAGGCGATGGGCATCCAGGCCGCCAGCATCGGCGGCGGCGGCGGTACCGGCGGCGCGGCGAACGCGCTCGCTGTCGCGCTGCCGGCCTACACCCCGTCCGGCAAGCCGCTCCCGTCGGTCGCCATCTCCAACTCCATCGGCGGCGCGGGCGGCGACGGCGGCGGGGCGGACGAGGCGAAGATCACCAACACCGCCAAGGTCGTCACCTACGGCACCGGTTCCATCGGCCTCATCTCCCAGAGCATCGGCGGCGGCGGCGGCAATGCCGGCAACGCCATGTCCTACGGCCTCGCCATCGCGGCGCCGGGCGCGACCGCGTTCAACGTCACCAACGCCATCGGCGGCAGCGGCGGCGGTGGCGGCGCGGGCGGGCTCGCCGAGGTCATCAACAAGGGAACCGTCATCACCGTCGGCGCCGATGCCGTCGGCATCATGGCGGAATCGATCGGCGGCGGCGGCGGCAATTCCGGCTCCGCGTCCGCCTCGGCAGACGCGCTCAGCCTCTATCGCACCATCACCTTCGGCCAGACCATCGGCGGCACCAACAACAAGGGCGGGGGTTCCGGCGGCCGGGTCCACGTTTCCAACGACGGCACCGTGGAGACCGCGGGCGAGGCCGCCTACGGCATCTTCGCCCAGTCCATCGGCGGCGGCGGCGGCAACGGCGGCACGGTGAACGCCTCGGCGGCTTCCGGCCTGTCGTTCGACAAGACCCTCGACGGCCTCGTCCAGAAGCTTCCGCTCGCCGACGCGGTGTCGATCGTCAACGCCATCGGCGGCTCCGGCGGCGTGGCCGGCAACGGCGGCAAGGTCGAGGTCGAGACCGGCAGCACCTCCGTCATCAAGACCGGCGGCGCGATGTCCGTGGGCATCTTCGCCCAGTCGGTCGGCGGCGGCGGCGGCACCGGCGGCGGCGGCAGCAATTCCTCCAGCGGCAAGACCAACATCAAGCTGTCGTTCGGCGGCTCGGGCGGCCAGGGCGGCACCGGCGGCGGTGTCACGGTGTCGAACGGCGGCACCATCACCACGTCCGGCAGCGGCGCCCACGGCATCTTCGCCCAGTCTGTCGGCGGCGGCGGTGGCAGCGGCGGCAGCCTGACCGCGGCCGAGGACGGCACGCCGGACACCGTCGGCGAGATCTGGACGGTCCTGAAGAACGCGGTCGGCGTCGGCGCCTACGAAGCGTGGGCGGCCGACAAGGGCAATGCCGAGACCAAGGAAAAGCTCGACGCCTTCATCAAGGACATCCAGGACTCCAAGACCTACAAGTCCCTGTCGGATTCCTTCAAGAACTCCGACTTCTACAAGCAGATGCAGACGTTCGGGGGCAAGATCACCGACTATCTCGACGCCCAGGAGAAGGGCGCCGTGAAGCGGCCCGACGTGACGCTCACGCTCTCCATCGGCGGCAGCGGCGGCAGCGGCGGCAAGGGCGGCAGCGTGACGGTCACCAACCAGGCGTCCGGCAGCATCGTCACCAACGACGCCGTCGCCTACGGCATCCTCGCGCAGTCGGTCGGCGGCGGCGGCGGCCAGGGCGGCCTGTCCTATTCGTCCGGCACCAGCAAGACCAACCTCGCCGGCACCATCGGCGGCACCGGGGGCGACGGTGGCGCGGGCGGCGTCGTCGAGGTCTACAATCGCGGCGCGATCCGCACCTTCGGTGGTGCGTCCTACGGCGTGTTCGCCCAGTCGGTCGGCGGCGGCGGCGGCATCGGCGTCGGCGCGACGAGCGGCGACAACGAGAACCTCGTCATCAACCTCACCCTCGGCCGCACCGGCGGCGGCGGCGGTAACGGCGCCTCGGTCTCGGTCACGAACAGCAACCTGATCTCCACCGCCGGCGACGAGGCCCACGGCATCGTGGCCCAGTCGATCGGCGGCGGCGGCGGCGCGTTCGTGATGAACCCGGAGACCGGCAAGGAGGACGAGGCGGAAAGCGACGGCAAGGCATCGGATTCGGCATCGGATTCCACCTCGGATCCGGCGACCGAAGAAGCCTCGGAGAGCACCATCACCTCCCTGCTCAAGGCGGTCGGGATCGAGAAGGTGCCGGCGGCCTCAACCGATTCCGAGAAGCCGTCCGCCAAGTCCTACGGCCTGACCTTCAGCGGCGCCGGCGGCGCGGCCGGCAAGGGCGGCGACGTCACCGTCAGCCACAGCGGCACCATCGAAACCTCCGGCGAGGCCTCGTTCGGCATTCTCGCCCAGTCGGTCGGCGGCGGCGGCGGCATCTCCAACGCCGCCGGCAGCACCGGCGGGGTGAAATATTCCGGCTCCAAGGGCGGCAAGGGCGGGTCGGCCGGCGACGGCGGCGTGGTCTATGTCACGCTCGGCGGGTCCGGCGCGTCGAGCCCTCCGGCGGTCATCACCACCTCCGGCGACTATTCGACCGCTGTGGTGGCGCAGTCGATCGGCGGCGGCGGCGGCTATGGCGGCGCCTCGGTCCTGCAGGGGTTCACCCTGCCGGTCATCGGCGGCACCGGCGGCACCAGCGGCGACGGCGGCGGCATCAGGATCTTCACGCCCTATGGCCGCAGCAACGCCGTGACGATCAACACCACCGGCACCGAGGCCCACGGCATCTTCGCCCAGTCCCTCGGCGGCGGCGGCGGCATGGTCTCGGACCTCCTCAAGACTGACACCACGGTCCGCACCACGCTGACCCAGGTCTCCACCCTGCTCACCGCGATCATCGCTGCGGGCGGCGGCAAGGGAACCGTGCTCGACAACATCGACAAGGTGCCGGAATCGCTCCAGGGCGTCGTGCGGCTGTTCGGCGACGACGCCGACACCGTCGACAGCGTCGTCACGAAGATCAAGGACGCGCTCGACAACCGCAGCGCCGCGAAGGGCACCGGCGGCTACGTCCAGGTCGACGTCAACGGCTCGATCTCCGCCACGGGCGAGGGCTCCTACGGCATCTTCGCCCAGAGCGGGTTCCAGCGCCTCGACGGCACCCTCGATCCCGGCCGCGCCGGCGGCAACATCACCATCACCTATACCGGCATGATCAAGGGCGGCTCGGGGGACGGCGCCGCGATCGTCGTCGACGGCGGCAAGGCGAACACCATCACCATCGGCGCCGGCTCCAATGTCAGCGCGCTCTCCGGACACGCCGTCATCGGCACGTTCGGCGAGGACCGGCTCGCCAATTTCGGCACGCTCTCCGGCGACATCGACCTCGCCTATGGCGGCTCGAAGGAATTCAACGAGTTCCTGAACGAGGCCGGCGGCACCTATATCAGCGGCGGCACCGGCACGATCAATCTCGGCAGCCGCGGCTGGTTCTACAATGCCGGCACGTTCGATGTCGGCGGCGTCGGCACCATCGCGACGGCGACGATCAAGAATGTCGACGTCCAGCTCGGCGGCGCCCTCCTCGTCGACGTCAACAGCGTCGCGGGCACCGGCCAGCAGAACGCCGACCTTCTTAAGACCGAGCGCCTGACCGTCGACGGTGTCGCGATCAAGCCGAACGCGGTGGAAGGCCTGCTGCCCGGCAGCTTCACCGTGATCTCGGCATCCTCGATCACGACGAAGAAGGCCGCGACGGCGGGCGCCAGTCCCGCGAGCCCGATCTCGTGGACGGCGAGCCAGTCCGGCAACGACATCGCGATCTCGCCCTCGGCAGCGTTCGTCGCCAAGGCCGGCGGCGACCTCACCGATACCGAGCGGTCGCTGCTCAACAGCCTGCAGAATGCGTGGGACATGAAGAACGCCAGCATGGCCGGCACGTTCGCCGACATGGCGAACCTCACCACCGCCGATCAGTACCGCCTCGCCATCAACAGCCTGTCGGTCACCGAAGGCCAGGGCCAGCCGGCGGCCAGCCAGACGCTCGATACCCGCCGCTCGCTCAACTCCGCCCTGAGCTGTCCGGTGTTCGAGGGCTCCAGCACCATGATCGGCGAGAGCCAGTGCGTGTGGGCGCGCGTCACCGGCTCGCGCATGGCGCAGTTCGACGGCGGCAATGCCGGCGGCTTCACCCAGAACGCCATGAGCTACCGCCTCGGCGGCCAGTGGGAATTCTCGCCCGACTGGTTCCTCGGCGCCACCGCCGCCTACACCAACAGCTGGCTCCAGACCAGCGACGGGCTGACCTCCATCAACGGCAGCGGCGGCGACATCTCCGTCGCACTCAAGCACCAGATGGGCGCGTGGCTGTTCGCCGGCGCGGTCAATCTCGGCTACAGCTCGGCCGATTCCTCCAGCCGCTTCTTCGTCGGCGAGGACCAGTGGCAGGCGGACGTCGCTTCCGACGTGTGGACGGCGGGCGTGCGCCTGCGCGCGGCCTACGAGTTCGCGTTCGCGAACTGGTATGTCCGGCCCTATGCCGATCTCGACGTGCTGCACACCTCCATGCCCGGCTATTCGCTCTCCGGCGACGGCGCGACGCTGCGGGCCGGCGACATGCAGGCGTGGACGGTCGCCTTCGAGCCGGCGGTGGAGATCGGCGCCCGCGTCAATCTCGGCGATTATGGCTGGCTCCGGCCCTATGCCACGGTGGGCGCCACCTTCATCGGCGGCAGCGGGCTGACCCAGGACGTCGCCTTCTCCGACGGCGGCGGGCAGGGCATCAACTTCACCTCGACCTCGAACATGCCCGACAGGCTGCTCGATCTCGGCGCCGGCCTGCAGTTCTTCACCAAGGACAAGTACGAGCTGCGCGGCGAGTACAAGGCCCAGATCGCCGACGATTTCCTCAACCAGGAGATCGGCCTCCGGATGGCCATCCGCTTCTGAGCGCAATGGCCGGCGCCCCGGCGCCGGCTCATTTCGCTGCCGTGCCAAGCGTCGCGGCAAGTGTCACGGCAAGTGCCACCCCAGCCGCCATATAACGTGCCGCGCCGGTCTCCCCGGTCCGGCTCGCCCCGCGTCCGAGACGAACACGGCCCGCCGGCCTCCCGGCGGGCCGTGGCGTTTTCGGTCGGGCCGCCCCGCTCAGGCGGCGAGCGGCTCGAACACCAGCGACTGGTGCAGGAACACCCCGGCGGTCACGCCGTCCGCCGCCGCCCAGCTCGCGTTGTGCGGGGCGCGGGCGATGTCGCCGGCGGCATAGATTCCCGGCACCGTCGTTCGCTTGCGCTCGTCGGTGCGGATGACCGGGCCGAGCGGCCCCTCGTCCACCGCGCAGCCGAGGTCCTCTGCGATCGGGCTGTTCAGCCGTGATTTCGGCGCGACATAAAGCGCGTCGATCGCCGCCTCGCGGCCGTCTTCGAGGCGGAGGGCGGAAAGCCCGCCGTTCTCGCCGTGGAGCGCGCTCACCCGCGCCGGCTCGATCGCCACGCCCCGCCGGGCGAGCTTGGCCAGGGTGTCGCCGTCCGGCGCGTCGCCGCCGTTCAGGTAGAGCGTGGTCGGTCCCCAGTCGGCGATCAGCATCGCCTGGTGCGCCGACATCGGCGTCGATTGCAGCACCCCGAGCCGCCCGCCGGCATATTCGAAGCCGTGGCAATATGGGCAGTGCAGCACGCTGCGGCCCCAGCGCTCGGCGAGGCCCGGCAGCGGCGGCAGGATGTCGGATATGCCGAACGCCAGCACCAGCCGGGCCGCCATCAGCCTCTCCCCGTCCTGCAGCCTCACCTCGAAGCCGTCGCCCACCGTCCGCGCGGCGCTCGCCTCGCCGGCGATGGTGCGCGCCGTCGGATAGCGCGCGACCTGTTCCCGCGCGGCGGCGATCATCGCCTGCGGCGCGCTGCCGTCCTGGCCGAAAAAGCCGTGAGAGGCCTCGGCGAAGCGGTTGCGCGGCCGCCCGGCGTCGACGACGCATACCGTGCGCCGCGCGCGGGCGATCTGGATGGCGGCGGAAAGCCCGGCGAAGCTGCCGCCGATGACGACGGCATCAAGAACCGTCGCTGGCTTCGTGTCCGTGCCGATGACCGTGTTCGTGTTCATGACCGTGTCCATCACCGTGTCCTTGGCTGGCTTCGTCGCTTGCTTCATGGCTTGTCTCCAGATCGACGGTTCTGCCGCTCGCGATCATGCGGGCGTGGAAATCGGCGGCGAGCGCGGCCAGCGTCACCGCGCCGAAGCGGTCGAGAAGAACGCGCTCGGCCTCGCGGAAGGCCTCGTCCAGCGCAGCATTCACTGCCTGCTCGACGAGGCATCCCGGCGCCTCGGTGCGGTTGCCCATGGCGAGAAGTTCGGGCTCGCCGAGGGCGGTGTAGATGTCGCGCAGGGTGATGGCGTCGAGGGTGCGCGCGATGGTCCAGCCGCCGCCGTGGCCCTTGTCGGAGCGCACGAACCCGGCTTCCCGCAGCCCGGCCATGATGCGGCGGATCACCACCGGGTTGGTGCGCATGGCCTTCGCCATCGCCTCGGACGTCACGGGTCGCCGCGCCTCGGCCATGTGGAGGAGGACGTGAAGCACGCCGGAAAGTCTGCTGTCGCGTTTCATGTAACTTCATATGTTGCGTGATGCGGCGCGAGTCAATCCCCGCCGCCGGTCATCGCGGTCGCCCGGTCGATCTCGTCTCCGTCTCCGCACGGCGCGCGGAATCGCGGCCGGGAGCACGGCGGCATGAAGCGGGGGGAGGGTCTTCAAGCGGGGGAGGGGGCTTCCGCAGGAGCCCGCACGCACCGGAAGGCGCGTTGCGGCGTCGGCCGGGCCGCGCCGCGCCGTTCGGCCGGGCCGCTCGCGATCAGCCGTCGAGCAGGCTGCGGGCGCGCACCGACAGCGGGCAGCCCCTCGTCGAAAGCCGGCTTATCGCGTCCCGCGCGGTCACCCGGTTGGCCGTGTTACCGGCGAAGCTCGAGATCGAATCGGCGAATTCGAGCACGACATTGTTGGTGCCGAAGGTTTCCCGGTAGTCGACCCGGGAGACGGCCTCATAGGGCTTCCGCCGTGTTCTGATGACCCGGCATTCGATGTGGTCGGGATGCAGGATCAGCGTGGGATTGATGTTGCTCGACGACCAGGACAGCCAGGGAATCCCCTTCCACCCCGAGAACGCCGCGACCAGCGGAACGCGCAGACCGTCGCCGTGCGGTTCGATGCGGCTTCCCCGCGCGCTCGCCAGCCGGCGCCTGAACACGAGAAACAGCAGCGCCCACCCAAGCGCGAGGAGCAGCACGACGGCGGCAAAGAAGAACACGACCGCCCACTCACCCATCCGCCCCGTCCTCAAATCCGTCCCCAATCTCCCGAGCGGCAACGCCCACGCCGGGCGCGCGTTCCGACGGGGCCGCCAACGCCGTTAGCGGCCGCCGGAGACCGGCAGCACCGCGGCTGTCACATAGGCGCTCTCGGGCGAGGCCAGCCACATGACGGCCGCGGCGACTTCCTCCGCCGTGCCGGGCCGTTGCAGCGGCGCCGTCGGCCCAAGGCGTTCCAGTCTGTCGGGCGCACCGGCGGCGGCGTGAAGGCCGGTTTCGATCAGGCCCGGCGCCACGGCATTGACGCGGATGCCTTCCGCGCCGACCTCGCGGGCGAGCCCGATGGTCAGGCTGTCGACGGCGCCCTTGCTGGCGGCGTAGTGCACCCATTCGCCCGCTCCGCCCAGCACAGCGGCGCGCGAAGAGATGTTGATGATGGCGCCGCCGCGGCCGCCGTGGCGGGTGGACATCCGCTTCACCGCTTCCCGGCAGCACAACAGGGTGCCGGTCACGTTCACCGCCAGTACCTCGGCGATGGCATCGGCGGTGACGTCCTCCACGCGGCACAGCGGCCCGACGCCGCCGGCATTGTTGACGAGTACGTCCGGCGCGCCGAAACGTTCGTCGACGGTTGCGAACAGCGCCAGGATGTCGTCTTCCCGCGCCATGTCGGCGCGCACCGCCAGCGCCACGCCGCCGTCCGACGCGATATCGCGGACGACCGCCTCCGCTCCGTCCACATCTCCCTTGAAGCTCAGCACGACCCGGTAGCCCGCCTTGCCGGCGGCACGCGCCACGGCGGCCCCGATTCCCTTCGATCCGCCGGTCACGATCATGGTTCCGAGACCCGTTTTCACGGTGTTTTCTCCTGTACAGACGAGGTGGCGGGGCAAGTGAAATGAGGCGGATGGAATGAGACGGGGTTAACCGGCAAGGTGCGGGCAAGTCCGTCCGGCAAGTCCATCGGCCAAGTCCGCCCTGTCAAGTCGGTCGGCGCCGTATCGCACATCTAGGTCGTGCAACTTTCGCGCGCCGCGTCCCGGCTGGCAAGCCGGTGCATGCTCCGGCCGATGCCACGGTTCTGCTCCGTAGCTTCGTCCTGCGTGGAAATTTGTCCTGGCCAGAGAGGCAACGCATCCGCACCGGACGCAGCCGGGGTCACCGCAAGGCGGCTGACGATGCTGGAAGCCTGGCGTTGGCTCTGTCGATTCACGCGGATGGATGCAGTCCGCCGTCGGTCGCCAGAAACGACAACGGCCCCGAACGGGGCCGCTTCATCGTGGTGATCTGTCTGGAAACTGGAGCGGGCGATGGGATTCGAACCCACGACCCCAACCTTGGCAAGGTTGTGCTCTACCCCTGAGCTACGCCCGCACTCCGTTTCGTGCCGGTGACTGCGTCGGCCCGGCGGAGGTGTCTATGCACCAAACCATTTTGGAATGCAACGGGGTCGAGCGCGCAAAAATTTCGCCGGGTGAGTCTTCCACAGGCTCGCGCAGGGGAGCGAGAGGCCGGCGCAGGGGGAGCGAGGCGCCTGGTCGTGGCGGCAGGGAAGGGGAGCGGAGGGCGCGGGGCTGGACAAGGCAGGCGGCGCGGCGGAATCCTCGGCCTCCACACCATCGAAGGCGATTCGGCCGTGCCGGTGCGCATGGGCTGCGAGGTCGCCACGCCGGGAGGCTCGTGACATGACCGGATCGCCTGCGGACCAACGCGATATGTCCCCGGCCGGGGCGCACGACGCGGGGCATCGTTTCCCCGGCGGCGATGCCGGGCTGCGGGCGCGGGTCGACGCGGTCGTCGACCGGGCGATCGACGACCGCCGCATCGTTGGCACGGTGGTGCTCGTCGCCCACCACGGCCGCCTCGTCCACGCCCGCGCCGCCGGCTTCGCCGACCGCGAGGCCGGCCGGGCGATGACGGCAGACACGCTGTTCCGTCTCGCCTCCGTCACCAAGCCGTTCGTCACCGCCGCCACGCTGGCGCTCGCGGAGCGCGGCGTGCTCGGGCTCGACGATCCGGTGACGCGGTTCCTGCCGGATTTCCGGCCCCGGCTTGCCGACGGCCGCGCCCCCGTCATCACCCTTCGCCACCTCCTGACCCACACGGCGGGCCTCTCCTACGGCTTCATCGAGGGGGCGGACAGCCCCTATCGCGCCGCCGGCGTCTGCGACGGCATGGACCAGCCGGGCCTCTCGATGGCGGAGAATCTGGCGCGCATCGCCTCCGTGCCGCTTCTGTTCGAGCCGGGTTCGGCCTGGCTCTATTCGGTGGCGACCGATGTCCTCGGCGCCGCCCTCGAAGCCGCCACCGGCGAGGGGCTCGGCGCCCTGGTCGAGCGCCTCGTCGCCGCTCCGCTGGCGATTTCGGACACCGGGTTCGAGGTGCGCGATCCCGCCCGCCTCGCGGTCGCCTATGCCGACGATCCGGCCGGCGGGGCGCCGGTGCCGATGGGCGCGCACCATACCGTGCAGGGAGCGGCCGGCACCATCTTCTATGCGCCGTCGCGGGCGTTCGATCCCACTTCGTTCGCCTCTGGCGGCGCCGGCATGATCGGCACGGCGGGGGATATCCTCGCCTTCCTGGAGGCGCTCCGCACCGGGGGCGGGGCCATCCTCACGCCCGGCTCGGCGGCGCTGTTCGGCACGCCCGCCATCGGCCGCGACGAGATCGACCCGGAGAAGCCGGGCTGGACCTTCGGCGTCGGCGCGGCGGTGCTGATCGACCCGGCCCCGACCGCGACGCCCCAGCCCGCCGGCACGTTCGCCTGGGGCGGGGCCTACGGCCATTCCTGGTTCGTGGATCCGGTCAACGGCGTCACGGTCGTCGCGCTCACCAACACCGCCATCGCCGGCATGGCCGGAGCGTTCCCGGACGGCATCCGCGACGCCGTCTACGGGTAGATTCGGGCCTCGGGTGCCGCGACGCGCGCCGCGGCGGCCGGAACGGTGCAAGGGGTGCGCAATGGGCGCCCATCATGCGGTCCGCAGGGGGCTCCGGGCGCGCACCGGGCGCGCAGGCGCGCGTCAGGATTCGATGCGAGCGATCAGGGCGCGGCCGACCGGCTTCGGCGGCTCGCTGCGCAGCACCACGGCGGTGGTGACGGTGCCGAAGCGCCCGATCGCATCGACGATCGTCTCCAGTTCGGCCGGCGAGGGAACCGCGACCTTGAGCAGGAAGCAGTCCTCGCCCGTCAGCCGGTGCACCTCGAGGACGAACGGCATCGCCGCGAAGCTTTCGAGGCAGGCGCGGATGTGCTCGTGGGTGGTCTTGAGACGGATCATCGCCATCATGCCGAGCCCGAGCGCCGCCATGTCGATGCGGGCGCCGTAGCCGGCGATGATGCCGCGGTCCTCCAGCCGCTTGACCCGCTCCGAGACGGCGGGCTGCGACAGGCCGAGGCGCCGGGCGAGTTCCGAGAACGCGATCCTGCCATCCTCCTGCAGCGCCTCGACGATCGAAATGTCGATGGCATCGAGGTCGGGGCCGCGGGTGGCCGCGCGCCGCCGCGCCGGCATGGGCCGGAAGGCCGATGGTTCGCTCATCTGGAACACCCTTCGCTTTGAAATCATCGGAAATCAGGCAGTCTCAGCTTATGGGTTGCCATGGTGGGACGGCCCCTTCAACGCAATAATGGCCCCGTCGGCCTTGAATATGCCTGTCGCCTGAGCGCCCGACCGCGATGGCGCCGGCCGTCGTTCGGGTCTGTCGGATCGCATGGAGGAGGGACGGATGGACGAGAGCGGGAGCGGCAGGGCCCGGTCGGCGCAGGTGATCGTCGTGCCGGGGATCGGCGGGTCCGGAGAAGGCCACTGGCAGACGCTGTGGGAGCGGGACGATCCGACGATGGTGCGGTTCTCCCCGGCATCCTGGGATGCGCCGGACCGCGACGACTGGGTCGAGGCGCTGGAGCGGGCGGTCGCGGACGCGGCCGAGCCGCCGGTCGTCGTCGCCCACAGCCTCGGCTGCCTCGCCGTCGCTCACTGGGCGGCGGCCACGCGGCTGAAGGTGCGCGGCGCGTTTCTCGTCGCGGTCCCCGATCCGGAAGGGCCGGCTTTTCCCGCCGCCGCCCGCTCGTTCGCTGCCCCGCCGGCCACCCCGCTCGGCTTTCCGGCCCGCCTCGTCGCCTCGCGCGACGACCCCTACGCCACGCTCGCCCATGCCCGCGAGCGGGCACGGCAATGGCAGGCGAGCCTCGTCCTGGCCGGGTCCCTCGGCCACATCAATGCGGAAAGCGGCCTCGGGGGCTGGACGCAGGGGCGGGACCTGTTGGAAAGCTTCCGGCAGGGCACCACGATCGAACGCCCCGCCGCCCGCAGGCGCGCAGCCCGGATGCCGGAAGCGCAGCGATGGCTCCGGGCGGCGTCGAAGCCGTGCTGATCCGCGGCTCCAACCGAGGGTGACCGATCATGGATGCCGTCCACGCCCTGCTCGCCTTCAGCCTCGCCGCGGGCCTCCTGACGCTGACGCCCGGCCTCGACACGGCGCTGGTGCTGCGCACGGCGGCGGTCGAAGGCCCGCGCCCGGCGATGGCGGCGGGCCTCGGCATCACCGCCGGCGTCCTCGTCTGGGGCGTCGTCGCGGCTGCCGGACTCGGTGCCCTGCTCGCGGTTTCGGAACTGGGATTCCGGCTGTTGCAGCTCGCCGGCGCGGCCTATCTCGTCTGGCTCGGCGCCGGCCTCCTGCGCGCCGGCGTGCGCCGGGTGCGCCGCCGCGAGACGATTGCCCCGGGGGGCTTCACCGGCCTGCCCGAACGGACCGGTCCGGGCGACGGCGGCGCCGGTTCGAAGGCCGGCCGCTGGTTTCTGCGCGGCCTCGCCACGAACCTGCTGAACCCCAAGGTCGGCATGTTCTATGTCGGCTTCCTGCCGCAGTTCATTCCGGCGGGGGCCGACGTCGTGGCATTCGGGGCGCTGCTCGCCGCGCTCCACGGTGCCATGGGTCTTGGCTGGTTTTCGGTGCTGACGCTTGCGACGCGGCCGCTGGCGCGCGCCTTGGCCCGCCCTCGCGTGACGGGCGCGCTCGATGTCGCAACCGGCTCCGTCCTGATCGGATTCGGCGTCGGGCTGGCGCTCGACCGGCGTCTCTGACGCCGGCGCCCACGGCCGGGCAGTACGCACCCGGCCGTGCAATCGTCGCGCCGGTCAGGCGATGTGCGTCATCTTGTGGATGTCGGCGCTTTCAAGGAGGCCCGCCACGCGCGCCTGATGGGCGGCGATGTGGGCGGAAGCGGCGTGGGCATCGAGCGCCGCATCGCTTTCCCAGCGCTCGAAGAACACGAACAGATTCGGGTCGGCGCGGTCCTGGTTGAGGTCGTACTGCACGCAGCCGGCTTCGGCGCGCGTCGGCGCCACGAGGCCGATGAGGGAAGCCTTCACGGTTTCAAGCGCTTCCGGCTTCGAGCGGATGATGGCGACGACGATGAGCAAGGTGACCTCCCGAGTACTCAAGATGTTGAAGCGGAGCGATTTTCTTTTCCGGCCTGAGGCTTCTGCCTGGCCGGGAGCGCCCCGGACGACTGTCGCGCGTGATTCTGCGGCAACCGCGCGGGGATCGGAGCCCGAAACCGCGGCGATGTCCAGACTGCGGAGCGCTCCGGCCGACATCGCAGAGGCGGCGGTGGCTTCGGCGGCAAGCCGGAACAAGGGTCTGGCCTATGGCGGGGCAGATATGCCACGGTCGCCTGCGGGGAACTCGCTCGCCTGAACAGGAACAGCATGGATCTGACGATATCGATGAAGCTGTTCGCGGCGCTGTTCGCGATCATGAATCCGCTCGTCAACCTGCCGATCTTCCTGGCGCTGACCTCGGACCAGACGGCGGCGGAGCGCCGCGCCACGGCCACGACGACCATCATCGCGGTGGCGGTCGGCAGCGTGGTGTGCTCGGTGCTGGGCGCGCCGCTGCTCGCGGCGTTCGGGATCGACGTGAATCACTTCCGGCTGGCCGGCGGGCTGATCGTGCTGCTGATCGCCCTGTCGATGCTGAACGGCACGGAGAATGCCACCCATAGCGGCACCCAGGCGGAAAAGGCGACCTTCAGCCATGCCGCCCACGTGGCGATCTACCCGATGGCCACGCCGATCCTGCTCGGGCCGGGCTCGATCTCGACGATGATCGTGTTCTTCCAGCGGGCGAAGGATGCCGGCGAACTGCCGGCCTACGGCCTCGGGCTCGTCGGCTATCTCGTGTTCTTCGCCGTCTGCCTCATCACCGCGCCGTGGCTCAGCCAGTTCCTGTCCACGACCGTGCTCAGTGTCACCAAGCGGCTGATGGGCATGATTCTCGCCGCGATCGCGATGGAAATGCTCAGCACCGCGCTCGGTGCGATCTTCCCGGCCTGGCTCGGCTGATCCGCCCGTCCGCGTCAGCGCCACGAACGGCGGTCGTGCTCCACGCCCTCGACGATGCGGGCGACGAAGTCGTCGACGTCGGCCGGGGCGCGGCTCGTGACGATCTCCGCCTGCCAGCCCGGCGGAAGCCCGTCGGGACCGCCGGCGAACACGTCCGCCTCGATCGGCAGCCACGGACCGTGGCACATCGCGCCGATCGTGCGGCGGGTTTCGAGAAAGCGGATGACGAGCCCGCGCGCCGGCCATTTCGGGCTGATCACTTCGGGGCTCAGGTGGAAGCCCGAGAGCACCAGCGCCTCGTAGTCGTCGGGCCGCGCGTCGGCGAACTTGAGGTCCGCGCCGATTCGTTCCGGCCGGCCGATCTCAAGGCCGTCCTCGATGCCCCTGCCATCCACCGTGGCGATGTCGACACGCGCCCCGGTGCGGCGAAGTTCTTCCCGCGAGACCGAGACTTCCCAGCGGCCGGAGGCCTCGGTGGCGAGAATCAGGATTCGGGCGTCTCGAATATGCGTCATGGAACCCTCCTCCTTGTCGGCAGCGCCGGTCGCCGGATGGCGATCGGAGCGGTCTGGCTGTGCTCTTCCGCCTCAGGTCGTCGGGCGGGGGGCCGCGGCGTGCGATCCGGTGGCCGCGCGCATCGCTGCGACCATCGTTCCGCCGGAAATATTACCAAGCTCTTTCGCGGGACGAAAAGTCCATTCCTTTCCAGACGGTCAAAAAGCCGCTGCGGCCCGTGCTACCGCAACCTGCTGCTGTTCGAGCGGGCGCCCGTGGGAATCGACCTCCTCCGTCACGACCGAGAAGTCCAGAAGCTGGTGCGGCCCGAAGGAATGGATCAGCGGCACGTCCGTTGCGTCACGGCCGCGGGCGATCACGATGCGGCCGACGCGCGGGCGATTGTGGCGGGCGTCGAACGTGTACCACCGGCCGCCGAGGAACACCTCGAACCACGCGCTGAAATCCATCGGATCGGGCACGGCCGGCACGGCGATGTCGCCGAGATAGCCGTTCACGTAGCGCGCGGGAATGTTCATGCAGCGACAGAGCGTGATGGCGAGGTGGGCGAAGTCGCGGCAGACGCCGACGCGCTCGCGGTGCGCTTCCAGCGCCGTGCGGGTGCTGCGGGCGTGGCCGTAGCCGAAGGTGATGCGATCGTGCACGTAATCGGTGATCGCCTGCACCCGCGCCCAGCCCGGCTGGACGTTGCCGAACAGGTCCCATGCCATCTGGCTCAGCTGGTCGGTCTCGCAGTAGCGGCTGCCGAGCAGGAAGACGAGGGTCGAATCGGGCAGGCGATCGACGGGGATTTCCTCGGCGTCGGGCGCAAAGGCGTCCGCCTGACCGGTGTCGACGATGACGCCTCCGGCCGACAGGGTGAACGTGCCGGCGGGCACCTTGAAGCGACGGCAGATGTTGCCGAAACTGTCGTGAAAGGTCGTGCCCGGAACGAGCGGACTGGTGCGGACCGGCCGCTCCGCGAGCACGTCGCTCCGGCGGTCCGGGTGGATGTCGAGCAGCGTCACGACAGGCGTATCGTAATCGGTCGCCAGCGTGAGCGAATATCCGTAACGGATCAGCATGGGGCTCCCCCTCGAATGACGGCCCGCGGCCGGACCTTTGCGTACTCTCCGCCCCGATCGAACGGACCCACGCGACGGTAGCACGCTCACGACATTGAAATCGGAGGTATTATCGTCGGCGGATCATTTAGCCCGCTCGCGAGACGTGCTTGCGACGTCACGCTGTTGCGACGTCAAGCTCTTGCGGGTTCGGCCGTTTGCGGCCCGGTTATTTCTGTTCGACCGACAGGCCGTTGCTTCCGAGCTCGATCGATACCCCGTCCGGCTGCTTCTTCTCCTCGTAGAGGCTGTATCCGAGAACGCCCACAACAACGACAAGGGCGCCGACAGCGAGAAGCAGAACATTTCGGGTCATCATGATCCTCGGTAAAAGTGTCGCGACATCGCGAAAACACATGGCAGCCCCGCGAACTTCTGTGCGAACTTGCACAACAGCAGCCCTGCGGAGTGCGATGACAATTCGCGACCGAGCCTTTGGTTCCACGGCAACGCGGCAGCGACTTGGGCAGCGACTTGGACAGCGACTTGGGCAGAAACCAGGGCCCGTGTCCGGAACCCAGAAGGTGTTGCCGGTCCCGGCAGGGCGCTCCGGCGGGGCATTTCAAGGCAGGGGGGAACGCGGGGAATGGTGCTGCATTCGCTCTATCTGGTGGCGATCGTCGTCGAGGCGATGACGGCGGCGCTGGCGGCGGGCCGGCGCGACATGGACTGGTTCGGCGTGTGCGTGCTCGGTTGCGTCACCGCGCTCGGCGGCGGCACGACCCGTGACGTGCTGCTCGGCAACCATCCGCTGTCGTGGGTGGCGCACCCGTCCTATCTGCTGATCACGGCCGGCGCGGCGCTCGCGACCGTGTTCGCGGCGCGCTACATGCACCACCTGCGGCGCGTCTTCCTGTTCCTCGACGCGGTCGGCCTCGTCGTGTTCACCGTGATCGGCTGCAACATCGCGCTCGGGCTCGGCGTGCCGCTGCTGATCGTGATCGTCGCCGGCATGATTACCGGGTGCGTCGGCGGCGTGCTGCGCGACGTGTTGTGCAACGACGTGCCGTTGCTGTTCCGCAGCGAACTCTATGCCAGCGTCTCGGTGGTGACGGGCGGGCTCTATGTCGGCGGCCTGGCGCTGGCGCTTCCCCACGATCTCGTCATGGCCTGTGCGCTCGGCATCGGGCTCTCGCTGCGGCTGCTCGCCATCCGTTTCGGCTGGAACATGCCCACCTTCCACTATACCCGCGACCTGCACTGACGGCTTTCGGCGGGCCGAAGCCCTTCCACAGGCGTCGGGCGGCCGGGTTTTCGCGGCAGCGGGCTTGCTCTATGGTCGCGCGCTCCGAACGGAAGCGTCGAGAACGAGATGGCCGCCGAGATCAAAGACCGCATCGCCCGCCTTATCGCCGCGGAGATTTCCGCCCGGCCCGCCCAGGTGGAGGCGGCGGTCGCGCTGATCGACGAAGGCGCGACGATCCCGTTCATCGCCCGCTACCGCAAGGAGGCGACGGGGGGGCTCGACGATACCCAGCTGCGCACGCTGGAGGAGCGGCTCACCTATCTGCGTGAGCTGGAGGCGCGGCGGGCGAGCGTGCTCGACTCGATCCGCACCCAGGGCAAGCTGAATGCGGATCTGGAACAGCGCATCGGGGCGGCCGCCACCAAGGCCGAACTCGAAGACCTCTATCTGCCGTTCAAGCCGAAGCGGCGCACCCGCGCGGAGATCGCCCGTGAGCGCGGCCTCGGTCCGCTTGCCGAGGCGATCCTCGCCGACCGCTCGGTGGTGCCGGCGACGCTCGCCGCGACGTTCCTGTCCGAAGCCGTGCCGGATGTGAAGGCGGCGCTTGAGGGCGCCCGCGACATCGTCGCGGAAGGGCTGGCGGAGAACGCCGTGCTCGTCGGCCGCCTCCGGTCCTATCTCGAGGCCCGCGCGGTGCTGCGCTCCCGCGTCGTCGAAGGCAAGGAAGAGGCCGGGGCCAAGTTCTCCGACTATTTCGACCATGCCGAACGCTGGGCGACCACAGCCGGCCACCGCGCGCTTGCGATGCTGCGCGGCCGCAATGAGGAGGTGCTGGCGCTCGAAATCGAGGTCGATGCGGACGACCCCGCTCCGGTCAAGCCGGTGGAGCGCATGGCGGCGGAGGCGCTCGGTGTGCCGGTGAAGGCGACCCCCGCCGCGCTTTCGCCGGCCGATGCGTGGCTGTTCGATGCCGCGCGATGGACCTGGCGGGTGAAGCTGTCGCTGCATCTCTCGCTCGACCTGATGGCGAGCCTGCGCGAGCGCGCCGAGGAAGAGGCGATCCACGTCTTCGCCCGCAATCTCAAGGACCTCCTGCTCGCGGCCCCGGCCGGATCGCGGGCGACCATGGGGCTCGATCCCGGCATCCGCACCGGCGTCAAGGTCGCGGTGGTCGACGGCACCGGCAAGGTGGTGGAGACCGCGACCGTCTATCCGTTCCAGCCGCGCAACGACATTGCCGGCGCCGTCGCGGAGCTCGGCCGGCTGATCGCGCGCCACAAGGTGGAGCTGATCGCCATCGGCAACGGAACCGCGAGCCGCGAGACCGAGCGGCTGGTGGCGGAGATCCTCGCCCGGATACCGGCGCCGAAGCCGACCAAGGTGATCGTGAGCGAGGCCGGCGCCTCGGTCTATTCGGCCTCCGCCGTGGCCGCGGCGGAAATGCCGGGCCTCGACGTGTCGCTGCGCGGCGCCGTCTCCATCGCCCGCCGCCTGCAGGATCCGCTCGCCGAACTCGTGAAGATCGAGCCGAAATCGATCGGCGTCGGGCAGTACCAGCACGATGTCGACCAGAGCCGGCTGGCGCGGGCGCTCGACGCGGTGGTCGAAGACGCGGTGAATGCCGTCGGCGTCGATCTCAACACCGCTTCCGCGCCGCTGCTCTCGCGCGTTTCCGGCCTCGGCGCCTCGATCGCCGAGGCGATCGTCGCCCACCGCGACGCCAACGGGCCGTTTGCGACGCGGCGGCAGTTGCTCGACGTCGCCCGGCTCGGGCCGCGCACCTTCGAGCTTTCGGCCGGCTTCCTGCGCATTCCCGATGGCAAGGAGCCGCTCGATGCCTCGTCGGTTCATCCCGAGGCCTATGGTGTCGCCAAGCGCATCGTCGCCGCCTGCGGGCGCGACGTGCGCTCGCTAATGGGCGACGCGGCGGCGCTGAAGGCGCTCAACCCGGCGGTGTTCGTCGACGAGCGCTTCGGCCTGCCGACGGTGCGCGACATCCTGGCGGAACTGGAGAAGCCCGGCCGCGATCCGCGCCCCGGGTTCCGCACCGCCACGTTCGCCGACGGGATCGATGACATCAAGGACCTGAAGCCCGGCATGATGCTGGAGGGGACGGTGACCAACGTCGCCAATTTCGGCGCCTTCGTCGATATCGGCGTCCATCAGGACGGCCTCGTGCACGTCTCCCAGCTCGCCGACCGCTTCGTCAAGGATCCCCACGAGGTGGTGAAGGCCGGCGACGTGGTGAAGGTGCGGGTCGTCGAGGTCGACGTGAAGCGCAAGCGAATCGGCCTCACGATGCGCAAGGACGACGGCGCGGCCGGTCGCGGCGCGCCGGGCGAACGGCCCTATGCCGGCGGGCCGGCGTCCTCCGCCGGCAAGGAGGCGCCGGGCAAGGGCGCCGCCGGTCGCGGCGGCGGCAAGCCGGCCGGCGGGCGCCCGTCCGCCGAACCCCAGGGCGCCCTCGCCGCCAAGCTCGCCGAGGCGCTGAAGCGGCGGTAGCCCCGCCGCGAACGGCGGCGGCGTACCGGATCCGGCGGGGCATTCAGCCCTGTCGGGCGCCGATCCCGTCCGTTCCACCCAGGCGCGCGCCGGCGCACCGATCCCGATCAGGGGGAGGTTTCCCTCCCGCTGGAAACCGCTCTATGGTCGCGCCGCTGCGGGATAGGCCCGCGGCGGGCGTGCCCCGGTCCCGGCTGTCCTGCCGGCCGCGTGCGGGCGCGCCGCGCGCGATGCCGAGGGTTGCGGCATCGTGACAACAGGGGGTTGGGGGAAACATGATCTACGTCGTCGCCGCGATTGCGGGTATAGCCGGGCTCCTGTTCGGGTTCGACGAAGGGGTGATCGCCGGGGCGCTCGGGCTGTTGCGCGCCCAGTTCGGCATCACGCCGCTCGACGAGGGCCTGATCACCTCGGCGGTGCCGTTCGGCGCCCTGTTCGGGGCGATCCTGGCGGGATGGCTGGCGAAGCCGGCCGGCCGGCGCTCGCTCTTGCTGTTCGCCGCCGTGCTGTTCGTGGCCGGCGCGCTGTTCGCCGCGCTCGCCCATGCCGCCTGGGTGCTCGGCATCGCCCGCCTGGTGCTCGGCTTCGCCATCGGCATCGCGGCGATGATCGCGCCGCTCTACATCTCCGAAAGCGTGCCGGCGGCGCGCCGGGGCATGCTGGTCTCGATCTACCAGCTTGCGATCACGCTCGGCATCCTCGGCGCCTACCTCGTCGGCTACGCCTTCTCGGAATCCTGGCGCACCATGTTCGCCGTCGGGATGATCCCCGGCCTCGCGCTGTTCGTCGGCATGATGTTCATGAGCGACACGCCGCGCTGGCTGGCGATGCGCGGCCGCCGGGACGAGGCGCTCGCCACCCTCGCCAAGGTGCGCGGCGTGCCGAAGACCGATCCGGCGGCCTCGGCCGAACTCGCCGAGATCGTGCGCACCGCGGCTACCGATTCGCGGGACGACAAGGGCAAGCTCGCCGAGTTGTTCGGTCCGGTCGCGCGGCCGGCCCTGATCGTCGGCATGGGCCTGTTCCTGCTGCAGCAGCTCAGCGGCATCAACGCCGTGATCTATTACGCGCCGACGGTGTTCCAGTTGGCCGGCTTCGATTCGGCCGAGATCCAGATCCTCGCGACCGCCGGCATCGGCGTGGTCAATGTGCTGATGACGCTGGTCGGCATGGCGCTGATCGACCGTATCGGCCGCCGCCGCCTGCTCTATATCGGCTTCGCCGGCGCGGCCTTCAGCCTCGGCGTGATCGCGATCGCGGCGGCTTCGGGCTCGCCGGATCTCGGCATCCTCGCCCTGATCGGGCTGGTGCTCTACATCGCCTCGTTCGCCGCCAGCATCGGGCCGCTGCCGTGGGTGATGATGTCGGAGATCTTCCCCCTGAACGTGCGCGGGCCAGGCATGAGCTTCGCCTCGCTCGCGAACTGGGGCTTCAATTTCGTGGTGGTGTTCTCGTTCCCGGTGCTGGTCGCCGATATCGGGCTCGCCGGGGTGTTCGGCATCTATGCCGTGGTCTGCGTGGCCGGCCTGGTGTTCACCCGGCTCTATGTGCCCGAGACCAACGGCGTGCCGCTGGAGGACATCGAGCGGCACCTGCAGTCTGGCCGTCCGTTCCGCGACCTCGCGCCGGCCGCCGGCCGGTAGGCACCGGCCAACGCCGCGGTTTGCAAAGAGCAACGGCCGGGCGAGAGCCCGGCCGTCGCCGTTTCAGAAACATGGTTGTTCATCCCGCGGCGGGATGATCCCGAACCGGCTCAGGGAGCCGGCACCACGGTGTAGACGACGCCCGACGGCCCGTAATAGGGGCGGTAATAGTAGCCGCCGCAGGCATAGTAGGTGGTGCCGTAGGCGGGCGTCGCGAGGCAGCCGGGCGGCAGCGCGCCATAGGATGCCCCGATGACGGGGACCGCGGGAGCGACCACCACCGGCGCCGGTGCGACATAGACCGGATGCGAGGCTGCCGCCGCGCCGATCATGGCGCCGGTCGCCACGCCGACCGCACCGGCCGCCGCCACGGCGCCAGCATTGTAGCCACCGTTATAGTAGCCCCAGTGGGGCGCGCCGCCGGCGACAACCGTCGGGCCGTGCCACACGGCGCCGCCGCCATAGGGCGTGTGCCAGGCCGCGCCGCCGCCGCCACGATAGGCGACCCAGGCGGATGCGGGGCCGGCGGCGACAATCGCCGCGGCGGCCAGCGAAACGGCGAGAACCAGTCTGCGCATGGCGAACCTCGTCTTGGGGGAGGACAGGCGATCCCGGCTCATTTCGCCGGCTCCGTCTTGCTGGCGTCCTTGCCAGCGTCCTTGCCCGCTTCCGGCGGGAGCGGGGCGAACTCGATCTTGGCGGCGCCCGCGGGCGGCGTGAAGGTGAACGCCGCTGCGTCGGGCGTCGCGTCGAGCTTCCAGTCGCTGAATTCGGCGGTGTAGGTCGGCGTGCCCGGCAGGTCGAGATGCGTCAGCGCATAGCGCACCGGCAGGCGGGTCTTGTCGTCGAGCCAGAGCTGCCATTCGTAGCGCGGCGTGGCGAACATCAGCTGGACGGTCTTCTCGCCGTGAACCAGCGCCGGTCCGATCACATAGGCGTCGACCACGTCCTTGGTGAGCAGCACCTCGGGATCGGAGGTCAGGAACTCGGCGGCGGGCAGTTCGAGGCCGTGCTTCTCCTCAGCGGCGGTGATCAGCGCGTCGACGGTGCCTTCGGCCGGCATCTCGGCGAAGAAGTTCTTGGCCTTGTCGAACACCGTCAGCTTCTTGCCGTCGAACAGGAATTCCGTCTCTCCGGCGCCGGTCTCGATCTCGGCCTTGAGCTTGTCGGGCCGGGACACCGTGACCTCGGCGTCGCTGAACAGCGTGACCATCTGCCCGAGCGTGGTCGCGACCTGGTGCGAGGCGTCGATCTCGACGGAGAAGGACTTGGCGGCCGCGATCTTCGAGGTCGCGGACTTCAGGAGATCGAGGGCCTCCTGCTCGATCAGCGGGGCCGGCGCTTCCGCCGGTGCGGCTGCGGCATCGGCCTGTGCGGCGGGCGCGGCGGGGGTCGCCTCGCTCTGCTGGGCCGCGGCCGGGCCGGTCCACGCCGCGGGGGCGAGGCCAGCGACGGCCAGCGGCAGGCTGGCGAGTGCCGCCGCCGCAAGGCGCCTCGGCTTCGATGATTTCGGGTCTGCCATGATCCCTCCGGTTCCATCCGAACGATGCTTCCGGGGCGGTGCAGGCCGGCAAGTGTCCGGCCGGAGCCCCGGCATCATCAAGAGCGTGAGCATATCCGTCCGGATCGATGCGATCGTGACGGGACCTTCCTCACGGGGCGCGGAACCGGCCCTGCGTCGCGGTGCGCCCGTGGAGCCCGCAATCGGCCGCGTCCTTCCCCGCAGGGACATGCCGACCGGCAGGACCGCTCGATCCTGCCGGACTATGCGCCAGTTCGCGGGAATTATGGTTTCAATTCCGTGAACTTTGTCTCGACCAGCATGTCACGAGCCCGCAAGCCTGTGGAAGGGGGCGCGACGCGGGAACGTCATCGCGGACAAAAAGAAACACCCGGGCCGTTCCCGGCCCAGGTGCTTGCATACTTGAGCGGCGCAAGGCGCGGGGAAGCCGGCTGAACCGTCGGCACCTCGGCCCCGGTCAGGCGATGCGGCGGGCGTCGAACTGGCCGTGCTTGCGGAAGCGGTAGAGATAGGTCGGCAGGATCGCCTCGAGATTGGTGGGGCGGATGCCGATGCCGGCGAGCGTGCGGCCTTCGGCCGTTGCCTCAGCCGACACGACGTTGTCCTTCTCGAGCAGGAGAAGCTGGTCGACCGTCACCGGCGCGCCCGGCAGCCATTCCGTGAGGCGCGCCACCGTCTTGGCGAACCCGAGCGGAACGCCGACGATGGGCCGGGTGCGGGCGGTTTCGCGGTTCACCAGCGCGAGGCACTCGCGGAAGGTCTTGATTTCCGGGCCGCCGAGTTCGTAGACGCGGCCGGCGGCGATGGTGCCGTCGATGGCCCGCGCGATCGCCTCGGCGACATCGCCGACGAACACCGGCTGGAAGCGCGTGTCGGCGCCGAAGGCGGGCAGGATCGGCGACATCCGCGCGATGGCGGCGAAGCGGTTGAAGAAGCCGTCTTCCGGCCCGAACACGATGGAGGGGCGGAAGATGGTGGCGCCGGGCATGGCCGCCTTCACCGCTTCCTCGCCCTTGGCCTTGGTGCGGGCATAGGCGGACGGCGAGTTCGCATCGGCGCCGATGGCGGAGACGTGAACGAGGGTGGCGATCCCGGCCGCCTTCACGGCCTCGGCGACCGCGCGGGCGCCGCCGGCCTGAACGGCCTCGAAGCTCTGCCGGCCGGTCGGCGCGAGGATGCCGACGAGGTTGATGGCGGCCGAGGCGCCCTCGAGCGCACGGGCGACGGAGGCGGGATAGCGCAGGTTCGCCTGCACCGGCAGGATCTGGCCGGCCATGCCGAGCGGCTGCAGGTGACCGGCGAGATCCGGCCGGCGCACCGCGGGACGGATGCGGTAGCCGCGCTTGGCAAGCGCCCGCACCACATGCCGCCCGAGAAAGCCCGAACCGCCGAACACCGTGACGATTTCGTCCTTCAGCGCCTCAGCCATCGCGACCCGTTCCTCTTGTCGTGCGCGGCGGCGCGTCATGATCCGCGCTCCGGCCGCATTGCCTTCGATGTTCCACCTTCGTGTCTAGCGCACACTTCGCCGCCCGTACAGGCGCGCGTGCGCCGCACCATGCCGAATGCCGCAAGCCCGCCCCGTCGCTGCAACCTGCCCCCCGCCGGTGCCTGTCGCTTGCTCCTGCCGCCCTCTCTTGCCGCTTGCTCTCGTCGCCTGCTCCTGCCGCCGGCACTTTCTGGCCCGAGCGGCTCCGGCCTCGCGTCCGTGCCGGCGTCCGCCGCGCTCTCACCGGCCGACTGTCACAACATCTTCGTCTTTCCACAGCCGGGGCGATTGACAACGGCCCGGGCGGGCCGTAAGTCATCGCCCGTCGCCCAGATGGCGGAATTGGTAGACGCGCAGGTTTCAGGTACCTGTGCCGCGAGGCGTGGAGGTTCGAGTCCTCTTCTGGGCACCAAGTTCCGCAAAAAGCCCTGCAACGCAGACGCGTTGCGGGGCTTTTTCGTTCTGGGGCCTGCTGGCGCGAGTGCGGGTTGCCGGTCCAGTGTCCGGTCTTCGCCTCATCTGCGCGCTCAGGGAGAGCATTCGATTGCAACGCTGAAGCTCTGTGCCATGGCGGCGATATCGGCCGGCTTCATAGGCGTCGTCTGACTCCCCGGCGTCGTCGTGACGTTGTTGCTTTCCAGAAAGCTCTGAGCAATCGAGGCCTTGATCGCAAAATTGATGTTCTGCGGGATGTCAGCCGTCACGATCGCTACTTTGAGAGCATTGAGCTTGGCGACGATCACGCCGACGACATTGCCGCTTTCATCAAGCAGTGGTCCACCGCTATTGCCCGGCTGCACGGGAGCGGAAATCTGGAGATGGCGACTGTCGTCGTTGAGGCCCGCGGTGGCTGTGACGGTTCCTCTCGTGAAGTTTCCGGTGCTCGCAAGAACGCCTCTGAGCGGATATCCGAAAGCCGCTACATCCTCGCCAAGACGAATTCCGGTCCGCATCCGAGCGACGGCGGTGGCGGGCTGCGCGGCTTCGATCAGGGCGAGATCATTTGTCGTGTCGCGAGCGGCAACGCGACCCGTCGCAGGGTGTCCTTCCAGAGCCGTCGTCACCGCCTCGCATCCTTCGACGACATGCGCGTTGGTGAGGATGCGATCCCGCGTCACGTAGAAACCGGTTCCCGACACAGCCTCAGCGTTCTTTTCTGGTGGCTTTGGTGACACCGCCGCTGGCTCCGCGGCGGTAGACTGGGGCGTCGGGACCGTCGCAGACGCGGGGGGTGCCTGTGCTGTCTGCGCGGGCGCGGAAACCTGTTCGGCTTCCAGGTACCCGTGCGCAATGAGATGACGCCTCAGGGCTTCCGGAAATGGTGGCGTGTAACGCTGGTCTTCAGGACATTGACCTTCAGGAGCCTCTATCCGGCAGTAGGTGGGAAGGAAGATGCTATCTGGCTGGTAGTTGGACAGCATCCGGGACCACGCTGCGGCGCCTTCTCCGGCGACCGTTGCCGTCGCCACCCATCCGGCGAGGAATCCGTTTTCACTCCACAGGGACGGACTTTGCTTGGCGATGAACTCAAGACCACGCAAACTCTGGATCAAACGATGTCTCAGGTCGGATCGATGGGTGATGTCTGTTACAACGCTTCCTGTCAGGGTGCCGATTTTTATCGGTGATATAGAGCTTGCATAATCCGAGAATGCATAAAGGAAGCTGTCGTCGTAAGTAATGATCTCCGATACGCCGTCTCCATTCACGTCTTCGAAATTTATGCCCTCTCCATCTCCTGTTCCGAGATCGACGGTACGCCAACTGCTGTCATATTGTTCTACGAGCGCAGCCGTCGAGGTGCAGCAGTGTGCGCCGCCGCTGTAGCTGTCGAGCACGATTTCGGGTGTCTGATTGCTTGAGTCCAGTTCGACGAGTTTGACGCTGGAGGGATACGCCGCGGCCGCATCAAAATGAACGCGTGCTTCGAACGTGCGTGGTCCTGTAGGGGACCGCGTTGCGCCCCGAATATGTGCGATCCATCCGGACGACGCACTTTCCCGAACCACACTGACGACCAACCCTGCGGTCGCCAGATGGGCTGGACTTCCCTGGTTCAAGGTTGCCGATGCCAGTATCGGGCTGGATGGACGCCAGACGGTGGCGACATAACCTTTCCCGCGTGACAGCAGGGCATCAGCGGGCAGGAGGACGACATTCTTTCTGGCCTGATCCAGCGACCCCTGCCTTGGACCTAGCATGACCGCGTACCAACCGTTGTTCGCCAAAGTCACGCGCGCGTCAGCGCCGTAGACGCGAGCGATTGCCGATCGCTTCGTCGAGCCCGGCGGCACTGGCGACGACGACCCACGACCAGCCTTTTGGAAGGCGCATATCCTCCGCGTTGGCGCCAGATGCGCCACCGGCGAATATCGGCGCGAGGAGAGACGGCAATAGGCGATGCCAGATCCTGCGGCCAAAACCTCTCCGACCCATCTCTCGCCCCCGTCATCTTTTCCGAGCATGGTACGACGGGTGCTCGCGGGAGTCGATTATCGCGCTCAGTTGCAACGGGCCGGCTGAACGGCCCGTTCCGCTCCTTCGCCTACGCCGCCACAGACGTTCCGAGCCGCGCGCCCTTGCGCTCGGCGGAGGGGGTGCGGCCGAAGTGCTCGACATAGCTCTTGGAGAAATGCGAGGCGGAGACGAAGCCGCAGGCGATGGCGATGTCGAGCACCGGGCGGCTCGTCTGGCGCAGCAGGTCGCGGGCGCGCTCCAGCCTGAGCGTCAGGTAGTGGCGCGTCGGGCTGTGGCCGAGATAGCGCACGAACAGCCGCTCGAGCTGGCGGGTGGAGCAGCCGGCGCGCTGGGCAAGCGCCGCGCAGCTCAGGGGCCGCTCGATGGAGGCCTCCATCATCGCCACCACGCCGAGAACCTTGGGATGGGCGACGCCGAGACGGGTGCGCAGATCCATGCGCTGGCGCTCGTCCGCCTCGCGCACGCGATGGTGGATCAGCTGGTCCGTCACCTCCGAGGCGATGTCCGGCCCGTGGTCGCGCAGGATCAGCGACAGCATCATGTCGACCGCCGAGGTGCCGCCGGCGCAGGTGAAGCGGTTGCGGTCGATCTCGAACAGCTCCTGGCTGAGGTCGAGATCGGGGAATTCCGCGGCGAGGCTCGAATGGTTCTCCCAGTGGATGGTCGCCTGGTAGCCGGCGAGCAGGCCAGCTTTGGCAAGCACGTAGGTGCCGGTGCACACCGCGCCGAGGCCGGTGCCGAACGAGGCGAGGCGGCGCAGCGCCGCCATCAGCTCGCGGTGGTCTATCGCCTGCACGTCGACGCCGCCGCAGACGATGGCGACCGAAAGCCCCTGGGCCTTCGAATACGGCAGTCCGACGGAGACCTCGACACCGTTCGAGGCCGTCACCGGCCGTCCGTCGGCGGAATAGAGCTGCCATGCGTAGAGCGCGCGGCCGCTCGCGCGGTTGGCGAGGCGCAGCGGCTCGATCGCCGAGGCGAACGCGATCATCGAGAAGTCGGGCACCAGCATGAAGCCGATGGTCCGCGGCTTTTCGTCCGCTCCGGCGGACGGCCGATGACCGCCGCCGGCCTTCGCCGTCCCGGGCTTCTGCAGCATCGTCGATCGCTCCCCTCGGCCGGCTTTTGCCGTGCCGTCCGGATGATGGGCGCCGGATTTGATCTTCGTCAAGTTTGTCTGGAAGTGGAACAGGTCGAAGGAAGTCGCATGGAGGCAAATATCCGTCGTTCCGGTTGAAGCGACTCGGCGGGTCGGAAGCGACGCTCGTCATGACGCGGTGATGCTTCGGCTTCCGGCTCGCTGTAACATTGCCGTCGCACCCCGGCTCGCCCCTTCGCACGCCCAAGCACCAGGTCCGTCGCCCATGCGCCGTTTCTCCCTCGCGTCGCTCGTCTCGGAGGCGTTCAACGCCCATCAGGGCTGGGGGCGGCAATGGCGCTCGCCGGAGCCGAAGGCCTCCTATCAGGCGGTGATCGTGGGCGGCGGCGGCCACGGCCTCGCGGCGGCCTATTATCTCGCCAAGGAACACGGCCTGCGCGACATCGCAGTGGTGGAGCGCGGCTGGCTCGGCGGCGGCAACACCGGCCGCAACACCACCATCATCCGCTCGAACTACCTGTTCGACGAGAGCGCGGCGCTCTACGACCACGCCGTCAAGCTCTGGGAAGGGCTGTCGGCGGACCTCAACTACAACGTCATGTTCTCCCAGCGCGGCGTTCTGATGCTGGCGCACAACACCCATGACGTGCAGAGCTTCAAACGCCACGTCTATGCCAACCGGCTGAACGGCGTCGACAACGAGTGGTTGTCGGCGGAAGAGGCGAAGGAATTCTGCCCGCCGCTCAACATCTCGCCGGACATCCGCTATCCGGTGCTGGGGGCGGCGCTTCAGCGCCGCGGCGGCGTCGCGCGCCACGATGCCGTCGCCTGGGGCTATGCCCGCGCCGCCGACGCGCTCGGCGTCGACATCATCCAGAACTGCGAGGTCAAGGCGATCAACCGCGGGCCGGACGGCGCGGTGACGGGGCTCGAGACCTCGCGCGGAACCATCGCCACCCGCAAGATCGGCGTTTCCACCGCCGGCCACACCAGCGTGGTGATGGCGATGGCCGGGCTCCGGATGCCGCTGGAGAGCTTCCCGCTGCAGGCGCTGGTTTCGGAACCGGTGAAGCCGGTCTTCCCCTGCGTGGTGATGTCGAACGCTGTGCATGCCTACATCTCCCAGTCCGACAAGGGCGAACTGGTGATCGGCGCGGGCACCGACCAGTACGTTTCCTACAGCCAGCAGGGCGGCCTCCACATCACCACCCACACCCTCGACGCGATCTGCGAGCTGTTTCCGCAGTTCTCGCGGATGCGGATGCTGCGAAGCTGGGGCGGCATCGTCGACGTGACGCCGGACCGTTCGCCGATCATCGGCAAGACGCCGGTGCCGGGGCTCTACGTCAATTGCGGCTGGGGCACCGGCGGCTTCAAGGCGACGCCGGGGTCGGGCAACGTGTTCGCCTGGACCATCGCCAAGGACGAGCCGCACCGGATCAACGCGCCGTTCAGCCTCGACCGTTTCCGCACGGGCTACCTGATCGACGAGGCGGCGGCCGCGGCCGTCGCCCACTGAGGGGCGGCGGCGATGCCGTCTCACCCGTTCCGCTTCAATTCATGCCGTTCCCGCCCGCCGGCGCTCCGGCCGGTCGCCTGAGGAATCCGAGGTCCCGATGCTGCTCGTCGAGTGTCCCTATTGCGGCGCAAGGCCGGAGATCGAGTTCCACTGCGGCGGCGAGGCGCACATTGCCCGCCCGGCGGTGCCGTCCGAGACCGATGACGCCACCTGGACGGCCTATCTCTATTACCGCACCAACCCGAAGGGCGTGCATGCCGAGCGCTGGAACCACCTGCACGGCTGCCGGCGCTGGTTCAACGCGCTGCGCGACACCGTGAGCGACAAGTTCCTCGCGACCTATCCGATGGGAACGCCGCGGCCGGATGTGCAGACTGCCGCGCCGGCGGCGAACGGGGAGGCGCGCTGATGGACGCCGAGACCAACGCACCCGCCCGCTACCGCCTGCCGCGCGGGGGCCGCATCGACCGCGGCGCGCCGATCACCATCCATTTCAATGGCACCGCGATCCCGGCCTTCGAGGGCGACACCGTCGCCTCGGCGCTCTTGGCGAGCGGGGTGCACTTCGTCGGACGGTCGTTCAAGTATCACCGGCCGCGCGGCATCGTGAGCCACGGCTCGGACGAGCCGAACGCGCTGTTGTCGGTCGATCGCGGCATCGGCCGGGTGGATCCCAATAACCGCGCCACGGTGACGGCCGCGACCGAGGGGCTGCACGTCGGTTCGCAGAACCACTGGCCATCGCTGCAGTTCGATATCGGCGTCGTCAACGACCGGGTCTGGCCGCTCCTGCCGGCGGGGTTCTACTACAAGACCTTCATGTGGCCGAAGGGCTTCTGGGACAAGGTCTACGAGCCGCGCATCCGCGCCGCCGCCGGCCTCGGCCGCGCGCCGGGCCGGCCGGATCCCGATCGCTACGCCAACCGCCACGCCCATTGCGACGTGCTCGTGGTCGGCGCCGGGCCCGCTGGGCTCGCCGCCGCGCTCGCCGCCTCCGAGGCCGGCAAGCGGGTGATCCTCGCCGACGAGCAGCAGGAAGTCGGCGGCTCGCTCCTGCACGAGGTCACGGCCGAGATCGAGGGCCGCTCGGCGATGAAGTGGCTCGCCGAGACCCGCAACGCGCTGGAAGAGCGCGACAACGTCATCGTGCTGCCGCGCACCACCGCGTTCGGCTACTACAACCAGAACCACGTCGTCATGGCGGAGCGGGTGAGCGACCATATCGCCCGCCCCGCCGCCGGCCAGCCGCGCGAACGGCTGTGGCAGGTCCGCGCCGGCGAGGTTGTTCTGGCGACCGGCGCCCATGAGCGGCCGCTGATCTTCGCCGGCAACGACCGGCCGGGCGTGATGCTGGCCGAAAGCGTGCGCGCCTATATCAACCGCTGGGCGGTCGCGCCGGGCACTCAGATCGTGTTCGTCATCAACGGCGCCTCGGCCTACCGGGCGGCGGAGGACGCGCAGAACGCCGGGCTCGACGTCACCGTGGTCGATTACCGCTTCGAAGGCGAATGCGGGCCGGAGACGGCGCTGCTCAGGGGCCGCGGCGTCACGGTGCTGACCGGGCACACCGTGGTCGGCACGTCGGGGCGCGGGCGCGTCTCCTCCGTGGTCGTCGCCAAGCTCGGCCCCCACGGCGAGGTGCGCGGCCAGCGCCGCACGCTCCTGTGCGACTGCGTGGCGATGTCCGGCGGCTGGACGCCGGCGGTGCACCTGTTCTCCCAGTCGCGCGGCAAGCTCGCCTTCGACGAGGCGATCGACGCCTTCGTGCCGGGCGCGCCGTCGCAGGCGGTGCGCGCTGCGGGCGCGGCGGCCGGGACCTACCAGCTCGCGGGCTGCCTGGACGACGGCTTCGCCGCGGGCGCGGCGGCGGCGGGATCCCACGCCGAGCGCACCTTCGCGGCGAGCCCGGTGTTCGCCGGCTTCAAGCCGGTGCGCGAACTGCCGACCGACGCCGACCGGATGCGCGTGCGCGCGTTCGTGGACTTCCAGAACGACGTGACCGCCAAGGACGTGCGGCTCGCGGTCAAGGAAGGGTTCGAGTCGGTCGAGCACGTCAAGCGCTACACCACCAACGGCATGGCGACCGACCAGGGCAAGACCTCCAACATGACGGCGCTCGGCATCATCGCCGATACGCTGCACAAGCCGGTGCCGGCGGTCGGCACCACGACCTTCCGCCCGCCGTTCACGCCCGTCACCTTCGGCACCCTGATCGGTCCGAACAAGGGGCCGCTGTTCGACCCGGCCCGCAAGACGCCGATCCACGACTGGGCGGCCGAGCACGGCGCGGCGTTCGAGGACGTGGGGCTGTGGAAGCGCGCGCATTATTTCCCGCGCGCCGGAGAGGACATGCACGCCGCCGTGGCGCGCGAATGCCGCGCGGTGCGTACCGGCGTCGGCCTGTTCGATGCCTCCACCCTCGGCAAGATCGAGGTGGTGGGGCCGGACGCGGCCGAATTCATGAACCGGCTCTACATCAATGCCTGGCTGAAGCTCGAACCCGGCCGCTGCCGCTACGGCCTGATGCTGAAGGAAGACGGCTTCGTGTTCGACGACGGCGTCGTCGCGCGGCTCGCGCCCGACCGCTTCCACGTCACCACCACCACCGGCGGCGCCCCCCGCGTGCTCGCCCACATGGAAGACTATCTTCAGACCGAATGGCCGGATCTGAAGGTGTTCCTCACGTCCATCACCGAGCAGTGGGCGGTGATCGCGGTGCAGGGGCCGAAGGCGCGCGAGACCATCGCGCCGCTCGTCGAGGGCATCGACCTCGCGCCGGCCGCGTTCCCGCACATGGCCTATCGCGAGGGGCGCGTCGCCGGGGCGCCGGCGCGGGTGTTCCGCGTCTCGTTCACCGGCGAGGTCGGCTACGAGATCAACGTGCCGGCGGATTACGGCCGCTCGGTGTGGGAGGCGATCCATGCCGCGGGCGAACTCTACGGCATCGTGCCCTACGGCACCGAGACCATGCACGTTCTGCGCGCCGAGCGCGGCTTCATCATCGTCGGGCAGGAGACCGACGGCACGGTGACGCCGGACGATCTCGGCCTTGCCGGCATGATCGCCAAGACCAAGGCCGATTTCGTCGGCAAGCGCTCGCTCGCCCGGCCGGAGATGGCCTCGCCGGAGCGCAAGCAGCTCGTGGGCCTGCTCGCGACCGACCCGGCCGTGGTGCTGGAGGAGGGCGCGCAGGTCGTGACCGATCCAAAGGCGCCCGTGCCGATGCCGATCATCGGCCACGTCACGTCGAGCTATGCCAGCGTCAATTGCGGCCGCTCCATCGCGCTCGCGCTCGTCAAGGGCGGACGGGCGCGGATGGGGGCGACGGTCCACGTCACCACGCCGTCCGGCTTCACCACGGCGACCGTCGCCGAGCCGGTCTTTCTCGATCCCAAGGGGGAGCGCGTCCATGGTTGAGGCGGATGGGGCGGACTGGGTGAAGGCGCTGCCGGCGCATCGCGAGCCGGTTCTCGAGCACGTCGCGGTCCATCAGGCGGGCGGCGTCACCGTCCGGCCGCTGCCACCGAAGGCGCGGTGGTCGCTGCGGCTCGGCCCCGGCGTCGCCGAGGCGGTCGGAGCCGTCGCCGGCCTGTCCCTCGCCGGGGCCGTCAACAGCTACGCCGCAGCCGGCGACCGGCTCGCCGCCCGGCTCGGGCCCGACGAATGGCTGGTGATCGCGCCGGACGCGGATGCCGCGGAGGTCGCCGCCGCGCTCGGCGAGGCCCTCGCCGGGCACCTCCATGCCCTCGTCGATGTCGGCCACCGCGATGTCGGCATCGGCGTCGAAGGCGCGAAGGCGGAGGTCGCCCTCAATGCCGGCGTCGCGCTCGACCTCGACTTGCGCGCCTTTCCCGTGGGCATGGCGACCCGCACGCTGTTCGGCAAGGCCGACATCGTGCTGTTCCGGCTCGGGCGCGACGCCTGGCGGGTGGAGTGCTGGCGCTCGTTCGCGCCCTATGTCCACGGCCTGCTGGTCGAAGCCACGTTCGGGGTCTGAGCCGGCCGCCACCGCCATGTCGCGCTGACGCCAGAACCGGTCGCTTCGGCGCAGATGGCGGGTTTCGAACGATTGCAGACTACTGCCATGACGGCCGCGGGGTGATGCGCGGCCGGGTGCCCTTGCCCTTCACAACCGTCGTCCGCGTGTGCCGGTCGGCTCCGGTCCCGCGACATTTCGCAGGAGGCTATCGATGCTCGATGTGGTCGGCCACCCTCTCGCGGCGCTCGTCCGCGGCCGGCGCCCGGGCTACAGCCTGGACGCCCCGTTCTATGTCAGCCCGGAGATCTTCGCGGCCGACATGGAGATCATCTTCGGGCATCACTGGATCTATGTCGGCGTCGAGCCGGACGTGCCGGAGCCGGGCGACGCCATGGTCGTCGATATCGGCAAGGACTCCATCATCATCGTGCGCGACGACGAAAATCGTGTCGTCGCGTTCCACAATGTCTGCCGCCACCGCGGCGCGCGAATCCTGCACAACGAGAAGACCACCGTCGGCAACATCGTCTGCCGCTACCATTCCTGGACCTACGACCTGTCCGGCGCGCTGATCCACGCCGAGCACATGGGGCCGGGCTTCGACCGTTCCTGCCACGGGCTGAAGCCGGTGCACCTGCGCTCGCTCGAGGGGCTGCTGTTCATCTGCCTCGCCGACGAGCCGCCGGCCGATTTCGACGACATGGCCCGCGTGATGGGCCCCTATATCGCGCCGCACGACCTGCGCAACACCAAGATCGCCTTCCAGAGCGAGCTGATCGAGAAGGGCAACTGGAAGCTCGTGATGGAGAACAACCGCGAGTGCTATCACTGCGCGGGCAACCATCCCGAACTGACCATCCCGCTGTTCGCCTACGGCTTCGGCTTCGCGCCGGAGGACATGGACGAGCACGAGCGCGCCAACGCCCACCGCTATTCCTGCATGGTGCAGGAGCGCCATGACGGCTGGGAAGCCGCCGGCCTGCCGTCGCGCGAGGTCGAGCATCTCGCGGACCGCGTCACCGGCTTCCGCACCGAGCGCCTGCCGCTCGACGGCGAGGGCGAGGCCCATACCCTCGACACCAGGGCCGCGTCCAAAAAGCTGCTCGGCAGCTTCAAGACCGCCAAGCTCGGCGCGCTGTCGTTCTGGACCCAGCCGAATTCCTGGCACCACTTCATGAGCGACCACATCGTCACGTTCTCGGCGATCCCGCTCGATGCCGACAACACGCTCGTGCGCACCAAGTGGCTGGTCCACAAGGATGCCGTCGAGGGTGTCGACTACGATATCGACCGGCTGACCGAGGTGTGGCAGGCGACCAACGTGCAGGACGCGGAACTCGTCGGCTTCTGCCAGCAGGGTGCGCGCTCGCCGGCCTATGAGCCCGGGCCCTATTCGCCCAACACCGAGATGCTCGTCGAGAAGTTCTGCAGCTGGTATGTCGGCCGCCTCGCCGACCATCTCGGGCTGTGAGCGGCGACATGGCCGACGGCGCGCGCGAACCCGTGGCAGGCCTGATCGCCGCCGTTCCCGGCCCCTGGACCGGCGAGGACGACGACACCCTGGTGTGCCGGGCGGTGCGGCGCGAGACCCACGACGTCGCGACCTTCGTGCTGGCCCCGGC
Organism: Pseudoxanthobacter soli DSM 19599; assembly: GCF_900148505.1. Classification (NCBI taxonomy): domain Bacteria; kingdom Pseudomonadati; phylum Pseudomonadota; class Alphaproteobacteria; order Hyphomicrobiales; family Segnochrobactraceae; genus Pseudoxanthobacter; species Pseudoxanthobacter soli. Next base: position 158,733 of record NZ_FRXO01000003.1, on the reverse strand, counting down.
GAAGCCGGCCCGGTTCGCCTACGAGCCCGGCCAGTTCCTCACCTTCGCCTTCGAGATCGGCGGCGAGACCATCCACCGCTGCTACACCGTGTCCTCCGCGCCGACGCGGCCGGACACGGTGTCGATCACCGTGAAGCGCGTGCCGGGCGGGCCGGTCTCCAACTGGCTGCACGACACCCTGAAGCCGGGCGGCACGGTGCGCGCCGTCGGACCGATGGGCGACTTCACCTGTTTCCGGCATCCGGCCGAGCGCTATCTGTTCCTTTCGGGTGGCAGCGGCATCACCCCGCTGATGTCCATGGCGCGGACGTTCCACGATCTCGGCGTGCCGCGCGACATCGTGTTCGTGCACAATGCCCGCACGCCGGCCGACATCGTGTTCCGGGACGAACTCGCACTGATGGCGCGCGCCGCTCCGCAGAGCTTCCGGTTCACGCCGGTGGTGGAGGCCGACGCGCCCGGCGAGCCGTGGGGCGGCTTCCGCGGCCGGGTATCGCAGGCCCTCCTGGAGCAGATCGCGCCGGACTTCCGCGACCGCGAGATCTTCGTCTGCGGGCCCGCGCCCTACATGGCGGCGGTGCGGGCGCTTCTGGCCGAGGCCGGTTTCGACATGGCGCGCCATCACGAGGAAAGCTTCGACTTCGCCGCGCTTTCCGCCGGTGAAGCCGCTGAGGCGCTGGCGGCCGAGGCCATCGAGGATGCGCCGAAGGCCGCGCCCGCGCGGGTGTTCCGCGTCGAGTTCGCCAAAACCCGCCGCGTGATCGAATGCCCGGAGGACATGCCGGTGCTGGAGGCGGCGCGGCGGTCCGGCGTGCGCCTGCCGTCGTCCTGCACCAAGGGGCTGTGCGGCACCTGCAAGTCGAAGCTCGTGTCCGGCACCGTCGATCTCCAGCATGGCGGCGGCATCCGCCAGCGCGAGATCGATGCCGGCATGACGCTGCTGTGCTGCGCGAAGCCCACAAGCGACCTTGTTGTCGATCGCTGAACGGACAGGCCTTCCGGGCGGTCGCGCACCTCGCGTTCCGTAGCCTTCGTTTCTGGAGAAGTGGCAAAATGGCAATCGCCGGTGCCGAAGCGCTGCTGAAGCCCCTGACCATCAAGGGGCTGACCATCCGCAACCGGGTGATGAGCACCAGCCATGCGCCCGGCTACGGCAAGGACGGCAAGCCGCAGGAGCGCTACCAACTCTATCACGAGGAAAAGGCCAAAGGCGGCATCGGGCTCACCATGTTCGGCGGCTCCTCGTCGGTGGCGATCGATAGCCCCGCCGCGCCCTGGAACCAGATCTCGGTCGCCGACGACAGCGTCATCCCGTTCTTTCAGGAATTCTCCGACCGTATCCACCGCCACGGCGCCAAGCTGATGATCCAGCTCACCCACATGGGCCGCCGCACCAAGTGGGATACGGAGAACTGGTTCCCGACCGTCTCGTCCTCGCCGTCGCGCGAGCCGTCGTCCCGCTCGATCCCGAAGGAACTCGAGGAGGAGGATATCGCCCGCATCGTGGCGAGCTACGCGGCGGCGGCCGGTCGATGCCGCAGGGGCGGGCTCGACGGGCTGGAACTCGCCGCCTCCTGGGGGCACCTGATCGATCAGTTCTGGTCGCCGTCGGTCAACCGCCGCACCGACAAGTACGGCGGCTCGCTGGAAAACCGCATGCGGTTCGGCATCGAGGTGCTGGAAGCCGTGCGCGCCGAGGTCGGCGACGACTATGTCGTCGGCATCCGCATGTCCGGCGACGAACTGCTGGCGAACGGCCTGACCCAGGACGATTGCATCGCCATCGCCGCCGAATATGCCGGCCGCGGCCTGGTCGACTTCATCAACGTGTTCGGCGGGCAGGCGCGGGACGAGATCTCCCACGCGATCTCGATCCCCAACATGTCGTTCCCGGTGGCGCCGTTCCTCTATCTGCCGAGCGCAATGAAGCGCGAGATCGACGTGCCGGTGTTCCACGCCCAGCGCGTCACCGACCTCGCCACCGCCGCGCGCGCCGTCGGCGAGGGCCACGTCGACATGGTGGCGATGACCCGCGCCCACATCGCCGACCCGCACCTCGTGGCCAAGCTGATCGACGGCCGCGACGACGATATCCGCCAGTGCGTCGGCGCGGCCTATTGCATCGACCGCATCTATGTCGGCGGCGACGCGCTCTGCCTGCAGAACGCCGCCACGGGGCGCGAGGCGACCATGCCCCACGTCATCGCGAAGGCCGCGGTGAAGCGGAAGGTGGTGGTGGTCGGGGCCGGCCCGGCGGGGCTGGAGGCCGCCCGCGTCTGCGCCGAGCGCGGCCATGCCGTGGTGCTGTTCGAGAAGGCGGCGGCGGTCGGGGGCCAGATCAACCTCGCCGCCAAGGCGGGCTGGCGCGAGGCGCTGTCCGGCATCCCGCGCTGGCTGGGGGCGCAGGTGGCGAAGCTCGGCGTCGACGTGCGGCTGTCGACCGAGGCGACGGAGGAGGTCATCCTCGCCGAGAATCCCGATGTCGTGGTGATGGCGACGGGCGGACGGCCGAGCCGCGGCCACATCCGCGGCGTCGAGCACGCGGTGACGACCCACGACGTGCTGTCCGGCGCGGTGGAACCCGCTGGCACGGTGCTGATGTTCGACGAGATGGGCCAGCACAATGCCGCCTCGACCGCGGAATTCCTCGCGCGGCGCGGCTGCCTCGTCGAACTCGCGACCCACGACCGCCTCGTCGCGCAGGAGGTCGGCACCACCAATCAGCCGGTGCATTATCGCGAACTCTACAAGCTCGGCGTGATCATGACGCCGAACATGGAGCTGACCGAGATCTATCCGGAGGGCAACCGGCTGGTCGCGGTGCTGCGCAACACCATGACGGGCGAGGAGGAGGAGCGGGTGGCCGACCACGTCGTGGTCGAATGCGGCACGCTGCCGGTGGACGAACTCCACTTCGCGCTGAAGCCGAAGTCGGTCAATCACGGCATCACCGATCTCGACGCCCTCGTGCACGGCATTCCCCAGCCGCGGGACGGCACGCCCGGCTTCGCGCTCTACCGCATCGGCGACGCGGTCGCCGGCCGCAACATCCACGCCGCGCTCTACGACGCCCTTCGCCTCTGCAAGGACCTGTGAGCGCCGATGAACGCCGCCCTTCCGCTCCTCCCGGCCCTCGCCTTCGCGCTGCCGGCCGTGGTGTGGCTGGCGGCGGCGCTCGCGCTGGCAGAGGCGGCGCGGCGCGTGCGGCTGTGGCGCGCCGGCGGGCGGGCCGAGGTCGACTGGATCGGCGGGCTCAAGGCCTTGCCGCGCCGCTATCTGGTCGACGTGCACCACGTCGTCGGCCGCGATCCGAAGGCGGCGCGGATGCACGTGGCGGCGGCGGGCGGCCTTGCCGGCGCCTCTGCGCTCGCCGCGCTCGGGGTGCTGCCGCCGTTGGCCGCCTCGCCGGTGTTCTGGGGCGCGGTGGCGCTCCTGTTCGTCGTTGCGCTCGGCGGCGCCGCGATGGTCGGCGCGCGGCGGTATCCGGTGCGGCCCCGGCGGCTTTCCGGGGGGCGCTTTCAGGCGCTGCCCTTCCTGCTCGCGGCCTATGCCGCGGGTGGGGCGGCCGTTTCGGTCTCGCTGGCCATCATGCTTTCCGCGGGGGCGGAGGGAGCCCCGTCGGCTGCCGCGGTCACTGGTCACGTGGGGGGAGGGCTCGTCGTCCTCCTTCTCGCGGGGCTTGTGGCCGCGGCGGCCGGCGGCCTTGGCCTCGCCCGCTTCGCCGGATCGGGGCCGATGCGGCACGCCTTCGCCGGCGCGCTCCATCTCGTCGCCCATCCCCGGCCGGGACGGTTCGAGGGCGCGCGCGAAACGGCACTCCGTCCGCTCGATCTCGACGCACCCCGCCTCGGCGTCGCCGCGCCGGCGGATTTCGCGTGGAACCGTCTCGCCGGGTTCGACGCCTGCATCCAGTGCGGCCGCTGCGAGGCGGCGTGTCCGGCCTTCGCTGCCGGCCAGCCGCTCAATCCCAAGCGGCTGATCCAGGATCTCTCGGCCGCGATGGTGCCCGGCGGCACCAATGCGGGTTATGCGGGAAGCCCCTATCCGAATGCGCGCCCCGTCGCGGGCCTCGGCGGGCCGGCGTCCGATCTCGTCGGCGCGGCCGCGATGATCCATCCGGACACGCTGTGGTCCTGCACCACCTGCCGGGCCTGCGTCGAGGAATGCCCGATGATGATCGAGCACGTCGACGCGGTGATCGACCTGCGCCGTCACGAGGTGCTGGAGCGCGGCGCGACGCTGCCGAAAGCCGCCGAGGCGCTGGAGGCCCTGCGCCTCGCCGACGATCCAGGCGCGCGCCCCGCTGCCGCCCGCACCGATTTCGCCGCTGGGCTCACGCTTCCTGCGATCGCGGCGCGGGACAACGCCGAGACGGACGTGCTGCTCTGGCTCGGCGAAGGCGCCTACGACCTGCGCTACGGCCGCACGCTGCGCGCGCTCGTCCGCCTGATGAACGCCGCCGGCATCGATTTCGCTGTGCTCGGCGCCGAGGAGCGCGATTGCGGCGACCTCGCCCGCCGGCTCGGCGACGAGGCGACGTTCCAGCGGCTCGCCCGCGCCAACATCGAGACGCTGTCGCGCCATCGCTTTCGCCGCATCGTCACCGCCGATCCGCACGCCTTCCATGTGCTCGCCAACGAATACCCGGCGTTCGGCGGCCGGTTCGCGGTGCTGCACCACGCGGCGTTCCTCGACGGCCTCGTGGCGGAGGGCCGCCTCGCGATGGCCGCGCTCGAGGCCGCGCCGGTCGCCTATCACGATCCCTGCTACCTCGCCCGCTACAACGGCGAGACCGACGCGCCGCGTCGGCTGATCGATGCCGCCGGCCTGACCCGGGTGGAGATGGAGCGCTCCGGCAAGAGGGCGATGTGCTGCGGCGGCGGCGGCGGAGCGCCGGTGAGCGACGTCGCCGGCGACAAGCGCATCCCCGACCTGCGCATGGAGCAGGCACGGGCGACCGGCGCGGCCATCGTCGCCGTCGCCTGCCCCGGGTGCACGGCGATGCTGGAGGGCGTCGTCGGGCCGCGGCCGGAGGTGCGGGACGTCGCCGAACTGGTGCTGATGGCCGTGGAGGCCGCGGCCCGGCCGGCCGGCAAAATGGCGGTGGAGGCGGCGTGATGGCGAGGCAGCGCCGCGATCCCCGCGCAGAACGCGCATCGCACCGGGTCGCTGCCGCCGGGCGGCCCCGTTACGATCTCGGGCAAAACCCGGACCCCGGACAGATCGCAGCCGCGCCATCCGGACGGCCGCGCCGCGATCCGCGGGCCGAACGCGCGGCGCAGAGCGTCGCAACCACGCCGGTTTCCGGCCGCCCCGCCCGACAGCGTTTCGACCGCACGCAGCGCAATGCCGCCGTTGCGGCGGCAGCGACCCCGACCAAGCCGGCGGCTTTCGCCGCCGCGCCTCCCGAGGTCCGGGTGATCGCCGATCCGGCCTTCCTCGTCATGGCGGTGGTCGATGCGCCGGGTGGAACGCTGTCCGATCACGACCGGCAGGTGCTCGGCGCGGCGCGCCTGATCGCCGATGCCGGCGCTGCGGCGGTGCTGCTGGCTGCCGGCCCGCTCGATGCGCCGGCCGGCCCGGCCGGGGCCGACCGGGTCGTCACGCTCGGCAATCGCGGCGGGTTCCTGCACGATCCGGATGCCCGCGCGGCCGCAATCGTCGCGGTGGTCGAGGCGCTGTCGCCGCGCCATGTGCTGTTTCCCGACAGCATCGACGGTGGCGACCTCGCCAGGCGGGTCGCCGCCGCCTGCGGTGCGTGGCTGTTCGCCGGGGCGGAGCAGGTCGGGGCGCGGGTGGTGGTGCGCCCGGCGCGCGCGGGGCGGAAGGAACAGCGCTCCCGTCCGCCGCGCTTCCTCAGCATCGCCGCCGACGCCGTCGCGCCCCATTCCGGCGTGGCGCACGAAGGCCGTGCCGTTTCGCTCGATCCTATCCCGTTCAGATCGAACCGATCCGGCATCCCGCGCTGCCGGCCGGACGCGGAACCGGCGGTGCTTTCCGTCGAGACCATTCCGGCGGATCCCGCCACGGTCGCGCTGTCGGAGGCCGCATTCGTCGTTTCGGCCGGCAACGGTGTCCGCGATTTTGACCTGTTCCATGCGCTGGTGGCCGCGCTTCATGCTACGCCCGGGGCCAGCCGGGTCGTCTGCGATGCCGGGCTGATGCCCCGCGCCGCGCAGGTCGGGGCATCGGGCACCGTGCTCGACGCCGACTGCTATTTCGCGCTCGGCATCGCGGGTGCTCCACAACACCTGCAGGGCGTGGCAAGGTGCAGGCATGTGGTTGCCGTCAACACCGATCTTCATGCGGCCATGATCGAGCGGGCCGAACTCGCCATCATCCAGGATGCGCAACTGGTGATGCCGGCGTTGCTCGCCCTGCTGGCGCGGGAGGCCGATCCACGGCGCGCCGGGCCGGCCGCACCTGCCGCGGCGGAAGGAGACGGCCGATGAAGGTCATGGTGCTGCTTTCCGCAGGTCGTCATCCGGTGTCCGACCGGCCGTGCCTTCCGCGGGTCGAGGCGCAGGCGGTCGCCATGGCGCTCCGTTTCGCGGCGCCGTCGGAAATCGTCGGGCTCCATGCCGGTACCGGCGCCGTCGAGGTTTCCGAGGCGCTCGGCTACGGGCTCGCGCGGGTCGACGTGATCGAGAGTGCCGACCCGGACGACCCGATCCCCGCGCTTGCCGCGGCGGTGCGCCAGGCAGGCCCGAAGCTCGTCCTCGCCGGGAGGCGCGGGCAGGGTGGCGCCGACAGCGGCATGGTGCCTTACATGCTGGCCCATGCGCTCGGCATGGCCATCCTGCCGGACGTCATCTCCATCGCGCCCGGCGAAGCCGAAGACACCATCGTCGTGGAGCAGGCGCTCCTGCGCGGGGCGCGCCGGCGCATCGTCGCCCGCTTGCCGGCGATCGTGACCGTGCATCCGGCGAGCGCCGCGCCGGCGCCGTTCGCCTTCGGGCGGGCGCGGCAGGGCGTGCTGCTGCGGCAGCGGCTCGACCTCGGCGGCCGCGACGGGGCCGTTCGCGAGGGATTCGAGGCGGAGGAGCGCACCTATCAGCGCCGGCCCCGGGTGATGGCGCGCGCGGCAGCCGGCGCGTCGGCGGCGGACCGGCTGCGGGCGGCGACCGAGGTCGCGGGCGGCGGTGGCGGCAAGGTGATGGTCGATCCTTCGCCCGAGGAGGCCGCCAGGGCGATCCTCGCCTATCTTCGCGGCATCGACGTCCTGCGGACCTGACGGGGCCGCTGCGAAGGCTCGAACCGTCCGGCGGACTGCAGGGCCGTCAGCCGAACCCGTCGAGGGCGGCGTCGGTCGGCGAGATCGGCCCGGCGGATTTCAGCACCGCCAGCGCCCGCTCGCAGTCGCGGCCCATCTGGTCGATCAGCCCCTCGATCGACGTGAAGCGAAGCTCAGGCCGCAGATAATCGTGGAAGGTCACGCCGAGGGTGCGGCCGTAGAGATCGCCGGAGAAGTCAAACAGGAACACCTCCAGCAGCGGCGCGCCGTTGTCGAAGGTGGGGCGCCGGCCGAAGCTCGCGACGCCGTCGATCCGGCGTCCGTCGAGCGTCACCCGCACCGCATAGATGCCGTATGCCAGCGCACAATCGTCCGGCATCCGCATGTTGGCGGTGGGATAGCCGAGTTCGCGACCGCGCTTGTCGCCGTGGCGCACCACCGCATCGACCCGCCAGCGCCAGCCGAGCAGGCCGTTGGCGGCGGCGATATCGCCGGCCGACAGGGCGTCGCGGATGCGGGTGGAGGAAATCTGTCCGCCGGCCTCGTCGGTCAGGGGCTCGGCGACCGTCACCTCGAAGCCGGCGCGGGCGCCCGCTTCGGCGAGGAAGGCCGGGTTGCCGGCGCGCGCCTTGCCGAAGTGGAAATTGTAGCCGACGAGAAGGTGACGCGCCCGCAGACGGCCGATGACGACCTCGTCGACGAATTCCTGGGCGGTGAGAGAGGCGAACGGCCGGTCGAAAGTGGCGGTGACGAGGCCGTCGATGCCGACCGCCTGCAGAACGCGGGCCTTGAGTGCGGGCGGGGTCAGGCGGAAGATCGGCTGGTCCGGGCGAAAAACGCTGCGCGGGTGCGGCTCGAAGGTGAGCGCCACCACCGGCCGCCGGCCGGCGTGGGCGATATCCCGCGCGCGCGTCAGCACGGCCTGGTGGCCGCGATGGACGCCGTCGAAATTGCCGATCGCCACCACGCCGTCCTGCAAGGCCGGCGGCACGGCCTCCAGCGGGGCCGAGAAGCCGGCATCGGCGGCAGACGAAAGGCCGGAAGCGATCATCGCGGGCACTATCCTCGTTCGAAACCAGCCGCGCCGTTCACCACCTCAGCGCGGTGACGGCGGCGACTGCCTTCAGGCTGTCGCGTTCGAGCCGCGTCGCGACGGCCTTCGGATCCGGTGCGTCGTGTGGGCCGAAATCGGCCGCGTGGATGCCGCCGGTCACGAACAGCACGTCGAGCCCCTCGTTGCAGCCGCCGCGCACGTCCGTCGGAAGGCCGTCGCCGACGGCCAGGATGGAGCCGTCGTCCGGCCGCGTGCCGGTCAGCGTCGCGGCGCGCGCGCGGGCCGCCGCATAGATCGGCGGATAGGGCTTGCCGGCCTGCACCACCTCGCCGCCGAAGCTCTCGTAGAGCTTGGCGAGCGCGCCGGCGCACCACACCATCCGCGTGCCGCGCTCCACCACGATATCCGGGTTCGCGGAGACGAACGGCAGGCGGCGGGCGGCGAAGCCCGCCAGCAGGTCGTGATAGTCGTCCGGCGTCTCGGTCTCGTCGTCGTAGAGGCCGGTCGCGACCACGATCTCGGCTTCCTCCGCCGGGACGAGCCGCATGCCGGTGCCCTCGTAGAGCGCCTCGTCACGCGTAAGGCCGATATGGAACACCCGTTCGAGCCCGACGGACAGCAGATGCTCGCGCGTGACGTCGCCGGAGGTGACGACGGCGTCATAGGCCGCGTCCTCGACGCCGAGATCCCGCAGCTGCTCCGTCACCTGGCGGTGTCGCCGCGGCGAGTTGGTGACGAGCACCACGGTGGCGCCGCGTTCGGCACGGTAGCGCTTCAGTGCCTCCACGGCGGCCGGAAAACACGCCACGCCGTTGTGCACGACGCCCCAGACGTCGCAGAACAGCGTGGTATAGCGGGTGTCCACCGCGGAAAGCCCGGGGACGATCGGGACGGGATGTGCGCTCATCGCCGGTTGGGGTAGACGCAGGACCCGCCCGGGTCAAGCGCCGCGCCGCCGCAACGTGGCCGCCCGTCGCCCTGCCGGCCGCGATTTCTCCGCGCTGTTGCAGTGCGGTGGCAAACGGCGCGGCACGGGCGGCGCCGACGAGGCGCGGAGTACCGCTCCCGCGTGCCCGGCGCTATGCTGCGGCGGCGCCCGGACCGGTGATTCCCCGCCTTGCCGCAGGCGGAACAGGGCGGGCTGGGTGAGGAACAGGACGAACCGATGGCCGTGATCCGGCAACTTGACGACGGCCTGATCAACCGCATCGCAGCCGGCGAGGTGATCGAGCGGCCGGCGAGCGTCGTGAAGGAACTGGTCGAGAACGCCATCGATGCCGGCGCGCACCGCATCGAGATCGTGACCGCGGCGGGCGGCAAGACGCTGATCCGCGTGGTCGACGACGGGCGCGGCATGAGCGAGGCCGATCTTGCGCTCGCCGTGGAACGCCACTGCACCTCCAAGCTGCCCGAAGGCGACCTGATGTCGATCGCCACCCTCGGCTTCCGCGGCGAGGCGCTGCCCTCGATCGGCGCGGTGGCCCGGCTGTCGATCGCGAGCCGAACCCGCGACGCCGAACACGCCGCCGAGATCGTGGTCGAAGGTGGCGAGAAGTCCGCGCCGCGGCCGGTCGCGCTCAATCCCGGCACCCGGGTCGAGGTGGCCGACCTGTTCTTCTCCACCCCGGCCCGCCTCAAGTTCCTGAAGACCGACCGCGCCGAGGCCACCGCGGTGACGGAAATCGTACGCCGGCTTGCCATCGCCGTGCCGGAGGTGGCGTTCACCCTGACCGGCAGCGACCGCAGCGCCACGGAGTGGCCGGCGCGCAGCGGCATCGATGCCCGCGCCCGGCGCATCGCCGACACCGTGGGCGCCGAGTTCATCGACAACGCCCTCATCGTCGATGCCGGGCGGGAGGGCATCCGCCTCGAAGGGTTCGCGGGCCTGCCGAGCTACACCCGTGCCGCCGCCACCCAGCAATATCTGTTCGTCAACGGCCGTCCGGTGCGCGACCGTATGCTGATGGGCGCCCTGCGCGGCGCCTATGCCGACGTGATGGCTCGCGACCGGCATCCCGCGGCCGTGCTTTTCCTCACGCTCGATCCCCACGAGGTCGACGTCAACGTGCACCCGACCAAGGCGGACGTGCGGTTCCGCGACCCCGGGCTGGTGCGGGGGCTGATCGTCGGCGCCATCCGCGAGACCATCGGTGCCTCGCCGCACCGCGCCACCACGACCGGCACCAGCGCGGCCATCGCCGCGTTCCGCCCCGGTGCGGCGCCGGCCGGCGCGGCTTCCCCGGCGGCGCGGTTCGGCTTCGGCTCGCGCGCCGCCGGCGACTGGCGGCAATCGATGTTCCGGCCGCTCGATCCGGCCGGCGGTGCAGTCCCGGCGGCGACCCCGCCAGTCGATCCCATCGGTGGCGGCCTCTCCGAGGGGGTGGAAGCCCCTTTTAAGCCGGCTTATGACCCTGCGGCGCTGGAAAGTGCGGTTCCGCAGGCGGCCTTCGGCGATCTCGCGCGGCCGTCGGCCGATGCGCGCGCCGATTCCGCGGTGTTGCCGCCGGAGCGCGAGAGCTTCCCGCTCGGCGCGCCGCGCGCTCAGATCCACAGCAACTACATCATCGCCCAGACCGCGGGCGGCATGGTGATCGTCGACCAGCACGCGGCCCACGAACGTCTCGTCTATGAACGGCTGAAGGCGGCCCGCGCAGCCCACGGCGTGGAGCGGCAGATGCTGCTCGTGCCGGAAATCGTCGACCTGCCTGCGGAAGACGTCGACCGTCTCGCCGCGCGCGCGGAGGAAATCGAGGGCTTCGGTCTGTCGCTGGAGGCGTTCGGCCCCGGCGCGGTCGCGGTGCGGGAGGTGCCGGCGCTGCTCGGCACCACGGACGTCGCGGCGCTGGTGCGCGACCTCGCCGACGAGATCGCCGAATGGGACCGCGCCACGGGCCTGGAGGAACGGCTGAACCGCATCGCCTCCACCATGGCCTGCCACGGCTCGGTGCGCTCCGGCCGGCGGATGCGGGTCGAGGAGATGGACGCGCTTTTGCGCGAGATGGAGGCGACGCCCAATTCCGGCACGTGCAACCACGGCCGGCCGACCTTCATCACCCTGACGCTGGCCGACATCGAAAGGCTGTTCGGACGGCGGTGAGGCCGGAACGCGCAGTCGGCAGAGCCCGTCCTTGCGGTCGAGCGGACCGGTGCGTCAGGGCTCGAACCGCAGGATCAGGAGCTTCGAGATGCCCTGACTGCGTTCGTCGAGCAGCGTGAAGCCGGCCGGCAGCGCGATCTCCGCGCCTGCGGCCTCTTCCAGCACCGCGAGCGCACCCGGCTTCAGCCAGCCGCCGGCGGCGAGGCTCGCGAGCGCGGCCTCGCCGAGGCCGCGGCCATAGGGCGGGTCGAGAAAGGCGAGGTCGAACGGCGTGTGGGTGCCGGCCGCGCCGAGACGGGTGGCATCGCGCCGGTAGATGCGCGTCTCGCCGGTCAGCTTCATGGCTTCCACATTGCGGCGGATCAGCGCCCGTGCCTCGGCGGCCTCTTCGATGAAGAGGCAGTGCCGCGCGCCGCGCGACAGCGCCTCCAGTCCGAGGGCACCGGTGCCGGCGAACAGGTCGATGACGCGGGCGCCCTCGACCGGGTCGTCATGCCCGTGGATCAGGATGTTGAACAGGCTCTCGCGCAGCCGGTCCGCGGTCGGGCGAATATCCCGGCCGCTCGGCGTGGCGATCTGGGCGCCCTTGAAGCGTCCGGCAACGATCCGCATGGCGCGCCGTCACGCCTTCGGCGGCCGCGGCCCGCGCCGCGGAGCCCCGCCGCCCGGTCCGCCCCGACCGGGACCACCCCGACTAGGACCGCCCCGACCAGGACCGCCCTTCGGCCCGCCAGCTCCAGGTCCACCCCTGCCGGGGCCACGCCCGGCGCCGCCGGGCTTGAAGCCGCCTTCGGGCCGTTCGCGGAAGCCGCGCGACGGCCGGTCGCCTTGGGGCCTATCGCCGTGGGACCTGTCACCTTGAGGCCGGTCGCCGCGAGGCTTGTCGAACCTGCGCTCGCCGCGCCCTTCGCCTTCGGGCCGCTCGCGGAACGGCCTTGCCGGGCGTTCGCCGCGCGGCCTGTCACCGCCCTCCGGGCGCTCGCGGAACGGCCGTGCCGGGCGGTCGCCTTGAGGCCTGTCGCCGCGAGGCTTGTCGAACCTGCGCTCGCCGCGCCCTTCGCCTTCGGGCCGCTCGCGGAACGGCCGTGCCGGGCGTTCGCCGCGCGGCCTGTCACCGCCCTCCGGGCGCTCACGGAACGGTCGCGCCGGGCGGTCGCCATGGGGTCTGTCACCTTGGGGCCGGTCGCCGCGAGGCCTGTCGCCGCCCTCCGGGCGCTCGCGGAACGGTCGCGCCGGGCGGTCGCCTTGAGGCCAGTCGCCGCGGGGCTTGTCGAACCTGCGCTCGCCGCGTCCTTCACCCTCGGGCCGCTCGCGGAAGGGCCGTGCCGGACGCTCCCCGTCTCCGCGTTCGCGGAACGGTCTGGCCGGCCTATCGCCCTGCGGACGTTCGCCGCGCGGCCGGTCGGTGCGCGGGCGGTCGAAGCGGCGCTCGCCTTGCTCCGGCCTGCCGCGTCCTTCACCGTCACGCTCCCGGAAGGGACGGGACGGACGGTCGCCTTCTGCGCGCTCCCGGCGCGGACGCTCGGACGAGCGCTCGCCCTCCGCGCGGTCGCGATAGGGGCGCGAAGGCCGCTCACCGCCGGACCGCTCGGGCCGGCCGCGGTCGCCATAAGTCCGCTCGCCGGACGGACGCTCGGAGCGCGATCCCTCGGACCTGCGCTCGCCACGTCCTTCTCCCCGGTATCCTTCGCCCCGGTATCCATCGTTCCTGCGGCCTTCGCCGTCGCGGCGCTCGCGGAACGGCCGTTCGGCGCGCTCGCCGCGCGGGGCGTCGGATCCGCGTCCGCGGCCCTCGCCCTCGCCCCGATCGGCATGGTTCGCCCACGGCGTGAAGCTGCGGGGACGCTCGTCGCGGGTGCGCGGGCGATCGCCGCTGCGGCTGGAAGATTTGCCGCCGAAGGAACGGCCGCCGTCGCGGCGGCGGTCGTCGCTGCGCTCGAAATTCGGCTTCGGTTCCTCGCGGCGGATGATCGGCGCGTTGGGATCGCGGCCGTCCTCACCCGGGGTCGCATTCGGGTCGATCACGCCGAGCACCCGGCCGCCGGCGCGTGCCGGCCGCTCGAACGGGCGGTCGCGGCCTTCGCTGCGGCGCTCGCCGAAGCCGCGGCCGTCGTCGCGATCGCGGCGGCGGTCGGGCCGCTCGTCGCGGTCGCCGCGCCGGGTGGGCCGGTTCTGCCGGTCGTCGCCGCCCGGATAGGGGCGCGGCTCGCGGGTCACGCCGGTGCGGGCGGTCGCGCGGGGGGCGGTGCCCTTCCGTTCGGGCGCGCTGTGGCGGGGTTCGAAATCGGCGCTCGCGTCCTCGGCGAGCTTGCCGCCGATCTGGTCGCGCAGCACCCGGCTGCGCACCTCGCGCACCTCGCCCGGCTGCAGTTCGCCGAGAAGGAACGGGCCGAACGAGACGCGGATCAGGCGATTGACGTTGAGGCCAAGCGCGCCGAGCACGTTCTTGACCTCGCGGTTCTTGCCCTCGCGCATGGAGAGCGTGATCCACACATTGTCACCCTGGGCGCGGTCGAGCACCGCGTCGATCGGGCCGTAGAGCACGCCGTCGACGGCAAGGCCGTCGGAAAGCCGGTCGAGATCCGCCTGGGTGATGTTGCCGTGGGCGCGCACGCGGTAGCGGCGCATCCAGCCGGTGGCCGGCAGTTCGAGCACCCGGGCGAGGCCACCGTCGTTGGTGAGCAGCAGAAGCCCTTCGGTGTTGATGTCCAGACGGCCGATGGTCATCACCCGCGGCAGCTCTTCCGGCAGGCGCTCGAAGATGGTCGGCCGGCCATCGGGGTCGGCGTTGGTGGTCACGAGACCGCGCGGCTTGTGGTAGAGCCACAGCCGGGTCTGTTCCTTCGCCGGAATCGGCTTGCCGTCCACCGTGATGAGGTCGCTCGCCACCACATTGTGGGCCGGCGTATCGAGAATCTTGCCATTGACGGCGACGCGGCCGGCGAGCACCCAGGCCTCGGCGTCGCGGCGCGAGCAGAGCCCGGCGCGGGCCAGCACCTTGGCGACACGCTCGCCGGGATGCACCTCGGCCGTCCGCGCCGGCGCGGCGGCGGGGCTGTCGTCGTCCTCGTCCGCGAGGTCTTCCTCGGCGGGCTCGCCGACGGAGGCGAACGGGTCGTAGTCGCCGTCGTCGAAATCGTCGAACGCATCGTCGGCGAACACGATCTCGGCTTCGTCGCGATCGTCCTCGTCGCTCTCTTCCTCACCGGGCGCCTCGATCTCGTCCGGGGCGTCAAAAGAGACGTCGTCGGAAGGCGCGTCGTCGGAAGTGGCTTCGTCGGAAGAGGCTTGCGAAACGGCTTCCGCGTCCGCGATCGGCGGGCGCGCGGCATCGTCGCCGGCGGGCTGTGCGCCGGCCGGTTCGCCGCCCGTGGCGGCAGGTGTATCGACGGCAGGGGTGGCGGGACCGCCGTCGGCGGTCTGGTCTTCATTCGATGTCGGGGTCATGGTGCGGCGTGATAGCAGAGCGCGCGGTTTCTAGGAATGCCAATCTGAAGGAGCAGCCATGATTCGCGCGGCCGAAATCAGGCAATCTGGCTCCAGGCGGCTTGGAGGATGCACGATGGCTGGCCGCCGATGAATCAGAACCGGCGGTCGAGCTTCGGAAGGAAAGACGTCATGGTGAAGGTGGACCGTTCGGCGGGCGAGACCGCGATGGCGTATGCCGCCTCGGGGAGCGGCGTTCGCTCCTTCATGGACGTCGCCCTCGACGAGGCGCGGGCCGCCGCCGAACGTGGCGAGGTTCCGGTCGGGGCGGTGGTGGTGAAGGCGGGCGCGGTGATCGCGCGGGCCGGAAACCGCACGCTCGCCGACCGCGATCCGACCGCCCACGCCGAGATTCTGGCGCTCCGAGCCGCGGCCGCGACGCTCGGCTCGGAGCGGCTGAGCGGCTGCGATCTCTATGTCACGCTGGAACCGTGCCCGATGTGCGCCGGCGCGATCTCGTTTGCCCGCATCCGGCGGCTTTATTATGGCGCGGCCGACCCCAAGGGAGGGGCGGTGGAACACGGCGTGCGGCTCTACCACGCGCCGACCTGCCATCATGCCCCGGACGTTCTGTCCGGCATCGGCGAGACCGCCTCGGCGGATCTGCTGCGCGCGTTCTTCCGCGACCGGCGGGGATAAACGCGGCCGGGCGGTCGTGCCGGCGATCGCGCGCCTCCTCCGGCCTCCCGAACCTCAGGCCGCGCGGTGTTCCAGCGCCCGCTCCACGGCGCGCTTCACCTCGTCTTTCACCGGCTCTGCGGCGGCGAGAACCTCGGACGTCTTGAGGAAATCGAGCACGCGGAAGCGGTGGATGTCCGGCCGCACCACGAGGTCCGGCCGTCGGCGGTGCTTCAGCTTTTCCGCCACGATGGCCTGCATCATGATCTGGCTGGCGCCGAACATCGCGTCGGCCATCCCCGGAAGCGCCCGCTCCTCGCCGGTCGCGCCCGGTCCGCCGATCACGTCGACCGCGACGACGAAATCGAGCGCGCGCGGCAGGGCGTCGAACGGCATCGGGTTTGTGAAGCCGCCGTCGAGCAGCACCCGGCCTTCGTGGTTGACCGCGCGGAACACGCCGGGCAGGGCGATGGACGCCGCAATGGCCGGACGCAGCGGCCCCTGCGACAGCCGCACCTCCTTGCAGCCGTAGAAATCGGTGGCGATGGCGGTGAACGGCACCGGCAGGGCTTCGATGGTCTCCGGCACGATGCCCGGCAGCACCAGGTCCACGACGCGCTCGGGATCGAGCGAGACCATCGCGTTCGGGCCGAACAGGTCGCCGAACTTCTGCGGCCGAAGCTGCCAGAGCGACGAAAACAGCGTGCGGCTGTCGGCGAACCGCGCCCGGGCGAGGTCGGCGATGTCTGTGCCGGAAAGACCGGCGGCCCAGCCGACACCCACCAGCGCACCGATCGAGGCGCCGCTGATCGCGGCCGGCTTGAGGCCGAGTTCGTCGAAGGCGGACACCACCGCGGCATGGGCGAGCCCGCGCGCGCCGCCGCCGGAAAGCGCCACGCCGATGCGCGGCCGCGACGGCAGATCCACAGGGTCCGGCCCATGGGACGGAACCGCATCGCCGGGCCGGGACGGCACGGCTGTCGAGGAGGCGCGCTGCGCGGGACTGTTCATCGGCTCTGGTGTCTTCAGTTCGGCGGGCTCGGGCTCGGCGATCTTTGGTTCGGCGATCTTGGGACCGGCTATCTTGGGACCGGCGATCTTGGGACCGGCTATCTTGGGACCGGCGATCTTTGGTTCGGCAATCTTGGGACCGGCTGTCCGCGGTCGCCCAGCAGCGGGATCGTCTCGCATCATCATGGCCTCGACCTGAAGCAGCCTCATGACGGGCGCGGCGGCGGCCGAACTGCCCGGGAGGAGGCGGAGGCACGCCGCGCCGCTACCGGCTTCCCGCGCACGGGATTTGATGTAAACTCATGGTTTCCGGTCCGGCGCACCCTGCCGGACGTGGACGTCTCAGGGGCTTCGTCCCTCATATGGTGGACGAAGGCACCGTTTCGAAGGCCAATCATGAGCCAAAACCGCCAGACTCACATCCGCCTCACCTCTCATCCGGGTGCCGGCGCCCCGGTGCGTTTCCCGATCCACTGGGCAGCGGGCGATCCGCGGGCCCGCGGGCCGATCGTCGGCTCCGTCAGCCGCCCGGCCGACCGCAACGTGATCGGAACTCATGGCGGGGCTTATGCGCTCTATCGGGCGCTCGCGGTTTCGGCCGGCGCGCTGAATCCGATCCAGCGGCCCGACTACACCAACACCGCCCCGGTGATCGATATCGGCCCCTATCCGCAGTGGAGCGAGCCCGGCAAGATCGTGTCGCTCGATCCGTGGGGCCACATGGCGCAGAGCCTGTTCGCCGACCTGATCGCTGAGGGCATCGATATCCGCCCCTCCATCGCCGTGACGCGCGCCCACCTGACGCTGCCCGAGCTGGAGCACGCCATGCAGGTCGGCCGCCTCAAGCCCGACGGCCAGGTGATGCTGCCCTCCGGCGAGATCTCGGTCGTCAAGGCGGCGGTCGATCCGGTTTGGTACCTGCCGGGCATCGCCGAGCGGTTCGGCGTTTCCGACGAGGTGCTGCGCCGCACGCTGTTCGAGCAGACCGGCGGCATGTATCCCGAGCTGGTGACGCGGCCCGACCTCGACGTGTTCCTGCCGCCGATCGGCGGCATCACGCTCTATATCTTCGGCGATCCCACCGCGATTGCCGATCCGGCCCGCCGGCTGACCTGCCGCGTCCATGACGAGTGCAACGGCTCAGACGTGTTCGGCTCCGACATCTGCACCTGCCGGCCATACCTGATCCACGGCATCGAGGAATGCGTCCGCGAGGCGCAGAATGGCGGCGCCGGGCTGATCGTCTATAACCGCAAGGAAGGCCGTGCGCTCGGCGAGGTGACGAAGTTCCTCGTCTATAACGCCCGCAAGCGTCAGGAGGGCGGCGATCAGGCCGCCACCTATTTCGAACGCACGGAATGCGTCGCCGGCGTGCAGGACGCCCGCTTCCAGGAACTGATGCCGGACGTGCTCCACTGGCTGGGCATTCGCCGCATCGACCGCTTCGTCTCGATGTCGAACATGAAATACGACGCCATCACGCGGTCGGGCATCGATATCGGCGAGCGCGTGCCGATCCCGGCCGAGCTGGTGCCGGCGGATGCGAGCGTCGAACTCGAGGCCAAGAAGGCGGCCGGATACTATTCGCCGGACGGTGTCAGCGATCTGACGGCCGTGGTGGGCCGCCCGATCTGACCTCCGCGCCGCTGCGCATCTGCGGGCAAAGCCCACCCCCGTGGGAACAATGCCCTGGTCGGGCCTGTTCCTTCCCGACCGTCTCCCGCGCATCAGCTCGGGAGATAGTCTTTGCCGCCTTCTGTCTTACCGCCTGCCGGATGCTGAGATGACCGATTCCGAAGCCGCCGCCGCTCGCTCGCTGCTCACGGCGTCCGCCGTGCGCACACGGGCGCATTTCATGCTCGACCTCGCGCTCGATGGCCGGCTCGACGCCCTTTCCGTCGACCTCGGCAAACTCGACGTCGCCGCCGATCTCGTGATCGAGACCACCCGGGCCGCCTATCCCGATCTCAAGGTGCCGTTCCACTCGCGCTGGCGGCATTTCTCCGCCGGCGGCCACGACCGCTGGGGCATGATCGCCGATGCCCGCGGCTGGCACGACCCGCAGGACGAGGCCCGGGCCGCCGCCGATCTCGCCATCGTCAGCGTTCTGCTCGATGCCGGCGCCGGGCCGGACTGGCGCTTCGAGGAACCGGCGACCGGAGAGACCCATGTCCGCTCCGAGGGGCTCGCGGTGGCGAGCTTCGCGATGATGGCCTCCGGCCTGCTCTCCACCGAGCCGCTCGATCCGATTCGCATCGACGCCGAGGCGCTTGAGGATCTGGACGAGGCGGAACTGGCCGAGGCGCTGCAGGTCGGGCCGGGCAACCCGCTGGCCGGCCTCGCCGGGCGGCTCGACCTGATGCACCGGCTCGGCGAGGTCGTGGCGGATCGAGAGGACGTGTTTGCGATTGCCGGCGCGCCGCGTCCCGGCGGCATCATCGATGCGTTGATCGCCCGCGCCGAGGACGGGCGGCTGCCGGCCGAGGCGATCCTCGCCACGGTGCTCGACGCGCTCGGGCCGATCTGGCCCTCGCGTCTCAGCCTCGGCGGCATCGCTCTCGGCGACACCTGGCGCCATCCGGCCTTCGAGACGGCGGACGCGACGACCGGGCTCATCCCGCTCCACAAGCTGTCGCAGTGGCTGTCCTATTCGCTGATCGAGCCTTTGATGCTGACCGGCATCGAGGTGACGGACCTGGACGGGCTCACGGGCCTCGCCGAATACCGCAACGGCGGGTTGTTCCTCGACACCGGCGTGATCGCGCTGAAGGACCCGGCCGACGCGCTGCGGGAGCACACGGTCGACTCGCCGCTCGTGGTCGGCTGGCGGGCGCTGACCGTCGCTCTGCTCGACCTGACCGCCAACAGGGTGCGCGAAAAGCTCGGTCTGGATGCCGAAACGCTGCCGCTCGCCTCCGTCCTCGAAGGGGGGACCTGGGCCGCCGGCCGCCGTATCGCGCGGGAATTGCGCCCCGGCGGTGGGCCTCCGCTCGCCATCGTCAGCGACGGAACGGTGTTCTGAGGCTGCGGAGAAGCGGCCGGCGGACAGGTGGGAAAACGGAAAGCCGTTCCTTTCCAACCCCTTGATTCACGGCCGATCCTCTCCGAAAAGCGCTTCACAGCTTTCGGGCTGATGCTCTAAAGTCGCCGCAACGAAACGAAGGCCAGGGGATTTTGATGGGGATCGAGGGGGCCGCGGAAAGCGTGGCGGTGCGGTGGGCGCGGCACGGCGTCAGCGTCATCGACCATCCGCTGGTGCAGCACAAGCTCACCCTGATGCGCGTGAAGGAAACGCCGACGGTGGAGTTCCGCCGCCTCCTGCGCGAGATCTCGATGCTCCTGTGCTACGAGGCGACGCGGGATCTGGAACTCACGGCCACCACCATCGAGACGCCGCTGACGACGATGCAGGCGCCGGTGCTGGCCGGCAAGAAGCTGGTGTTCGCTTCCATCCTGCGCGCCGGCAACGGCCTTCTCGAGGGCATGCTCGACCTCGTGCCCTCCGCGCGCGTCGCCCATGTCGGGCTCTACCGCGACCCGAAGACGCTGACGGCGGTCGAGTATTACTTCAAGGCGCCGGAAGACATGCACGAGCGCCGCGTGATCGTGCTCGACCCGATGCTGGCGACCGCGAATTCGGCGGTGGCGGCGGTCGACCGGCTGAAGGAACGCGGCGCCTCCGACCTGCGTTTCGTCTGCCTGCTCGCGGCGCCGGAAGGCATCGAACGGCTCCGCAGCAACCATCCCGACGTGCCGATCGTGACCGCGGCGGTGGACGAGGGGCTGAACTCCCACGGCTACATCGTGCCCGGCCTCGGCGATGCCGGCGACCGGATGTTCGGCACCAAATGACGCGATGCCGGCAGCGGCGAAGAAGAAGAATCTGACGGCGGGGTGCCGCACGGCGCCCCGAACCTCTTGTGTCTCAATCCATCATAAGGCGCGGTGAAACCATGTTCCCGATCCCGAAGCCGGTTCTCGTCCCCAACACCTACGCCTATGAATCCGAGCCGATGGTGAAGCCCACGGGCTTCCGCGAGTACGACGCGCGCTGGCTGTTCGGCAAGGAAATCAATCTGATGGGCGTGCAGGCCCTGGGCATGGGCCTCGGCACGCTGCTCAAGGAATATGGCGTGCGGCCGGAGATCGTCACCGGCCACGATTTCCGCTCCTATTCCGCCTCGATCAAGATGGCGCTCGCCTCCGGCCTGATGGCGGCCGGCATCAAGGTGCACGATATCGGCCTCGCGGTGACGCCGATGGCCTATTTCGCCCAGTTCGCCCTCGACGTGCCGGCGGTTGCCATGGTGACCGCGTCCCACAACGAGAACGGCTGGACCGGCGTGAAGATGGGCTGCGACCGCCCGCTCACCTTCGGCCCCGGCGAGATGTCGCGCCTGAAGGAAATCGTGCTTACGGCTGCGTTCGACCTGTCGGGCGGCGGCTCCTACGAATTCCACGAGAACTTCCCGGCGGTCTATATCAAGGACCTGACGGACCGGCCGAAGCTCTCCCGCAAGATCAAGGCCGTGGTCGCCTGCGGCAACGGCACCGCGGGCGCGTTCGCGCCCCAGGTGATCGAGGCGCTCGGCGTGGAGGTGGTGCGGCTCGATACCGAGCTCGACTACACCTTCCCCCGCTACAATCCGAACCCGGAAGACATGGAGATGCTCCACGCGATCCGCGACGAGGTGCTGCGCACCGGCGCGGACGTCGGCTTCGGCTTCGACGGCGACGGTGACCGCTGCGGCGTGATCGACAACACGGGCGACGAGATCTTCGCCGACAAGGTGGGCGTGATGCTCGCCCGCGACATCTCCGCGCTGCATCCGGGCGCGACGTTCGTGGTGGACGTGAAGTCCACCGGCCTGTTCGCCACCGACCCGGTGCTGATCGCCAACAAGGTGAAGGCGGACTACTGGAAGACCGGCCATTCCTACATGAAGCGGCGCGTCAACGAGACCGGCGCCATCGCCGGCTTCGAGAAGTCCGGTCACTATTTCTTCAACAAGCCGATCGGCCGCGGCTATGACGACGGCCTGATCTCGGCCATCGCCATCCTCGACATGCTGGACCGCAACGCGTCGAAGACCATGGCGAACCTGAAGGACGACCTGCCGAAGACCTGGGGCTCGCCGACCATGTCGCCGCACTGCGCCGACGAGGAGAAGTACGGCGTCATCGAGAAGGTCGTGAAGCGCTTCGAGGAGATGAAGGCGTCGGGCGAGAAGGTTGGCGGCCACACCATCACCGATCTCGTCACCGTCAACGGCGTGCGTGTCGTCTCCGACGACGGCACCTGGGGTCTCGTGCGCGCCTCGTCCAACAAGCCGGAACTCGTCGTCGTGGTGGAGAGCCCGGTTTCCGAAGCCCGCCTCCACGAGATGTTCAAGGCGGTCGACGGCGTGCTGCGCGAGAACCCGGGCATCGGCGCCTACAACCAGACGATCTGACCGCGGCGCCGGGCAGGCCCGGTCCGCGGATCGGGCTTCGTCGCCGAACGCACGCTGAACCAGATATTCGAGAGCCGGCGTATCCGAACGGGTGCGCCGGCTTTCTTCTGTCACCCGTGATGGGGATCGGCACCCTGAAGGATGATGTCCGGGCTGCGCTCCGCCGCGAACCCGCGGGGGCTACGCTCAGCGCCCGACTGGCAGGCCGAGCCGGGAGAGGTCGGCGGCGAGCGCCTCCGGGCTGGTGAAGCGGATGCCGATGAAGCCGCATGCCCGCGCCGCTTCGACATTGTCGGCGAGGTCGTCGATGAACACGCTCTCGCCCGGGCGGATGGCATAGCGGTCGGCGAGCAGCCGGAAGATCGCCGGGTCGGGCTTCATCATCTTCTCGTAGCCCGACACGACGACGCCGCGGAAATGGCGGAAGAAGCCGAACCGCTCGCGGGTCTCGTCGTAGACCTCCGTCGGGAAGTTGGTGAGCCCGTAGAGCGGAATGCCGGCGGCGGCGAGGCCTTCGAGGATCATGACCGTCCCCTCGATCGCGTGGGGAATGGTGTCCGAGAAGCCGGTGCGGTAGCGGCGGATCAGCGCCTCGTGGTGGGGATAGAGTGCGATCCGTTCGCCGAGCGCCTCTTCCCAGTTGCGGCCACCATCGAGCTGGCGGTGCCAGTCGAGCGGCACCACCGTTTCCAGAAACCGGGCGATCTCGGCCTCGTCGGCCAGCAGCGAGCGATAGGCGGCGGACCGGTCCCAGTGCAGCAGCACGTTTCCGAGATCGAACACCACCGTCGTCGGGCGGACGGCCCGGGCTTCCCCATCGCGAGACATCGAACTCTTCCCCAAAGCCACGCTGACGGCCCCGATTTGACCGCCCGGCCAGAGCCAGACGGCGGCCGTTCACGGGACTGTGCGCGGCGAGGGGAGGCGCGGTCAAGAGTGCGCGATCTTCGCGGCCGGCATTGGCGGATTGGCTGATACGCACGGCCCGCTCACGGCTTGTTCAACCCGGCGTGCGCCGGCCTCCCTCGAAAAAGCGGCCCGGATCCCTATATCTGGCACGCATACGGGCGCGGAAGGCTTCGCGCTCCGCGACTTGAAATCAACGGATTACAGGAACCACAGATGTCGTTTCTCGCACGCAGCAGCCGGATACTCGCCGTGCTCATGGTGGGGTTGACGTTCGCCGCGGCGACCCTCGACACCGCCGACGCGCGGCGCGGCGGCAGCTTCGGCAGCCGTGGCACCAAGACGTTCTCGGCTCCCCCGCCCACCACCACCGCGCCCGGAACGGCGGCGCCGATCCAGCGCACCATGACGCCCCAGAGTCAGGCGACCCAGCCCGGCATGGCCGCGGGCGCGGCCGCGCAGCAGGCGCGGCGGCCGGGCCTGTTCGGCGGCGGCTTCTTCGGCTCCATGCTCGGCGGCCTCGCGCTCGGCGGCCTGATCGGCATGCTGATGGGCAACGGTTTCGGCGGCCTCGCCGGCATGTTCGGCTTCATCGTCCAGGCGCTGCTGATCGGCCTCGCGATCATGTTCGTGATGCGCCTCCTGCGTCGCGGCCAGTCCGCCCCGGCCACGGCCGGCGGACCGCGCGACGACAGCCGCGCCGCGTTCGACGGTCCCGCCGGCGGCAACAGGGCGACCGGCGGCAATGGCGGCCTCGGCGGGCTGTTCGGCGGTGGTGCCGGCGCGGGCGGCATGGCGGGTGCGGGCAATAACGGCTTCGGAGCCAGCGGCTTCGGCGGCGGCTCGGCCGCGACCCCGATCACCCTCGGCGGCGACGATTTCGACCGGTTCGAGCAGATGCTGGCGGAGGTGCAGGCGGCCTATGGCCGCGAGGACTTCGAGGCGCTGCGCCGGCTTTCGACGCCGGAGATCCTGTCCTATCTCAGCCAGGAACTGGCGGAGAACTCCACCCGCGGCCTGCGCAACGAGGTTTCCGACGTGAAGCTGCTGCAGGGCGACCTCGCGGAAGCCTGGCGGGAAGGCGATCAGGAGTTTGCGACGGTGGCGATGCGCTACCAGAGCATCGACGTGATGCGCTCCCGCGCGGACGGCCAGATTGTCGAGGGCGATCCCGCCCGGCCGACCGAGACCACGGAGATCTGGACCTTCGTCCGGCGCCGTGGCGGCGACTGGCAGCTCTCGGCCATCCAGGAGGTCTGATCCCCGGATCGGCCGTTGGAGAACGACCCGCGCGACGCGGCCGGCCCACAAGGCCGGCCGTTTTGCGTCGCAGCCGCTGGTTTGACGCGGACGGCCCGCCGCGATATCGAGGCCGCGCCCGAACGGGCCCGCTTCCATCGTCCACACGTCCCACCGCCTTCGCATCCCGGTGTCCGGGGCGCCGGCACGTTCCGTTTCCGCTGCATCAGGACGACAGATGACGTCGCACCGGCCGATCAAGTCCATCCGGGCCGCGAGCGAGGGCGTGGTGCTCGTCTGCCGCAAATGCGAGCGCAAGCTGAAGGGCGGCTTCGGTCCCGATGGGGATCTGCCGTTCGCCAAGGCGCTGGCGCGGGCGACGGCGAAGCCGGGCAAGGTGGCGAAGAAGAAGGCGACCGGCCGCAAGGCGGCGGTCGCCGTGTTCGAGGTCGATTGCCTCGATATCTGCCCCAAGGGTGCGGTCGTCGCCATCAGCGGTTCGGTGCCGGGCACCTGGTTCGCCGTGCCGCGGGGAACGCCGATGGACGAGGTCACGAAGCGGCTCGGCCTCACCGGCGGCGCGGAGCCGGAAGCCCCGGCGCCAGCCGGCCCGGAGCGATCCGGAGAGGCAGGCGAGGACCTCGGCCGCGAGAGCCCGAACCGTTCAGACCGGAGCGTCTGACCGGGATATGCTCTGGCCGGGTTCTAGCCGGATACCGTCACCGGCTTGAGCGCCAGCACGTAGCCCTTGCCGGCCATGCAGGCGTGCATGACCTGTATCAGGTAGTGCTGCCGGGCATCCGCCAGATAATCCGGCAGGGCGTTCAGCATGTTGCCCGTGACCTGGACGTTGTTGCCCCCGGCGGCCGCGGCCTGCCGACTCTGTTCGAGGCATGCCGAGAACGCGGCGTTCGTCGCGGCCGGCGAGGCCTTGCCGCCCTTCGCCGGTACCCATGCGCCTTCGAGAACGGGCTGTGGCGGCGCCGTCTGGCAGGCGGCCAGCATCAGCAGTCCGGCAGCGGCGGCGACGTGCCTCCCACGGCGGGGGGTGGTGCGGGATATGTCCCGGGATTTGCGTATCGCCACGGCAAGGTCCTCGATATCTTCGGCGCCGGCCGATCCGGCCGGGGCGCGGCGCTGCGCGAAAATCACGGTCATCCGCTGTTGCCTCACCCCACCATCGCCCGGCACCGCGCCTGCGACAAGACGGCAGCCCGCTTTCCCGCCGCAGTGTCTCCCGGCGTCGATTGCCACTGAAACTTAGACTTGATAAAAACAGGCCATCTCGCGGGAGACCCCGCGCCACGATGGGAGCGAGTGCCATGAAGGGCGATCCGGAAGTCATCGACATTCTCAATCAGGCCCTGCGGCACGAGCATGCGGCTTTCAACCAGTTCTGGCTCCATTCCAGCCTGTTGAGCCACTGGGGCCACACGCGAATGGCCAAGAAGGAATATGAGGAAGCGCTCGAGGAGATGGACCACGCCACCACCCTCATGAAGCGCATCATCTTCCTGGAAGGCGACGCCGACCTGCAGGTGCTGTCCCAGCTTCATGTCGCCTCCAACATCAAGGAAGTGCTGGAGAACGACCTCAAGGCCGAATATTCGGCGGTCGAGCTCTATCGCAAGGCGCGCGTGCTGACCCGCGACAAGGGCGACTATGTCAGCATGGAACTGGTCGAGACCATCCTGAAGGACGAGGAAGGCCACGTCGACTTCCTCGAGACGCAGCTCAGCCTGCTCGAGGCCATCGGCATCCAGAACTACGGCCAGCTTCAGTCCGGGCCGGCGAACGAGGCCTGATCCTGGAGCATATCCCGTTCAGATCGAACTGATCTGAACGATAAGGATATGCTCAAGCTTTCGAATCTGGAGCGATTTCTCGTCGATCTGATGAGTCCATCAGATCGGAAAGCGCTCTGGAGCATATCCCGTTCAGATCGAACTGATCTGAACGATAAGGATATGCTCAAGCTTTTGAATCTGGAGCGATTTCTTGTCGATCTGATGGTTCCATCAGATCGGAAAGCGCTCTGGCCTTGACCGTCCGGCGCCTTCCGCGGCCGAACGCAGCGCTTGCACATCGCCGCCCCGGTCCGCAAGGTCCGGGGCGTTGCTTTTCCGGCGACGACGCCAGCCGGGGCGCGCTCGATTCACCGGAGACGACAGGCGGCGATGCGGCTTCTCCTGACACGGCCGGAACCCCAGGCGGCACAGACCCGCCGCAGGCTCGAAGCCCTCGGGCACACGGTGATTTCCTCTCCGATGCTGGCGCTCGTTCAGGAGCCGCCGCCCGCGATCGCATGCGAAGGCATCGGCGCCGTTGCCTTCACCAGCCGCGCCGCCGTGGAGGCCGCCGCCGGGCTCCCGTCGCTGCCGTTGCTCCGCGCGTTGCCGGCCTTTGCGGTGGGTGACGCCACGGCGAAGGCGGCGGCACGGGCCGGCTTTGCCGAGGTGGCGAGTGCCGCAGGCGATGTCGAAGACCTCGCCCGCCTGATCGCCCTGCGGCATCCGCCTGAACGCGGCCTGGTGCTGCATCTGGCGGGGCGGGACCGTGCCGGCGATCTCGGCGCCCTGCTGGCGCCGGCCGGGATCGCGGTGCACGTCGCCGTGCTCTATCGCAGCGAGCCGGCGGCGGAGCTGTCGCCGGAGGCGGTCGCGGCGATCGCGGCCGGCAGCGTCGATGCGGTGCTGGTCTATTCGCCGCGCACCGCAGCGGCCTTCGTCGCCGCTCTCGGCCGCGCCGGCCTCGCCGAACGCCTCGCCGACCTTCCCGTGATCGCGATTTCGGCCGCGGCCGCCGCACCGCTCGACGGTGCCCGCCGGGTCGCCATCGCCCCGCATCCGGACGAGGCCGGCATGTTCGCTGCGCTCACGGGCAACGATCCGCGCGGCTGATCGTTTGAGAATCGGGACCGGAGGGTCTTTGTTCAGGAGGCAGGTTTGGGCGCGAAATCCGGTCTCGCGATCTTGGGGCTCGCGGTCCGGTCCTCCGGCCGGCTAAGATGCCTGAGGTCATCGGCCGTCACTGGTCCCGCTGGTGACGGTCTCGTTCTCCGGGGCCGGCTTTCGGGCGGCTCCCTGGCCGCCCGACTTTTTGCGGCCTTTCCCGCGGCGCCGGCGGGTATAGGATGACGGCGAACAACGAACGGTCCGCCGGTACGCGCAACGGGCCTGAACGGGCGGGGCGCGACACCGGATGCAAGGGAAGTCCGCAAAGGAAGTTCAAGGGCATTCAATGACTTCGAACGACGATACTGCCGCGCCGGAAGGCAAGGGAACCCCGCCGGTGCAGCGGACGCGCAAGCGTCAGCCGCCGATCATCGACCTTGCCAGGGCCGATTCGCCGGCGGCGGACGCCGCGCACGCCGGCGGTGAGGCGCCTGATTCCGGGAAGGCTGCGCCGGAAGCGGCACCCGTCGAGGCCGTCGCCTCATCGACGTCCGGGCCCGCGGAGCCGGCCGGAACGCGGCCGCCCGAGCCGCCTGCGGAGCCCGCTTCGGCCGAAACCCGTGCGGAAGAGACCCGTTCGGACGACGCCCCTTCGCGAGGCCCCTCCGCGGCGGAAGCCCGCGCACCGCAAGCCGCTGCTGCCGATCCGGTTCGACCGACGGCATCCGGCGGTGTCGGAACCGGCGGCCTCGTGGCGACGGCCGTCGTCGCCGCGATCCTTGGCGGTGCCGTCGCGCTCGGCGGTGGCTATGCGCTCGTCGCCTCCGGCCGCGTGAGCCTTCCCGTCGAAACCCGTTCCGCGATCCCCGACGTCGTCGAGGCGCGCCTCGGCGCGCTGGAGGCGGCGAAGGCCGGTGCCGGCGATGCCGCGGCCCGCCTCTCCGCCCTTGCGGCCAATGTCCAGGCCGACCACGAGGCGCTGGGCCAGCTCGGTGCCTCGGTCGAAAGCCTCTCGGCCGAACTGAAGGCCGCGGTCGCGGCCGCGCCGGACAAGGCGGCGCTCGACGAGGCCGCGAAACGCATCGGCGCGGCCGAGGGCCGGCTGCAGGACCTCGCCAACCGCATCGATGCGCTCGCCCCGCTCTCCGCCCGCCTCGGTGCGGCGGAGGCGACCGACGCCGACCTCGCCAAACGGATCGCCGATCTCAATGCCGAGGTGGAGACGCTGGCGCGAGGCGTGCGCGCGGCCAACGTCAACGGTGAGGCGGCCACGGCGTTCGCCCTGTCGAGCCTGGAGCGGGCCGTCGACGACGGCGGCTCGTTCACGGCGGAACTGACCCTTCTTTCCGGCCGGGTCGGGGCCGATCTCACGGCGCCGCTCGAGGGCTTCGCCGTCGGCGGTGTGCCGACGCGGGCGGCGATCGCCGGCGGCTTCGAGGCTGCGGAGAACGCGATTCTCGCAACCGCCGAACAGCCCGTGGGCGACAGCTATCTCGAACGTTTCCTCGCCGATGCGCGCGCGCTCGTCCATATCCGCCCGACCGGCCCGATCCCTGGCGACGATGTCGAGGCCATCACCAGCCGGCTCAAGGCCGCGGTGGAATCTGGCGACCTGCCGGGCGCCCTGAAGCTGTGGGAAAGTCTGCCGGACCCCGCCCGGAAGGCCTCGGCCGATTGGGCGGCGCTTCTCAAGGCGCGCGTCGATGCCGAGGCGGCGGTGGCGAAGCTGTCGGACGCGGTACTGACCAAGTCTGCCGCCGCGCCGACTGCTACACCGCCGGCCGCCGCCGGCGCGACGCCCTGAGGCCAGTGGGAGGAAAGACGTCCGATGATCCGCATCCTCGCCTTCCTCGCCGTCGTGTTCGCGCTCGCGGCGGGTGCCTCCTGGATCGCAGACCGGCCGGGAGCTGTCGCCTTCGACTGGCTCGGCTACCATGTCGAGACCTCGATGACGGTGGCGCTGGTGGCGCTGCTGGTGTTCGTCGTGGTCGTGCTCGTGGTGTGGTCGATCCTGGTGGCGCTGTGGCGCTCGCCCCGGCGGCTCCGCCACTATTTCGTCCGGTCGAGGCGCGAGCGCGGCCGCAATGCGCTGTCGCGCGGGCTTGTGGCCGTCGGCGCCGGCGATCTGCGTCTCGCCCGCCGGTACATGACGGAGGCCCGCCGCGCGGTGCCGCACGATCCGGCGACCCGGCTGCTCGAAGCGCAGACCGCGCAGCTCGCGGGCGACCGTGCCGGCGCGCGCGCCGCCTTCGAGGCCATGCTGGAGCGTGAGGAGACCCGGCTTCTCGGCCTGCGCGGGCTGTTCGTCGAGGCCACCCGGGAGGGCGCGGCCGAGGCCGCCCATTCCTATGCCGAGCGTGCCGCGCGCGAGGCGCCGGCACTGCCCTGGGCCGCATCGGCCCTGTTCGAGCAGGCGGCCGCCGCGCGACAGTTCGACCGCGCCATCGAATTGCTGTCGCGCAATGCCGGTGCCCGGCTCGTCGAGAAGCCGCGTGCGCGGCGCCTCAAGGCCGTGCTGTTGACGGCGCGCGCGCTGGAGCTCGAGGCCGGTGATCCGGAACTGGCGCGGGCCATGGCGCTCGAAGCGCACAGCCTCGCTCCCGATCTCGAACCGGCGGCGGCCGTCGCCGGTCGCCTGCTCACCCGCAACGGCGAAGTCCGCAAGGCGACCAAGGTCGTGGAGGCGACGTGGAAGCGCTCGCCGCACCCCGAACTGGCCGAGACCTATGCCGCGATTCGCCCCGGTGACAGTGCCCGCGACCGGCTGAAGCGGATGCGAGCGCTCGCGGCGCTTTCGCCCCGGCATGTCGAAGGCGAACTCGCGGTCGCCCACGCCGCCATCGAGGCCCGCGAATTCGAGACCGCGCGCGGCCTTCTGCGCACGGTGCTGGAAACGCGGCCGAGCCAGCGGGCCTGCCTGTTGATGGCGGACCTGGAGGAGGCGGAGTTCGGTGCCGGCGGCCGGATGCGCGAATGGCTCGGCCGTGCCGTCAATGCGCCGCGCGATCCGGTCTGGACCGCGGACGGCTATGTCAGCGAGCATTGGGGCCCGATCTCTCCGGTCACCGGCCGGCTCGATGCCTTCGAGTGGAAGGTGCCGGTGGAGGCGCTGGACGCTCCCTCCGCGCCGGTGGTCGACGAGGCTCTGTTCGGCCCGCCGCCGGCGCCCCCTGCGCCCGCGGCACTCGTGCCTGCGGCCGCGGCCTCCGCCAGTCCCGCCGTCGCCACGGGCCCTGTGCCGCCCGCGGCGGCCGTCGCTCCCGGCACCCCGCCGGATGTGCCCCGGCCACGCCCGGCATCCGAATCGGCTACGGCTTCGCCCTCCGAAGCGGAGCCGTTCTCGCTCAGCCATCCGCCCGACGATCCGGGGCCGGATTTCGATGAGGACGACCTCACGACGACGTCCGCCGCGAAGGTCGCCGCGCGGTCCTAGCGGAGGGGATAGCAGAGGCCCGGCTGCTACATGAGGCGCGCCGGGCTCACATGCGTTTCTGCGGGATCGGTTCTGCGCAGCGACGTGCTGCCGGGGATATTCACACCCTTGCGCGGCAAGACGGTCCGTGCGGCGATGCGCCTCCACGGGCCGCTTGCATCGGGCCGCGATAGTGGGTATTTCACTCCCCGACCCGGCCGGGCTCGTCCCGGCAGGGGCGTCGCCGAATTCGGCGCGGGCCGCTTTAGCTCAGTTGGTAGAGCATCGCATTCGTAATGCGGAGGTCGTCAGTTCGAGTCTGACAAGCGGCACCACTTGTTTCTCACGCGCCGAATGGCGGCTGCGTTCCGGCTCTTCCCATTTCCGAGATCGACTCGAGCCATCCGCGACCGTCAAACGTGCGTGTGGCCGTGCATCAATATCGCGTGCCGGGATCGGTCGGCGTTCCCGGCAGATAGTCCGGTTCGGAACCGGGGCCGCCGGGTTCGCCGATGCCGGGATCGTTCACCGGGTAAGGCGTGCGCGGTCCGGAGGGACCGGTGTCCGGTGGTTCCTTCGGATCGGGGGCGGGGGGAACGACCGTTGGTTCGTAGCCACCGGGGGTCGGGTCACCGTTCTGGTCCGTCATCGATCTGTCCTCACGCGTTGCTTCGTCACGTAAGGAAGAACGCGCCGTCGTCCTGTTGGATCCGAAGCGTGTACGAAACGGTACCCGCGCGTCCTTTCCGTGTCGCAGCGGGATCGATGCTCACGAGATTTTGAGCCTCAGTTGGTTTTTGTACGGCGTCGTTGGAGATCGTCTTGTCCGGGTTTCGCCGCCTGCTTCACTTTCGCCCTATTTTGCCGGGAACGACGCTGCGTGACCGGCTGCTTGCTTGCCTCGGAGCCTTTGCCGGCATCGGGTTGACGGCGTTCGCGTCCGGTTTCGCGGCGGCGGACACCACGCATCTTCTCTGGATCGTTCCGCCGATGGGTGCATCGGCCGTCCTGTTGTTCGCCGTTCCGTCGAGCCCGATGGCGCAGCCGTGGCCGGCCATCGGCGGCAATGTCGTCTCGGCTTTGGTCGGCGTCGCCGTGGCGCACGTCATGCCGCTGTCCGCCGTGTCAGCCGGCATCGCGGTGGCGGTCGCCATCGGGGTCATGTCATTGCTGCGCTGTCTGCACCCGCCTGGTGGCGCTGCCGCCCTTGTCGGCCTGTTCGCAGGCGCGTCGTCGAGCTACCTGCTCCCTCTGCTGCCGGTCGGCCTGAACGCAGCGGTGCTGGTCGGCTGCGCATGGCTCTATCATCGCGCCTCTGGCCACAGCTATCCGCACGTGGTGCCGAAGAGCGCTCCGGCGGCCGGCCCGCTGCCGTGGCGATTCGACCGGGAAGATGTCGAAGCGGCGCTCGAGGACCTCGGCGAGCCGTTCGATATCGATCCGGGTGATGTCGAACGATTGCTGCGCGACGTCGAGCGGCGGGCCGTCGCTCGCGCACGGCAGAAGGGCGGCGCGACGAAGGCCGCAGCGGTTGCCTCCAGCGCCCGCTGAAGACGGCGGCTTGAAAGGGCGGCTTGAGTGCGGCCGATCGGATGGGAGCATCCGATCGGCCGGGCTTTTCTCAGCGGGCGCCGGTACCCTTGCGGGCGCTCGACGGCGCGGGCTCGTCCGTGCGGGCAGCGAAATAGTTCGCGAGCAGCGCGCCGGAAATGTTATGCCAGACGCTGAAGATGGCGCTCGGCACCGCCGCGAGCGGCGAGAAGTGGGCATTCGCCAGTGCGGCCCCGAGACCGCTGTTCTGCATGCCGACCTCGATGGCGATCGCCTTCCGCTTGGCGAGGGACAGCCCCGTGGCGCGCGCGGCGAAGTAGCCGAGCAGGTAGCCGAGCCCGTTGTGGATGACCACCACGGCGAAGATCATCAGGCCGGACTGCACGATGGCGCCCTTGCTGGCGCCGACGACGGCCGCCACGATCAGCACGATGCCGGTGACGCTGACGAGCGGCAGCACAGGCACGGCGGCCTTGACGATACCGGGCGCGATCTTCTGCAGCGCGAAGCCGAGCGCCAGAGGCACGAGCACAACCTGCAGGATGCTCATGAACATCGCCAGCGCGTTCACGGGCAGGAACTGGCTGGCAAGCGCCCACACCAGGAACGGGGTGACGATCGGCGCGAGCAGGGTCGTGACGCTGGTGCACGCCACCGAAAGCGCGACATCGCCCTTGCTGAGATAGGTCATCACGTTGCTCGACGTGCCGCCGGGGCAGCAGCCGACCAGGATCACGCCGGCCGCGACCTCCGGCGGCATCGGAATCACCCGGGTAAGCCCGAACGCCAGCAGCGGCATGATGATGAACTGCGCGAGCACGCCGATCAGCACGTCGAGCGGGCGGCGGACCACCTCGCGGAAATCGTCCGCCGAGATCGTCAGGCCCATGCCGAACATGATGATGCCGAGCAGGATGACGATATAGGGCCCGATCTGCCGGAAGACGTCCGGGAAGGCGAAGCCGAGGACCGCGAACAGGATGGTCCAGAAGGCGAACGTCTTGCCGACGAACGCCGAGAAACGCGCGATGAATGCCAAGTTTACCTCCCACCGCGCCGGCATCGCCGCGCGGGTCCCGGTCCGGGGGCGGGGCGCTGCGGCATTCCGCGCGAAGCCGGTCCGTCCACGATTTCAACGACGCGCGTTCTGCCTCGCCGGGAGAGGGTCTCAGCCGGAACGCGCCTCGACGCGACCGGGCAGGGCCCGTGCGTCCGGCGCGGAAAATAGGGGCGCGGGCATGGGAAGGCAAAGCGAATCTGCCGGCCCGCCGCCGCCCGGCGACGGGTCGCGTCCGGCGGGCACGCCCGCGGCATTAGGCGTGCCGCGCGGCCGCAGGCCTGTCGGCGGGATCGTCAATCCGCCAAGCCAAAGTGCTCTCCGATCGGATGGACATCCGATCGACGGGAAAGCACACGCGCTTGAAGGTCTGGAACCTATCCTTGTCGTTCAGATCGTTTCGATCGAACGGGACAGGTTCTAGAGACCGAGGAAGGCCAGTGTGCGCGCGAGCGGGTAGGGAATCCAGACCGGCAGCGTGCGATAAGGATGCCCCTTGGGAAGCCGGACGTTCAGGCGGCGTGTATTGCGCGCCTCATGGCGCGCGAGGCGCGCCGACATCGGGCGGTGGTACTCGATGGCGGGATAGGGATGAGCCTGGTCGATGACGGACTGATAACTCACGACGGACACCCAGTTTTCAGGCCCCCCGAAGCCCAGATTTGACGACCACGATACGATTCGAACGTAAGACAAACGTTAGGACCCGCCTCGTCCTACAATCGCGATCGCACCATGTTGTTTTCATGGCAGGCAAAACCGGTGGCGTGCGGGCGCTATTCGGGGCCCCGGCCCGGGGTGAGCGGGCTGCCGTCGTCGTGGGCGGCGAGCCACGCCACGATCTCGCGGCGGAACGGCAGGCCTTTCACGCGCTCGATATCGTCCGGCAGGTCGCGAAACACGCGGTGGAGCCGCTTGACCCACTTCGGCACGGTGGCGAGGTCATTGAGGCTCGCCATGTAGACGCGGATGGCGAACAGCACCGCGTTGCTGCGCGGCAGGCGGAAGAGCTGCTGCATCTCCACCCGCAGGAACACGTCCCGGCCGATGTCGGCGGGTGGCGCACCGGTATAGGCCGCGCCCCAGTCCGGATAGGTCTCCAGGCTGTTGTCGAGCCGCGGCGTGATGCAGACGATCCAGTTTGGCCGGCGCACCGGCGCCTCGGGCCTTAGGGCGAGGGTGAAGGCAAGGCCCCGGTCGATCACCGCGACCTCATTGGCCCCAGTCACCGGGCCATGCCACTCGGTCCAGCTCATGCCGAGATTGAAATCGAGCGACCAGCCCTGCGCCGCCGTCAGCATTCCGCCGTCGAGCCAGAGATTGCCGTCGCGCTGGTCGAGCAGGATGAGGTCGCCCTGCACCTGCCGGCCGATGAAGTCGAGCGGGCCGCCGGGCAGCGAGGCATCGTCGCCGAAGCGGAAGGCCCGGTCGATGCCGAGCCGGCGATTGCGCCAGCGCCAGCGCTCTCCCGCACGGTCGAGGCTGAAATCGGCGGGAAAGTCGCGGGTGAGATTTTCCATGATGTAGCCGAGGGCGTCCCACGCCGCCGGCGCCATGTGCGGCAGTATCTGGCAGCGCGCGGGGTCGTTCGCCAGCACGAAGGCCTTCTCGCGCATTTCCTCATCGTAGTGCGCGTCGATGTCGAACAGCGCCCGATAGGCCGGGCCGGGACCGGTGCGGTCGTGCTGCTCGAGATTGGTCGAGGTGCGGTAGGCGTCCGCCTCGAACGGGAACGGAAAGCGGCGGATCGTCTCCGGGCTGTTGCGGAAGCGGAGCGCGTTGCGGAAGGTCTCAGGCTGCGGGTCCGTCATCGCGGCATTCCGTCCTAAAGGTCGAGCACGAGGCGGGAACCGGCCGCGCGGGAGATGCAAGCCAGCAGGGTGTCGCCCGCCGTTCGCTCGCCCTCGGTCAGAACCCTGTCGCGATGGTCGATCCCGCCCTCGGTCACGCCGACGCGGCAGGCCCCGCAGACGCCGCCGCGGCACAGGAACGGCACCTCCAGCCCGGCGGTCTCCAGTGCTTCGAGCAGACTCTCGTGGGCGCCGACGGTGATCTCTCGCCGACTGCGGCCGAGCCACGCCGTGAATGGCGTTCCCGCTGTGGTGTCGCCGAAGCGTTCCTCGTGGAGGCGCGAGGGCGGCCAGCCGAGGGCGGTCGCCCGGTCCCGCACCGCCGCCATGAACCCGGCCGGCCCGCAGCAATAGAGGTGGGTGCCGAGCGGCTGGCGGCAGAGAACGGCATCGAGGTCGAAAGCGCCGCGCCCGGCGTGGATGTGCACCCGCTGTTCAGTGTCCAGGTCCGCCAGACCGGCGAAGGCAGTTGCCTCGTCGGGGCGGCAGCACTGGTGCAGTTCCCAAGAGCCGCCGGTCGTTTCGAAGGCGCGGCGATAGAACAGGAACGGGGTGATGCCGATGCCGGCCGAGACCATCACATGCTGGCGGGCGGAGGCGACCGGCGGAAAGGCACTCTGCGGCGGCAGCACCCGCAGGATATCGCCGACACCGGCGCGCTTGTGCAGGTAGGCCGAGCCTCCGCGTGAGGCTTCAGCGTGCCGCACGATGATTTCGTAGCGGTTGAGGCGGTCCGGGGGCTCGATCAGCGAATAGGCATTGCGCCGCACCGTGCCGCCGCCGTCGTCGAGCGCGACGAGGATGTGGGCTCCTGGTGCGGCCGGCGCCAGCACCGCGCCGTCGGCCGGCTCAAGCGCGAAGCGGCGGAGCGTGGCTGACAGCGCCTCAATGACGGCGATGCGCACGGCGATCGGAGGGACGGGCATCCGGGTTGTAGAGCGGCCCGACGTCATGGCGTGCCCCCGGGTTCGGCGACGCCGAGATAAGCGCCGAGACGCGGTGAGAAATGCGGCCGCAGTGTCAGGCGCCGCCCGCACCCGCCGCAGGTCACCGTCGTATCGTCAAGCCGCCCGAGCGGGGCGACGCCGATGTGCTGGCAATGGACGCAGCGGATGCGCCGGGCCGGATCGCCAGTGCAGGCGAGCCGCACCTCGTCCCGGCCGAGCCCGGCAGCATGGGCTGCGGCCATGACGGACCAGAGAAAATCCTCGCTTCCGAGCGCATAGAGCCTGAGCCCGACCGAGGCCGTCGCGAGCCGGTCACCGAGGGCGGCGAGTAATTCGGCCGTGCCCGGATGGCTGCGCCCGACCTGCCAGACCTCCGCGCTTCCGAACGCGGGATCGTCGAGCACGGCGGCGGCATCGAGCACCGCGAGATGCTCCCGCCCCGTCGGGTCGAGGGCAAGCGGCGCGTAGAGCGGCAGGCTGCGGCTGGTGCCTTCCATCCGAATGTCCGCTCCCTCCGGTCAGCTCCAGCTTTCGGGATCGGCGAACGCCTTGGATTCCGGCAGGATCTGGCCGCCGTCGACGACGATGGTCGTGCCGGTGACGAATCCGGCTTCCTCGGAGGCAAGATAGGTCGCGGCGGCACCGATGTCGTCCGGCGTGCCGAGCCGGCCGAGGGGGATCGAGGCCGTCATCGCGGCGATGAACGACGGCCCGCGGCCGGCCGTCAGGCCCTCGGTCATGATGTTGCCGGGCTCGATGCCGTTGACGGTGATGCCGTAGCCGGAAAATTCGAGCGCCGCGGTGCGGATGAAGCCGTTGATGCCGGCCTTGCTGGCCGAATAGGCCGCCGTGCCCGGCGCGCTCACTCGCGGTCCGGTGATGGAGGAGGTGAAGATCATCCGCCCGTAGGACTGCGCGCGCATCGCCGGCAGGCAGGCCTTGGCGGCGAGGAACGTGCCGGTGAGATTGGTCGTGAGCACCCGGCTCCACTGATCGAGCGAGGTCTCCTCGATCAGACTCGCGGGATAGATGCCGGCATTCTGCACGAGGATATCGATGCGACCGAACCGGGCGGCGACGACTTCGGCGAGCGCTTCGCTGCTGCCGTCGGCGGCGACGTCGGTGCGATGGAACAGGGCACCGTTGCCGAGTTCGCCGGCGAGCCGCGAGCCGCCGGCTTCGTCGAGATCGGCGACGACGACCTGCGCGCCTTCGCGGGCGAAGCGGCGCGCGATCGCCGCGCCTATTCCCTGTGCGGCACCAATGACAATGGCGACGCGGCCTTGGAGACGCCCGGACACTGCACTTCCACTCCGTGGGAGAAAATCGTCAGAGGCAAGGAGGCAGCGCGCCGCAGGGGGGGAGAGGCGGCGCGCTGCCCCACGCCGTCAATCGCAGGTCGCCTTGTAGAACGAGGCTGCGATCTTCGGGTCGCTCATGTTCTCCCGCGTCACGATGACGGACGGCAGGAAGTGATCATGCTGGACGTCGCTTTTCTTAATCTTGCCGCGCACGAGCTCGGCGAGGGTCTTCACGGCGTCGTAGCCCATCTGGTAGGGCTCCTGGACGATCAGCGCGTCATACACGCCGTCGCGCAGGTCGCGGATCTGCTGGGGGTCGGCATCGAACGAGATCAGCTTGATCTTGCCGCGCATGCCGGCTTCGAGGATCGCCGCCGAGGCGCCTTCGGCCGCGGCCGAATGGGTGACGTAGACGCCCTTGAGATCCGGGTTCGCCTGGATCGCGGCAGCAACCTGTTCGGCCGCCTTGGTGGAGCTCGTCTCGGGATAGAGCACCGGCAGGATGGTGGCCTTCGGGTTCTCCTTGGAGAAGGTGTCGACGAAACCCTTCACCCGGGCGTCGATGTCCGGCAGGCCGGGGCGCATGCCGACGACCACGAAGGTGCCGTCACCGCCGGCGACGTCGTTCATCGCCTTGGCGGCGGCTTCACCGCCGAGATAGTGGTTCGACTGGATGCTCTGGGTCTCGACCGGCTTGTCGAGCGGGGCGTCGACCGTGACGACCGGCGTGCCGCCGGCCTCGATCGCCTCCACCTGCGAGACGAGGGCGCCGCTGTCGGTCGGGGCGAGGATCACGCCCTGGGGCTTCAGCTGGAGCGCGGCGTCGATGAAGGGCTGCTGCTGGGCGATGTCCCAGTCCGGCGGGCCGGCCCAGCTCAGCTTCACGTCGAATTCCTTGGCCGCGGCCTGCGCGCCGCACTGCATCGACGTGTAGAACGGGATGCCGACCTGACCCGGCAGGGCCGCGATCTTGACCGGATCGGCAGCGGCCGGCGTCGCCGCGCCGAGGCTGCCGACGAGGACGCCGCCGAAGAGCACGGCAACGCCGCACATCAAGGCTGCGGGTGTGAAAGCGTTCAGCTTCATGACCTTAATCCCACTCCTCTGGCTTGTCTTTGTCAGGTTTCGCGCGCGCGGTTGCGCTGGTCGATATAGACGGCGGCGATGACGATCATGCCGACGACGATGAGCTGGTAGAACGAGTCGACCCGCATGATGACGAGGCCGGTCGCCAGCACGACGGGGATGAGCGCGCCGACCACCGCGCCAGGCAGCGAGGCGATACCGCCGAACAGGCTGGTGCCGCCGATCACGGCCGCGGCGATCGCCTGCAGGCTGTCTGTCTGATGGCCGCTGATGTTGGTGGTGGCGAACCGCGAGATGTCGAGCATCGCGGTGGCGCCGGCGAGCGCGCCCATCAGCATGAACAGCGACGTGACGTGGCGGTCGGTCGCGATGCCAGCCCGGCGCGCCGAATCCGGCGAGGAGCCGATGGCGAGCGTGTGGGTGCCATAGGTGGTCTGCGACAGCACGAACCACAGCACCGCCGCCACGGCCAGGGCGATGATCACCGGCATCGGCACGAAGCCGAACACGCGGTAGACGGCGAACGAGGTCTGCAGCACCCGGGGAAGGTGGGGCACGTTTGCGCCATGGGTGATGACGAGCGCGAGCCCGAGCCCGATGGCGGTGGTGGCGAGCGTGACCAGGAACGAGCTGAGCTTCAGCCGCGTCACCAGAAACCCGTTCACCGCACCGAACGCGATGGAGGTGGCGAAGGCGACGAGCGTGCCGGACGTCACCGCCAGCGCGAGATTCGGGTACTCTCCCATCGCGACCTCGTCGGGCGTGCCGGCGAGCGCGGTGATGGTCTTCGCCGCCAGCACCGACGACAGCACGACGTTGGAGCCGATCGACAGGTCGAGGTGGCGCGCGCCGAGCAGGAACGTCATGCCGCAGGCGAGCAGGATGAGCTGCGAGGCGTTCAGCGCGATGGTGAAGAGGTTGTTCAGGCTGAGGAAGACGTTGTTCGGCGAGATCGCCGAGAACACCGCCACCAGCCCGAGAAGCACGAGGAACATCCAGAACGCCGTGGCGCCGCGCAGCCGCGCGAACAGGCTCTGATGGTCGTTCTGCATCGGGGGCGTCGGGGGAGAGGTCATGGCGGCGGCCTTGAAGTCCGGATGGGAAGGGGTGGTTGCGGCGCCGGTCATGCCGCCTCCTTGGCGCCGAGCATGGCGTCCACCACGTCGCGCACCGTGACCGCGGAGGGCGACAGATCGGCGACGGCCCGGCCCTGACGCATCACGATGATGCGGTCGGCGAGTTCGATCACCTGCGGGAGATCGTGGGAGATCAGGAGCACGGCGAGGTTGCGCTCGGCCGCCTTGCGGATCGCCTGATAGACCATCTCGCGCTGCCGGGCGCCGAGGGCGGCCGTCGGCTCGTCCATGAGAATGGCGTGCTGCGCCCATTTCAGCGCGCGGGCGATGGCGACGCCCTGGCGCTGGCCGCCGGACAAGCGGTTGGTGGCGGCACGGTAGGACTTCACCCTCACGCCGAGTGAACTCAGCACCGCGTGGCTCTCAGCCAGCATCGACGGCCGGTCGAGGATGCCGAGGCGACCCTTCCAGCCGCCGTGCTTCAGCTCGCGGCCGAGAAACACGTTCGCGGGGACCGTCAGGTCGGGCGCCAGAGCCAGGTCCTGATAGACCGTCTCGATGCCGTAGGCTTGGGCATCGTGGGTGCTGCGGAACTGCACGGGCTTGCCGTCGACGCGGATTTCCCCGCCATCGGGAATATACTCGCCGCTCAGCATCTTCATGAAGGTCGACTTGCCGGCGCCGTTGTCGCCGACGATCGCCGTCACCTCGCCCCGATGCAGCGCAACCGAGACGCCGCGCAGCACTTCCAGCGAACCGAAATTCTTGAGGATGCCCGTGGCTTCGATCGCCGGCGTCGATCCGGCAGCGGTGCGGCGATGATCGTTCGAGGCACTCATGGCGGACCTTTCGATGCCAGGCCCGGCGCCGTTTCCGCTGCGGAGGCGCCGTTGGACGGGGTCGATACGCGACCGATGCGAGTCCCGCGCCAGATCGGCGGGAGATCGATACGCAACCGATTACCGAAATCGATTACGTTCTTTTTTCGACCGGGACGCAAGGGGTATTTCACCGGGATTATGCACAAAATTCACGCATGCTCATCGGCTGCGCCGTTCCAATGCGAAAGACCTTCCCGGTATGCCGATCAGTATGCCATTTTCACCGCCGTGGGCTTGCCGCGCGGGGCGGATGGGATTACGGGGTAATCGATTGCAGGGCGGGATTTCATGGCTCCCAGACGACCGACGATGCAGGATGTGGCGCGCGAGGCGGGCGTCTCGACCGCGACCGTCTCCCGCGTGTTCGCAGGCCTGAAAGGGTCGACCTCGCGCGAAACCGAAGAGCGGGTCCGCACCGTCGCCTCCCGGCTCGGCTACGTCGTCAACGCGGTCGCCGCCAGCCTTCGGGTGCAATATACCCATTCGGTCGGGCTGATCCTCGCGGACATCTCCAACCCGTTCTTCAGCCGGCTCGCGAGCGGC
Source organism: Pseudoxanthobacter soli DSM 19599 (assembly GCF_900148505.1). Taxonomy (NCBI): domain Bacteria; kingdom Pseudomonadati; phylum Pseudomonadota; class Alphaproteobacteria; order Hyphomicrobiales; family Segnochrobactraceae; genus Pseudoxanthobacter; species Pseudoxanthobacter soli. Next base: position 118,037 of record NZ_FRXO01000003.1, on the reverse strand, counting down.
GTCGAGAATGCGCTGAGCGCCGCCGGCTACGGCGTGCTCCTGGGCAATTCCGGCAATACCGTAGAGGAAGAGAAGCGTCTGCTGCGGCTGATGTCGGAAAAGCAGGTCGATGCCGTCATCCTCGCGAGTTCCGCTGGCACCGGGGAGCATATCCGCGAGGCCATCGGCCGCGGCCTGAAGATCATCCTGGTCGATTCGGAGCTGCCGGACGTCGAGACCGACGTGGTGGCCATCGACAACCGGCTCGCCGCCGAGACGGCCGTCGACCACCTGCTCGATCTCGGTCACCGCGATATCGCCATCGTGTCGGGTCCGATCGAGGCGTCGTTCGACCGCCAGCGCCTAGAGGGCTACGAGACAGCCTTCCGCCGTCGCGGCCTGACGCCGCCCGCCGACCTGATGCTCAAGGCCGATTCCACCTACGAAGGCGGCCGCGCCGCGGTGACGGCGCTGCTCGATACCGGCCTCGTGCCGACGGCGTTCTTCGCCTCCAACAACATGATGACCATCGGCACGCTCGCCGCGTTGCACGATGCCGCGCTCGCCATTCCGGAGACCGTCTCCGTGGTCGGGTTCGACGATCTCGAATGGTATGCGATCTTCAATCCGCGCATCACCGCGGTCGCCCAGCCGGCCTATGCCATCGGCCGGGCGGCGGCTGAGCGGCTGCTGCAGCGGATCGCCGCAGATGAGCCGCTGCCGCCGGAACGCTTCCTGCTCGAAACCGAACTGATCGTGCGCGACAGCACCCGCCCGCTCAGGACCGTTCCCGACGGGACGCCGGACCTGAAGCGCTGATGATCCCTCCCCGCCGGCTTCCACGGCCGGCGGCGTCGCCGTTAGAGCGCTTTCCGATCTGATGGACTCATCAGATCGATAAGAAATCGCTCCAGATTCAAAATCTTGAGCATATCCTTGTCGTTCAGATCGGTTCGATCCGAACGGGATATGCTCCAGCCGCAAAGCCGTCCGCGGTGCTGCGGTGCCTCTTTGGAGACACAATCCATGCCCGAGTTCGCGGTCGTCGATGCCCACGTCCACTTCTACGATCCGGCGCGGCTCTCCTATCCCTGGCTCGACGGCGTGCCCGGCATCAAGGGGCGCCACCTGCCGCCCGACTATGCCGATGCCACCGGCGCGGTCGCCGTCGAGAAGCTGGTGTTCGTCGAGGTCGATGCCGAGGAGCGCCACCGTTTCGACGAAGCCCGCTTCATCGCCGGCCTCGCCGCGGACGAGCCGCGCATCGCCGGTGTGGTCGCTTCAGCGCTCGTCGAACGCGGCCGTGCCGTCGAGGAGGAGATCGAGGCGCTGAAGGCCGCCGCGCCGCTCCGGGGCATCCGCCGCCAGATCCAGAACCGCGCCGAGCCGGGCTGGTGCCTGCAGCCCGGCTTCGTCGAGGGCGTCCGGCTTCTGGCCGAACACGGCCTGCCGTTCGATATCTGCATCAAGAACAGCCAGCTCACGGATGCCACCGAACTCGTCCGGCGCTGCCCGGAGGTGACGTTCGTGCTCGACCACATCGCCAAGCCGTCGATCGCGGCCGGCGAGTGGGCACCCTGGGCCGATGACCTGCGCGCCATCGCCGCCCTGCCGAACGTCGTGGTCAAGCTGGCCGGCATCACCACCGAGGCCGACCACGCCGAGTGGACGTTCGAAGCCATCCGCCCCTACATCGACCACACCGTCGAAAGCTTCGGGCTCGACCGCTGCCTGTTCGCCAGCGACTGGCCGGTCATGAACCTGTCCGACAGCTTCACCGGCTGGGTTGCGACTCTCGACCGGATTATCGAGGGATGCAGCGAGGCCGAGCGGCGCGCGTTCTATCGCGACAACGCCATCCGGGTTTACCGCCTTTAGAGCGCTTTCCGATCGGATGGAATCATCCGATCGACAAGAAATCGCTCCAGATTCAATGGCTAGAGCATATCCCGTTCAGATCGGTTCGATCTGAACGGGATATGCTCTAGAAATCCTCCGGCTCGAAGCGGGCCTGACGTCGTGCTGGACGGCGGATTACGCCGCCTCCGCCCTCAGCCGCTCGCGCAAATCCATCAGGATGCGGCCGAGCCAGTTCTGCCCTTCGCCCTTGTATTCGCCCCAGAAGCGCGCGACCTCGCCGTCCTCCGGCGCCCATTCCACGATCTTCGCGGTGCCGGTGTTGAGAAGCAGCGCCTTCAGGTCTTCGGCCTCGGTGAACTTCGCCGTGACGATCCGCTCCATCACCCGAAGCTGGTCGTCCTCCCACCCCGGTACCACGTCCTCCGGCACGAGATTGTCGCCGGCGACCGCCACAAGTTCCGGCGTCGGGGCGGCGGCGAGCCAAGCCTTCATCTCCGCCGAGGCGGCCTTCGCCACTTGGAAGGCGTGCTCCGGGGTGCGATAGAGAGTGCCCTCGAACACCATCGCTCGCGGATGGAGATTGCTCAGCGCCGCGTGGGCGCCGACGCGCGGATCGTAGAAGCGGATCTCGTCCATCGGGGTTCCGTCGGCTCCGTCGCCCGGCACCGGCCTGGCGCGCATTCTCGTCTTGCCGGGCAGGATAATCTGCCCTATCCCCAAGGGCAATCGATTACGTAATCCAGAGGAGCCGTGCGTGCTGGAACTCTCCGCGATCGAGGATGCGGCGCGCCGCATCGCCCCCTTCGTGCGGCGCACGCCGCTGATGCAGGCGACGGCCCTGCGCGAGCCGGTGACCGAGGCCGACCTCTGGCTGAAGCTCGAATGCCTCCAGCCCACCGGCTCGTTCAAGGTGCGCGGCGCGACCAACCGGCTTCTCACCACCCCCCCGGAGGCGCTTGCCAACGGCATCGTCACCGCGTCGGGCGGCAACCACGGGCTTGCCACCGCGCGTGCAGCCTTCCAGGCCGGTGTTCCCGGTATCATCTTCGTGCCGAAGACGGTGACGCCGGACAAGCTCGAGCGCCTGCGCGGCTGGGGCGCGGATGTCCGCGTCGTCGGCAATGTCTGGGACGATGCCAACCGCGAGGCCCAGGCCTATGCCGCCGCAAACGACGCCGTGTTCTTCCATCCCTTCGCCGATCCGGCGGTGATGGCGGGGCAGGGCACCGTGGCGCTGGAGATCCTGGCCGATATGCTGGATGTCGAAACCCTGCTCGTCGCCATCGGCGGCGGCGGGCTCATCTCCGGTATGGCGAGCGCCATCCGGGCGCTGAAGCCCTCCGTGCGGATCATCGGCATCGAGCCGGTGGGTTCGCCCACTCTGCTCGCCTCGCGGCAGGCCGGCCACGTCGTGCGCCTGCCGGCCGTCACCACCCGCGTCGCCACCATGGCCTGCGGCCGTACCGACGAGGCGGTGTTCGCCATCGTCGACGAGGCGGTCGATGACATCGTGCTCGTCGACGACGAGGAGATGCTGTCCGCCGCGAAGTGGCTGTGGTCGGAGATGGGGCTCGCCGCCGACCTCAGCGGCGCGGCGGCGATCGCCGGCATCCGCTCCGGCAAGATCGCGCTGAAGCCCGGGGAAAAGGTCTGCGCCCTCGTCTGCGGCGCCGGCAAGGACGCGCTCGTCTAGAGCGCTTTCCGATCTGATGGACTCATCAGATCGACAAGAAATCGCGCCAGATTCAAAAGCTTGCGCATATCCTTGTCGTTCAGATCGATACGATCTGAACGGGTTATGCTCTGAGGCGACCGACCGTCAGGCCGGGTCGAAGAAGCCCGGCCCGGCGCGTTCGCGCAGCAGGTCGCCGGCGCGCCGGCCCGTGAGGGCCGCGTCCTCGGTGGTCGTCTCGGTCTCGGTCTCGTGGAAGCGGCTGCCGTCGGGGGTGAGAATCAGCCCCCGGAACCTCAGCCGGTCCCCCTCGACGATGCCGTGGCCGGCGATCGGCGTGCGGCACGAGCCGTCGAGCGCCGCGAGGAAGGCGCGTTCGGCGGCAAGCGCGATCGCCGTGTCGCCGTCGAGCGCCGGGGCGAGGAACCGCGCCACCCGTTCGTCGCCGAGCCGGGTCTCGATCGCGATGGCCCCCTGGCCGACTGCCGGGGGAAACAGCGCGACATCGAGGATCTCGGTGGCGACCTCCTCCAGTCCAAGCCGCTTCAGACCCGCGAGCGCCAGCAGCGTGGCGTCGACCACGCCCGCCCTGAGCTTGGCGAGCCGCGTCTGGACGTTGCCGCGGAACACCTCCACGCGAAGATCCGGCCGAAGCCGGCGCAGCAGCGCGCCGCGCCGCAGCGAGGCGGTGCCGACCACGGCGCCCGCCGGAAGGTCGGCGAGGGTGCGGCCGTCGATCGTGACGAGCGCGTCGCGCACGTCCTCCCGCTTCAGGTAGCCGGCAAGGCCGAGACCGGCCGGCAGCGCAGTCGGCATATCCTTGGCGGAATGCACGGCGAGGTCGAGGCGCCCGTCATCAAGCGCGTCCTCGATTTCCTGGGTGAACAGGCCCTTGCCGCCGATCTCCGTCAGCGGCCGGTCGGTGATGCGGTCGCCGGCCGTGGACATCACGACGATATCCGTCTCCACCCCCTGGGCGGCGAGGGCGGCCTCGACCATATGAGCCTGGGCGAGCGCGAGCGGGCTTCCGCGGGTGCCGATGCGCAGCTTATTCGTTTGCACGTGCCGGGGTCGATTTGTTAGGGCCTCGGGCGAGGCGCCGTGTTGCGACAAGAGCGGCGTTCGCGCTATGCGCGACCGTCAGGTGCGCGCACGACGCAGGACGTCGCGAGTGGCGCAACTTGGAACGGGCGCCGTGCCCTTGTCCACCTCGGATCTTTCCCGGGGCCGGCATCCCGGCATGGTCGAGTGGACGGGCGTCTGCCGCCGGGGTGCGGCGGACGGCATCGAGGAGCAGTCATGATCGTTCTCGGCATCGAGACGAGTTGCGACGAGACGGCGGCCGGAATCGTGCGCCGCGACGCAGACGGCGCGGGCACCGTGCTGTCCAATGTCGTTCGCGCGCAGCTCGAGGATCACGCCCCCTACGGCGGCGTGGTGCCTGAAATCGCTGCCCGCGCCCATGTCGCCCTGCTCGACCGCGTGGTGGCGGAGGCCGTGTCTCAGGCCGGCATTCCGCTTGCCGACATCGATGCCGTGGCGGCCACCACCGGCCCCGGCCTCGTCGGCGGGCTGATGGTCGGCGCCATGACCGGCAAGGCCATCGCCTTCGCCGCCGGCAAGCCGTTCGTCGCCGTGAATCATCTCGAGGCCCACGCGCTGACGGCGCGGCTCACCGACCATGTGGCGTTCCCCTATCTGCTGCTGCTCGTGTCCGGCGGCCACACCCAGATTCTCGCGGTGCGCGGCGTCGGTGACTACGAGCGCTGGGGCACCACCATCGACGATGCGCTCGGCGAGGCATTCGACAAGACGGCGAAGCTTCTCGGCCTCGGCCATCCCGGCGGCCCGGCGGTGGAACGCGCCGCGGCCTCCGGCGATGCGACGCGGTTCACCCTGCCGCGACCGCTGATCGGCCGCGCCGGGCTCGATTTCTCGTTTGCGGGGCTCAAGACCGCGGTGCGGCTCGCGGCCGAACGCGCGGCGCCGCTCTCGCCCGCGGACGTCGCCGATCTCTGCGCCTCGTTCCAGGCGACGGTCGCCGGCATCGTCGCTGCGCGTGCCCGGGATGCGCTCGTCCGCTTCCGCGCCGAAACCGGCGTCGCGGAACCGGTCCTCGTGGTGGCCGGCGGCGTCGCCGCCAATGGCGCCATCCGTTCCGCGCTGCAGGCGGCGGCCGCTCAGGCGGGCGGCACCTTCGTCGCTCCGCCGCTGGCGCTCTGCGGCGACAACGGCGTGATGGTCGCCTGGGCCGGCGCCGAGCGCATGGCGCTAGGCCTCGAAGACGGGCTCGACGTCCCGGTGCGGGCGCGGTGGCCGCTCGACCAGCGGGCGGTGCCGGTCGTCGGCCACGGCCGCCTCGGAGCCAAGGTCTGATGCGCGCGGTGACCCTTGCAGCCCAAGCCGGTCCCCGGTGTCTCGCCGGTCGCGATGGCCGCCAAGTGGAGGTCGCCGATGACGCATCCTGAACCGGCGCCGCAGGTCGAGACCGTCGGCATCGTCGGCGGTGGGGCGTGGGGCACAGCGCTCGCGCTCGCGGTGGCCCGCGCCGGGCGGCGGCCGCTGTTGTGGGCGCGCGATCCCGCGACCGTCACGGCCATCAATCTCTCCCGCGAAAACCCGCGCCATCTCCCGGGCATCCGGCTCGATCCGCCGGTCGCGGCGACCCTCGATCTCGACGAGGCGGCCGGCTGCGACCTCGTGGTGCTCGCCACGCCCGCGCAGACGACCCGGGCCGTCGCGGCCGACCTCGCGGGCCGGCTGCGGCCGGGAACCCCCGTCGTGCTTTCCGCCAAGGGCTTCGAGGCCGGCACCGGCCGGCTTCTCGCCGACGTGCTCGCCGAAGTCGCGCCCGCCGCGGTGCCGGCGGTGCTTTCGGGACCGAGCTTCGCGGCCGACGTCGCTCGGGGCCTTCCGACCGCCGTCACCGTCGCCGCCGCCGATATCGGGATGGCCGATGCCGTTGCCGCCGCCTTCGCCGGCCCCTCGTTCCGCCCCTACGCCTCCGACGACGTCATCGGTGTCGAGGTCGGTGGCGCGCTGAAGAACGTGCTCGCCATCGCGAGCGGCGTTGTGGTCGGCCGCGGCCTCGGCGCCAGCGCCCAGGCCGCGCTGGTCGCCCGCGCCTTTGCCGAACTCGTCCGCCTCGCCGTTGCCCTCGGCGGGCGGGCGGAGACGCTCACCGGCCTGTCGGGGCTCGGCGACCTGTTCCTCACCACGTCGAGCCGGCAGTCGCGCAACTTCGCCTACGGCATCGCGCTCGGTGAAGGCCGCGCGGTCGAGGGACCGGACGAATCCGGCCCTCTGGTCGAAGGCGCCAAGACCGCTCCGGTCGCCGTTGCCATCGCCCGTCGCCTCGGCGTCGACCTGCCGGTGACCGAGGCGGTCGCCGCGCTGGTCGAGGGCCGGGTGTCCGTGGACGAGGTGATGGCCGGCCTCCTCGCCCGCCCGCTCAAGCGCGAGCACGCCTAGAGCGCTTTCCGATCTGATGGAATCATCAGATCGACAAGAAATCGCTCCAGATTCAAAAGTTTGAGCATATCCTTGTCGTTCAGATCGGTTCGATCTGAACGGGATATGCTCCAGAGCGCTTTCCGATCTGATGGAATCATCAGATCGACAAGAAATCGCTCCAGATTCAAAAGCTTGAGCATATCCTTGTCGTCCAGATCGGTTCGATCTGAACGGGTTATGCTCTAGAGCGCATCGCGATCGGATGAGACCGTCCGGTCGGCAGCAAATCGTTCCGGATGCGAAGGCCCGAGCGCCGCCGCATTCGTTCCGACACGACCCGCGTTTCGACAGGATCCGCCATGGCACGCGCCGATTTCCTTTCCACCCGCCTGTTCGTCGAGGCGCCGCTCGCCGCCGGGGCGGAGATCGAAGCGACGCGCGATCAGGCGAACTATCTCCTCAATGTGCTGCGCAAGCGCGCGGGCGACGGGCTTCTCGTGTTCAACGGCCGCGACGGCGAATGGCGCGCCGTGGTGGCGGATGCCGACCGCAAGCGGTGCCGCCTCGCCGTGGAGGCCGAAACCCGTCCGCAGACGCCGGTGCCCGACATCGATTTCCTGTTCGCGCCGCTGAAGCACGCCCGCCTCGATTACGGCGTGCAGAAGGCGGTGGAGATGGGTGCGGGCCGGCTGCGCCCGGTGATGACGAGGCGCACCCAGGCGAGCCGGGTCAATCTCGACCGGATGCGCGCGAACGTCATCGAGGCGTGCGAGCAATGCGGCGTCATCGCCGTGCCCTCGGTGCTGGAGACCGCGGAGTTCGGCGCGCTGCTCGACCGCTGGCCGGTCGAGGAACCCGGCCGCCGGATCGTGTTCTGCGACGAGGGCGACGCCGGGGCGAACCCCCTGCCGGTGCTCTCCGCGCTGCCGCGCGGTCCGCTCGCGGTGCTGATCGGCCCCGAGGGCGGGTTCTCCGAGGAGGAGCGTGCGCGCCTCAGGGCCGCCCCGTTCGTCACGGCCATTCCGCTCGGGCCGCGCATTCTCCGGGCCGATACGGCGGCGGTGGCGGCGCTGGCGGTGGTGCAGGCCGTGCTCGGCGACTGGCAGTAGGGGGTATGGAAATGGCATTTGTACCCAACGCGCTCTGTCGCTATCGTGCGGCGCTCCGGGCCGGGCGGGTTCGCCCCTCGTCCCGTTCCCTCGTGACAGCCGGCCGGTTCCATGGCGCGTGATACCCTCGACAATTCCCCGATCGAAGGCATGGATGCCCTGATCGCCTGGTTCGAAGACGGCTCCAAGCCGCGCGAGCGCTGGCGCATCGGCACCGAGCACGAGAAGTTCGGCTTTCATGTGAGCGATCTCTCCCCTGTCGCCTACGAGGGGCCGCGGGGCATCGAGAAACTGCTGCGCGGCATGGAGGGATTGCTCGGCTGGGAGCCGATTCTCGATGCCGGCAAGATCATCGGGCTGGTCGATCCTACCGGCGGCGGCGCCATCAGCCTGGAACCGGGCGGCCAGTTCGAGCTATCCGGCGCGCCGCTCGAAACCCTGCACCAGACCTGCGCGGAAACGAATGCCCACCTCGCCCAGGTGCGCGAGATCGCCGGTCCGCTCGGCATCGGCTTCCTCGGCCTCGGCTTCTCGCCGGCGTGGACGCTGGCCGAAACGCCGCGGATGCCGAAATCGCGCTATGCCATCATGTCCGGCTACATGCCGAAGGTCGGCACCCTCGGGCTCGACATGATGTACCGCACCTGCACCATCCAGGTGAATCTCGACTATGGCGACGAGGCGGACATGGTCCGCAAGATGCGGGTCGGCCTCGCCTTGCAGCCGGTCGCCACCGCGCTGTTCGCGAACTCGCCGTTCACCGAGGGGCGGCCGAACGGCTACGAATCGTTCCGCGGCCAGATCTGGCACGACACCGACAACAACCGGGCCGGCGGGCTGCCGTTCGCCTTCGAGGACGGCTTCGGCTTCGAGCGCTATATCGACTGGGTGCTCGACGTGCCGATGTATTTCGTCAAGCGCGGCGACCGCTACATCGACGTCGCCGGCCAGAGCTTCCGCGACTTCCTCAAGGGCCGGCTTCCGGGGCTGCCCGGCGAACTCCCGAACATGGGGGACTGGACCAACCATGTCTCCACCGTGTTCCCGGACGTGCGCCTGAAGCGCTTCCTGGAAATGCGCGGCGCCGATGGCGGGCCGTGGCGCTCCATCGTCGCGCTGCCGGCATTCTGGGTCGGGCTGCTCTACGATGAGACCGCTATCGACCAGGCGGCCGAGATGGTGCGCGAATGGAGCGCCGAGGAGCGCGAGGCGCTGCGTCAGGCCGTTCCGCGCCAAGGCCTCGATGCGCCGTTCCGCAACCGCACCGTCCGCGATCTCGCCCGCGATGCGGTGGAGATCGCCCGCGGCGGCCTTGCCCGCCGTGCCCGGCTGAACCGCGAGGGCGCCGACGAGACCGGTTTCCTCGCCCCGCTCGACGAGGCGCTGGAGAAGGGCACGCCGGCCCGGCGGATGCTGACGGCGTTCGACGGCGCCTGGAACGGCGATATCAGCCGGGTTTTCGCCGAGTACGCCTTCTGAGCCATTCCGAACCGGGTGCAAGCTGGGAGATGCGCTATCGTATCGTGTCCACCAGCGAGCGGCCCGATCTGGCCGTGACGACCGCGACGTGGCGGTGGAGCGGCTTCTTCAGGGAGCGCGGCGTGCCTGTCGAGGAGGTGATCCGCTACGAGCGCGACCATCTCGCCGCCGGCTCCCCGATGCTCCGAACGCTGGTGCTTCTTGCCGACGGCGAGCCCGTCGGCATGGTTTCCCTGCTGAGCAACGATCTCGAAGGCCGGCCGGATCTCGGGCCGTGGCTCGGCGATCTCTTCGTCGAGGCGCGATTCCGCGGGCGCGGGCATGCGCTGCGCCTGATCGCCGGGCTGGAAGCCTCGGCGCGCGCCGATGGCGTGGAGCGGCTGTGGCTCTATACCGAGGATGCCGCCGGCCTTTACCGCAAGGCGGGCTGGAGCGAGGCCGAAACGGCCGTTTCCGGCGGAAAGCCCGTACGGGTGCTCTATAGAGATCTCAAACGCGAGGGATCTTGAACGCGATTGACCCCGCCGGGCCGTCCGCCCCGCGAGGTCATGCCGCAAATCCGGCCCGTTCGAACCGATTCGTCCGGATCGACGCGATCTCAGGGATCTCGCCGTCCGAGTCGGCGGTCCGTCCGCCCGGAAATGTTTCTACCGCGGCCCCCGCCTGCGCCGGGGCCGCCGTGTTCGTTCAGAGGGTATTGGAGCAGTCCGAGTTGTCGGTCGCGCGGCTTTCCCGCACGATCTTGCGGCTCGCGAGGAAGGCGTCGAGCAGGCCTGCATCCGGGTATCGCTCCCGCAATGCCGCCTTGGCGGCCGCGCGCCGCTCCACCGCGAGGATACGCAGCCGGGCCGTCGGATCGCGCCGTGGCGCCGAGGCGAGCGCGGAATGGACGTCGCCGCGCGTGATGCCGATGTCGCGCAACATGCAATCGTCCATCGTCAGCAGTGCGCGTGCTTCTCGGCGGTTTCGCGCAGCCTCCAGGAAGGCGGCAATGGCCTTGGCCACCACGCGCAGACCGCCGACGGCGGAGGAACCGAGCCGTGAGAGACGCGACGAGGGGGCGGGGGCGAACATGATCCTGGTCCTTCCTGATGACCGTCGGGCGACACGATGTCTGCGCCGACAATGGGACGATGCCCGCGGGACATTGATCAGTCCAACGAATGTTTGTAATGTTATCCATAAGAGACGTTGATCTAACGCCGCATGACGTTCGCTGCGGCCCGGAATCAGACGCCAAATGCCCGGCACCGGCAGGCTTGCGGCTTGCCAGCCCCCCTTTCAGGACAAGGTGACGTCCAACCCAAGGTGAAGCCCATGGCCCCGGTGCTCGATCTCGATCAGTTGCGGACCTTCGTCGCGATTGCCGAATCCGGCAGCTTCACGCGCGCGGCCGATGCGGTCCACAAGACCCAGTCGGCGGTCTCGATGCAGATGCGGCGGCTGGAGGAGCGAATCGGCCGGCCGATCTTCTCCCGTGATGGCCGTCAGTCCCGTCTCACGGAAGATGGCGAGCGCCTGCTCGCCTATGCCCGCCGCATCGTGCAGCTCAACGACGAGACGCTCGCGGCCTTCGACGAGCACGAACTGACCGGCCGGCTGCGCTTCGGCATCCCCGACGATTATGCCGACCGTTTCCTGCCGGAGATTCTCGCGCGCTTCGCCCGCTCCAATCCCCGCGTCGAGGTCACGGTGCTCTGCCAGCCGACGGCGATGCTGATCGACAGCCTCAAGGCGGGCGAGCTCGATGCCGCCATCATCACCCATGTGCCGTCGAAGGCATCGGGCAACGAGCAGGTGGTGCGGCGGGAGCCGCTCTTGTGGGTCACGTCGGCCCGCCACTCCGCACATGAGGTCGATGTGCTGCCGCTGGCGCTCGGGCAGACTACCTGCTGCTGGCGCGTGGCGGCGGTCGATGCGCTCAGCAATGCCGGCCGGCCGCACCGCGTGCTCTATTCGAGCTGGAATTCGACTGCCGTCGGCGCGGCGGTCACCGCCGGTCTTGCTGTCTCCGTGCTGCCGGAATCGGCGCTGCGGCCGGGCATGCGCGTGCTGTCGGAATCCGATGGCTTCCCGCGCCTGCCGCCCTGCGAGATCTCCCTGGTGCGCTCCTGGCAGCAGAATTCACAACTGATCGACGCGCTGTGCGAGCACGTCGTGTCCTCGCTCGACAATCTCTCGGTGGCCATGGCGGCCGAATAGGTCGCCCTCTTCACGGGCCATGCCGGCCGAATAGGCTGCCCCCTTCACGGGCCTTGTCGGCCGAATAGGCCGCCCCCTTGACGGCTTTGCGGGCCGAATAGGCCGCGCTTTCCGAGTGGTTCACGGCGGCCCGGCGGGTTTTCCGGCTACTCCACCAGCGGGCGGGGAACACCCTCGCGGATGCGCGCGGAGAAGTCGGGATCGGCATCGGCCGCCTGCGCCGCCGGGCCGATCCGCGCCCGTTCCTTCAGTTCGGCGAGCGGGATCGACGTATCCACCGCCTTGATCTCGTAGGCATAATCCGGCCCGTATCCCGGCAGCAGCACGCGCCAGTCGAAGGCGAGTTCCGGCCAGATCCCGGCGGCATAGCCGAAGGCGAGCGTGGTGCAGTTGTCGCGCAGCGTGTTGTAGAATTTCGGTTCCGCCGCCAGCCTGTTCAGCGCCTCGGCATAGGCGACCAGCAGTCGCCGTGCGTTCGGCTGCCCGATGCCCAGGCGATAGAGCCGGACATCCTCGCCCCTCACGTTGGTCCTGAGCCGGATCATGTCGCGTTCGTCTGCGGCGATGATGACGAGGCCGTAGCTTTTGAAGAAGCCGGCGATGGTGGAATAGGCCTGTCCGACGGTCTTGCGCGTTTCGATGGAGAAGGCGAGCGGAGGCGAATTCGCGAAGGTGAAGCTCACGATGACGTGGGCGATCGCCGGTCCCGACCAGTAGGAAAAGAACAGGTCGACGCCCGTCACGGCATCGAGATCGTAGCTGCGATCTTCCCACTTCTCGACGGCTTCGGTCGGCGTGATCCAGTCGAAATTCCGCACGCCGTGGATCGTGAGCCGGCTTCCTTTGATCGTCGCGGTGGCTGCGCGGGCGACGTCCGGCTGCCAATTGGCCTCCGCCGGCGCCTTCAGCGACACCCACCAAAGTCCGACGCAGAGGAAGGCGGCGGCGTAGACCGCGACCGGCCAGTAGTGCCCGCGCAGCAGCGCGACGAGCGCGGCGACCGCAAGGCACGCCCAGAGCACGGCGAGCGCAACCCGTGTCCAGTCCGGCAGCGGCAGGCGGTAGAACAGCCCGAAACCGCCCCAAAGGCCGCTACCGGCGATGCCGATGGCCATCGCGCTACGCCATGCGAAACGAAGAAGGCCGCGGGCGAGCCGGTTCCCGGGCAGCGGCGATCGCGGCGTCGCCATCGACATCGTCAGGCGTCGAAGCCGCGCACGGGCATGTCCGCCCGTCGCCGCAGCCAGTTGTCCGGCGCCCAACCTGCGGCACGGTCGATGGCATGGACCGCGTAGGCGAGGCGGGAGCGCGGCGAGGTGTTAGGCCCTGAGCGGTGCGGCAGCAGGCCGTGCAGCACCACCAGCGTGCCTTCCGGCGCCTCCAGCGGCACGCCCACTTCGTCTTCGAGCGGGGCCGGGTCGAGCGTCGTCTTGACGAGATCGTCGCCGCGATAGTGGAAGCGCTCGCGCAGCGTCGTGCGATGGCCGCCGGGCGGCGCGAACAGGCAGCCGTTCTCGGCGGTGGCATCCTCCAGCGCGATCCAGAATCCGGTCACGGTGGAAGGCTCGGTATAGAGGAAGGTGGCGTCCTGGTGCATGCCGACCTCGCCGCCGATGAACGCAGGCTTGGCGATCACCATCGACTGCACCAGACCGGGATCGGCAAGGCCGAGCCCTTTGGCGAGCCTCCCGAGGCGCGGATCGTACGAGAACGGCGCGAACACCGGATCGAGATCGTGCAGCGCATGGCCGATCTTGTTGATGGCGCCCTGCTTGTCGCGCACCAGCCGGCCGTCTGCGTCGAAGGCCTGTGCCTCGAAGAAGAAGCGGATCTCGTCGCCCGACTCGCGAAAGTAACGGTCGCGGGCGTGGGCCTGATCGGCCGTCGAGAACACCGAGCGCACGCTCTCCGGATCGAAGCCGTCGATCAGGTCATGCACCCGCTGGCGCAGCGCCGCGCAGGTCTCGCGGCTCGCGAAGCCTTCGAGCACGAGGAAGCCATCGGCCTTGTAGGCGTCGCGGATCGCCTGGTCAGGCCGCCCGTCGTGGGGAAAGGGAAAGCGCCGCGTCATCATTAGCCTCCGGTTCTGCGCAGCAGGGCCGCCGGCCGGCTCCGGCCGCCTCGCGACTATACTAAGCCGTCAAATAAACGGTTTTCCATGGGGGCCGGGCGGCAGCTCCAGCCAGCGGCCGAGGGTGGCGCCGATATCGGCGAAACTGTCGCGGCGGCCGATGGCGCGCGGCTCCACCCCCGGCCCGAACGCCAGGATCGGCACGTGCTCGCGGGTGTGGTCGGTGCCGCGGAAGGTCGGGTCGCAGCCGTGATCGGCGGTGATGACGGCGAGGTCGCCCGGCCGCATCCGTCCGGTGAACTCCGGCAGGCGGCGGTCGAACGCCTCCAGCGCGGCGGCGTAGCCGGGAACGTCGCGGCGGTGGCCGTAGACCATGTCGAAATCGACGAAGTTGGTGACGACGAGCCCGCCCTCGGGAGCCCGCGCCGCCGCGTCGAGCGTGGCGTCGAACAGCGCGTCGTTGCCGGCGGCCTTCACCACCTCGGTCACGCCGCAATGGGCGTAGATGTCGCCGATCTTGCCGATGCCGACCACCGCGCGGCCGCCGGCCTTGGCGCGGTCCAGCAGGGTCGGTTCCGGCGGCGGCACGGCATAGTCGCGGCGGTTGGCGGTGCGCGCGAAGGTCGCCGCGCTTTCCCCGGCGAACGGGCGGGCGATCACCCGGCCGATATTGAGCGGATCGACGTGGCGGCGCGCGATCCGGCACAGATCGTAAAGCCGCTCGAGGCCGAACCGGGTCTCGTGAGCCGCGATCTGCAGCACGGAATCGGCCGAGGTGTAGAAGATCGGCTTGCCGGTCGCGACGTGCTCCTCGCCGAGACGCTCGATGATCTCGGTGCCCGAGGCGTGGCAGTTGCCGAGAATGCCGGGCAGGCCGGCTTCCTCGACGATAGCGGCGACGAGATCGGCCGGAAAGGCCGGCACGGTCGTCGGGAAATAGCCCCACTCGAACGGCACCGGCACGCCGGCGATCTCCCAGTGCCCGGACGGCGTGTCCTTGCCCTTCGAGCGCTCGACGCCGTAACCCCACAGTCCCGCCACCGGCGCGGTGCTTTCGAGCCCCGGCGGCGTCCGGCCCGTGGAGGCCTCTTCCGCCTGCCCGAGCCCGAGGCGCACGAGGTTCGGCACCCTGAGCGCTCCCGCGCGCACCCCCGCCTTGTCCGCCCGCCCCGCCGCGCAGGCTTCCGCGATATGGCCGACCGTGTCGGCCCCCGCGTCGCCATAGGCCGCCGCATCACCGGCCGCGCCGATGCCGACGGAATCGAGGATCAGGAGGAAGGCACGGGGCATGATCAATTTTCCACTCGCCAGCGGGCGCGGTAACGGCTGCAATTTCTTCCCGCCACCGAAGCCTCGGCTCCATCGGCTCACGATCGGATTTTAAAGGACTCTTCGCCGTCTCGCCATGCGCCCAACTACAACCGAAGACATATCGCAATCCATCTGCGTACGCTCGATGGGATGATATGACGCTCTTTTGGTTGCGCGTGGTACTTATATGCCCGCAATGAATGTGTTAATGGAATCTCGCATGCACTGGTCGAGGATGCCGCCCCGGGGCTGGGGCACGGCTGGTGCCTATAGGGGGCTCATCGTCATGACAGTGGAGACAACACAAGGCCGTTATCTCGGTTGGGGCTGGGGTCGCTTCGCGCTCGGCCTCGGATTGGTTGCCGTCGTGAGTGGCTGCGGCTCGCCCACGGCGACGATTAATCCGAATTTCAGCAGACTTTCTTTCGGCTATCTCAACAGCGGCATGGCGGAACTCGGGCGGCTCTATCTGGTCGACACCAAGGCCGGATCGCTCTCGGAGATCGGCGTCGTTCCCGCGTCGGTCACAACTGAAAGTGCGAAAGCCAATTACGAAGCGACTCAGGTCTCGGAGTTCGGCGTCACGCTTTCCGGGACCGAAGCCACCTCGCTCACCGAAGCGGAGGTGGCCGCCGTTGTCCAAGGCAAGACTGCATTCCAGATAAATGCCTATGTCGATGAATCCTACGGCTCTGTCGATGACGATATCACCGCGGCGCTACGCGCGCAGGTTGCCAAAGTCGCTGCCGGTGGCGACTCCAGTTGGGAGATCGACACGGTCCTGAAGAATCCCGACCTGGTCTATCTGCTGGTTTTCCGCGCCTATGCTGCGGACGACGCGACGTTAACGATCAATCAGTCGGGTACGGCTGGTGCAAACGCCGGCATCGTCGAGGTCGGATCCGTGAAGGTCGAGGTGAAGATTGCCCAGAATGCCCAGACAAAATGGAGCGGCTCCGGAAAGCCGGCGGTCATCGAGTTCATTGCCTTCCGGCCGCGCCTCGAGAGAACCAAGGATGGAACGGAGCATATCCGGTTTCGCCGTTACGGCGTGAAGGTGCCGGAGGATCTGCCCAAAATCTTGCGCCAGGGTCCTCGCTGAAAATTACGGTCGGCGGACGCGATCTTCCGCCGACCGACCGGAGCATTTGCACCTCATCGCTTTTGCACCACGGCACTCGTCTGCGATCTATCTCTCACCCGATGGTCATCAGGCTCGCATTCCCACCGGCGGCGGCGGTGTTGGTGCTGATGGAGCGCTCCTCCACCAGCATCTCCAGCGGATAGTCGTCGGCGCCGTTGTCGAGCGCGTCGCGGGCGATGCCGTGGACCGGGACGATCGGCCCCGGCAGGGCGGCGACGCGGGCGGCGAGGGCGGAAAGCGCGTCGCCGTCGCCCTCGAACAGCACCGCCGCGAACGGCCCGGCATGGGCCCAGTCCGCGGTCAGGTCGATATCGGCGCGCACCGCCACCGGGAACCGGGCGATGTGGGCGGCGAGGTCGCTGCCATCGGCGGGCGGCACCACGAACACCTTGTTGCCGGTGGCGAGCGCCGCCCCGATCTGGACCAGCGCGCCGGCCTCGGTCTGCGCGACGGCGAGCACCGCGCCGCGCGGCTCCGCGCGGTAGAGGTTGCGCTCGCCCACCGGGCCGGGCAGTTCCATCTGGCGGCCGGCGAGCGAGCGCTCGATCTGCCGCTCCACCCGGTCGGCCACCGCCGTCAGCCCCTCGGCGACGAGGTGGGCGTGGAACAGCCGGGCGGTCTCGCGGGCCTCTGTGGGCGCTGCGGCCGGGAACGGCTGGAACGGCGGGTGGACCGACAGGAGCCGCGAGAGATAGAGCGGCCCGCCCGCCTTCGGCCCTGTGCCTGAAAGGCCGCGCCCGCCGAACGGCTGCACGCCCACCACGGCGCCGACGGTGTTGCGGTTGACATAGACGTTGCCGGCATCGATCCGCCGGGTGACGCGGGCGATGGTCTCGTCGATCCGGCTGTGGACGCCGAAGGTCAGCCCGTAGCCGGCGCCGTTGACGTCGTCGACCACGGCTTCCATGTCCTCGCGGCGGAAGCGCAGCACGTGCAGCACCGGGCCGAACACCTCGCGCTTCAGCTCCGCCATGGACCCGATCTCGATCAGCGTCGGCGGCACGAAGGTGCCGTTGCGGCCGGAAGGTCCGGTCGCGATCTGTTCCACTGCGCGGCCGGCGGCGCGCATCGCCTCGATGTGATCGTCGATGGTGGCCTTGGCCTCGGCGGTGATGACCGGGCCGACATCGGTCGAAAGCCTGTCGGGATTGCCGACGGCAAGCTCGTTCATCGCGCCGCGCAGCATGGTGAGGATGCGGTCGGCGACATCCTCCTGAAGGCACAGCACCCGCAGCGCCGAACAGCGCTGGCCGGCGGAATCGAACGCGGATGTGAGCACGTCGCCCACCACCTGCTCGCTCAGCGCCGAGGAATCGACGATCATCGCGTTCTGCCCGCCGGTCTCGGCGATCAGCGGAATCGTCCGTCCCGATGGGCTGAGGCGGCTCGCCAGCGTCTTCTGGATCAGCCGGGCGACCTCGGTCGAACCGGTGAACATCACCGCCGCCGTGCGCGGGTCGGCCACGAGCGCGGCGCCGACATCGCCGGCACCCGGCAGCAGCTGCAGCGCGCCGGCCGGCACGCCGGCCTCGTGCAGAATGCGCACGCCCGCGGCGGCGATCAGCGGGGTTTCCTCCGCCGGCTTGGCGACCACCGGATTGCCGGCGGCGAGGGCGGCGGCGATCTGGCCGGTGAAGATCGCGAGCGGGAAGTTCCACGGGCTGATGCACACCACCGGCCCGAGCGGACGGTGGGTGTCGTTGGAGAACGAGGCCCGCACCTCGCCGGCATAATAGCGCAGGAAATCGACCGCCTCGCGCACCTCGGCGACGGCGTTCGGCAATGATTTGCCGGCTTCGCGCACGATGATGCCGAGCAGCGACGGCATCCGCGCCTCCATCAGGTCGGCGGCGCGCATCAGGCAGAGCGCGCGCTCCTCCGGCGGCGTCGCCGCCCAGATCGGCGCGGCGGCGACGGCGTGGCCGAGTGCGACCGAAACCGTCTCCGCCGTCGCATCGACCACGGTGCCGACCACGTCGCGGCGGTCGGCCGGATTGACGACCGTGCGCGCCTCACCGGCGACGGGGCCGTCGGCGGTCAGCGGTTCCGCGGTGTAGGCGATGTCGGCGCTCGCCAAAAGCGCGGCGGAAAGCGAGGCCAGCCGCTGCTCGTTGGAAAGGTCGAGCCCGGCGGAATTCTCGCGCGCGGTGCCGAACAGCTCGCGCGGCAGCGCGATCTTGGGGTGCGGCGAGCCAAGCGGCTGGATCGCCCGGGCGACCGCGACCGGATCGGCGATCAGCTCGTCGATCGGAATCGAGGGATCGGCGATGCGGTTGACGAACGAGGTATTGGCGCCGTTCTCCAGAAGCCGCCGCACGAGATAGGCGAGCAGCGTCTCGTGGGTGCCGACCGGGGCATAGATGCGGCAGGGGCGGGCGAGCTTGTCCTTCGCCACCACTTCCTCGTAAAGCGGCTCGCCCATGCCGTGCAGGCACTGGAACTCGTACTGGCCGCTATAATAATTGCCGCCGGCCATGGCGTAGATGGTGGCGAGCGTCTGGGCGTTGTGGGTGGCGAACTGCGGGTAGATCGCATCCGGCGCCGACAGCAGCTTGCGGGCGCAGGCGAGATAGGACACGTCGGTGTGCACCTTGCGGGTGAACACCGGGAAACCCTCGAGCCCGTCGACCTGGGCGCGCTTGATCTCGGCGTCCCAGTAGGCGCCCTTCACCTGCCGCACCATCAGGCGGTGGCCGGAGCGCCGCGCGAGGTCGATCAGGTAATCGATCACGAAGAAGCAGCGCTTCTGATAGCCCTGCACCACGAACCCGATGCCGTTCCAGCCGGCGAGGTCGGGGTCGAAGCAGAGTGCTTCCAGCAGGTCTAGCGACAGTTCCAGCCGGTCGGCCTCCTCGGCGTCGATGTTGATGCCGATGTCGTAGCGCCGCGCCAGCACCGCGAGCGCCTTCACCCGCGGCAGCAGCTCCGTCATGGTGCGCTCGCCCTGGGCGCGGCAATAGCGCGGATGCAGCGCCGAAAGCTTGATCGAAATGCCCGGCCCTTCGTAGATGCCGCGCCCGCCCGAGGCCTTGCCGATGGCGTGGATCGCCTGTTCGTAATCGGCGTAATAACGCTGGGCATCGGCCTCGGTGGTCGCCGCCTCGCCGAGCATGTCGTAGGAATAGCGGAAGCCCATCGCCTCGAAGCGGCGGGAATTGGCGAGCGCCTCCGAGATCGTCTGCCCGGTGACGAACTGCTCGCCCATCATCCGCATCGCCATGTCGACGCCCTTGCGGATCAAGGGCTCGCCGCCCTTGCCGATCAGGCGGGTGATGGCGGAGGTCAGGTCCGCCTCGCTCGTGGTCGATGTCAGCTTGCCGGTGACGACGAGGCCCCACGTCGCGGCGTTGACGAACAGCGAGGTGGAACGGCCGACGTGGGACTGCCAGTTCCCGGCCGAAATCTTGTCGCGGATCAGCGCATCGCGGGTGGCGCGGTCGGGAATGCGCAACAGCGCCTCGGCGAGGCACATCAGCGCCACGCCTTCCTGGCTCGTCAGCGAATATTCGTGGATCAGCTTCTCGACGCCGCCGCCCTTGCGCTGCTTCTCCCGCAGCGTGGCGACCAGGCGATGCGCCAGTTCCCGCGCCTGCTCGCCCGTCGCCTTCGGCAGCGTGGCCTGGGTGATCAGCAGCGGCAGGCATTCGTGCTCGGGCCGGCGGTAGGCGGCGGTGATCTTGGCGCGCAGCACGCTCTGCGACTGGATGTTCTGGGCGAACTCCAGGAACGGCTGCGGCGCCGGGGCGGGCTCCGGCGTATCCGTCACATCGAGGTTGCGCGGGGCGTCGCCGACGAGGTCGCTCATGTCCTCGCCGCGCTCGATGCGCTCCACGGCCGAGAGCAGCGACTGCTTGATCAGCCAGTGCGGCGAGCGGCCGACCTTTTCCGCCGCCTCCTTCAGCCGCGCGCGCAGGGCGTCGTCGATCTTCACTCCGATGGTGGTGGCCATGGTCGCCTCGGTCGGTGCGCTGGAAAGGAGCCTGGTTGCGACGCCGTTATCGCCGCGGCGCAACCCATGCACCATCCATAGCGCAACCCGTCGCCTTGGGAAAGGGGCGCAACCTTGGCGAAGCCCCTCAAGACGTCCGAGCGCGTGACCTGCAAAACCGCGACGCGATGGCGCGCGGCAGCCGCGGTCAGCCGGCGACGCTCGCCTTCGGCGCCCCGGCGATCCGGGCGGCGGCGATCACCGCCTGGGTGCGGCTTTCGACGCCGAGCTTCTGCAGCACCGCGGAAACGTGGGCCTTCACGGTCGCTTCCGAAACGCTCAGCGCGTGGGCGATCTGCTTGTTGAGCAGGCCCTCGCTCAGCATCATCAGCACCCGCAGCTGCTGGGGCGTGAGGGTTTCCAGCCGGCGGACGATATCCTCGTCGCCGTCGTCTCCTGCGCCGAGCGCGATGTCGGCGGGCACCCACTCGCCACCGCCGGTGACGGCCTTGACCGCGGCGCGGATGGTGTCCGTGCCGACGGATTTCGGGATGAAGCCGGCGGCCCCGAACTCGATCGCCTTGCGGATGGTCGCCGGTTCCTCGGTCGCCGAGACCACGACGACCGGAACCGCCGGGAATTGCGCGCGCAGATAGAGCAGTCCGGAAAAACCCTGCACACCCGGCATCGACAGGTCGAGCAGCAGCAGGTCGACATCCGGCAGGCGGTCGAGCAGCGCGATCACCTCGTCCAGCGATCCCGCCTCCTCGACGGCGACATCGTCCTCGACGCCCTCCAGCACCTGCCGCAGGGCCCCGCGGACCAGGGGATGATCGTCGACGATGACGAAACGGTGCCGCGGTGTCGCTGACACGATGGGGGTGTTCCTCTTTATGGCCGGTATCGGCGCCCGGCCGATGGTGTCCGAGTCGCGTCCGGCATTGTTTGGAACCAGTATCGGTTTCACGGCGGCTTTGTGCAACCGCGCGATTCCACCGAATAGCCGCTTTTGTCGTGTCCAGCGGCCCGATGACCGGCCCCGAAGCGGCAAGGCCGCCGGACGGGCTCCGATTGCGCGGGCAAGGGGAAACGCATGGCGATCCGGCCGATCCTGAAATATCCCGATCCGGGCCTGCGGCGGCCCGCCGAGGCGGTGGCGGCGTTCGACGACGATCTCAGGGCGCTGGCGTCGGATCTGGTCGATACCATGCGCGCGGCGCCGGGTGTCGGCATCACCGCGCCCCATGTCGGCGTTTCGCTGCGGCTCACGGCGATCGAACTCGACCGTGCCGCCGTGCCGCTGTTCTACGTCAATCCGCACGTCCTGGAGGCGTCGGCGGAAACGGGGCGCCACACCGAAGGCAGCGTCTCCATGCCCGGCATCACCGACGAGGTGGAGCGTCCGGTCCGGGTCCGCGTGGCCTGGCAGGACCTCGACGGCACGCCGCGGGAGGATTGGGCGGATGGCTTCCTCGCGGTCTGCCTGCAGCACGAGATCGACCAGCTCGACGGGGTGTTCTGGATCGAGCGGCTGTCGCGTCTGAAGCGCGACCGGCTCGTCAAGCGCTGGAGCAAGTGGAACAAGGCGGCCGCGTCCTGAACCGCGGCCCTCTCGCGCGTCACGCCTCCGGCCCGTCCAGGCTCTGGTAGCTTTCCTTGGCAAGCGTCATCAGGTCGGGCCTGGGCAGGTCGCCGACCAGCACGCAGCCGAGCTTCTCGCCCCGCCACGACACGGCGGTGAGCCCGTCCCGCTCGGAAACCCGCATCGCCGTCTCGCCCCCGGTGCCGGGCACGACATAGAGCGTGATGCGGCGGCCTTCGCGGTTCTCGTACATCAGCTGCGCCGCCGGCCCGTCACCGGCCGGAAGCAGCCGGCCGCCGACCAGCGAGAAGCCGGCTTTCGAGAGATCCGGCAGCGCCAGCGGGCGGGCGAGCCGCTTGGAAAGCCAGCGCGCGAGATGGTCGCCCTGATCGGCGGAGACCTCGACCGGGTGCATCACCTCGGGGGTGTAGAGCGCGTGGGCGACCTCGGCTTCGGCGACCATCGCGCGGTCCGCCGGGGCGGGGCCGGCCAGTTCCCGGCCATACCAGCCGCCGGCTGCGCCGAAGGCGACGAGCAGCGCGGCGGAGGCGGCCATCACCGCGAAGCGGCGCCTTGCTGCATGCCGGCCCTCCGCCATGCGGCGCACGTCGAGCCGCGGCGGCACCGGCTCGTCGACGGTTCCACCGAGAAGGACGCGGAGATGATCGGCCTGCACCCGCCAGGCGTCGACGCGGGCGCGGTCGGCCGGGTGTTCGGCGAGGTGCGCGGCGACCTTCGCCCGGCCTTCGGCATCGAGCCAGCCATCGACATAGGCATGGAGGTCGGCCTCGGTGATGCCGGCGCCGGCCGCGGGAGTGGTGTCGTCGGCGCTCATTTCACCGTCCTCAGCTTCGGCTGCGTTCCGTCCGCCATCGTCCTCAAGGTCTCCCGCGCCCGCCCGATGCGCGACATCAGCGTTCCCTGGGGAATGTCCAGAACCGCCGCCGCCTCGGCGTAGCTCAGTCCTTCCGTGACCACCAGCAGCAGCGCCTCGCGCTGCTCGGCCGGCAGCCGGTCGAGCGCGCGCGCGGTCTCCGCCAGCGCGAGGTGCGCGCCCTGGGACGGCGGCGTCGCCGGCTCGAAGCCGGGCTCGTCGAGATCGCTGGTCTCCGGTGCGCGTCGCCGCCGCCGCTCGTCGTTGCGGTGGAGGTTCACCATGATGCGGTAGAGCCAGGGCCTGAGGGGGCCGAGCGGCCGCCACAGGCCCTGCTTCGCGATGGCCCGCTCCAGGCAGTCCTGGACGAGGTCGTCGGCACGGTCGGCGTCGCGCGTCAGCGCGCGTGCGTAGCGGCGCAGCGCCGGAACCGCGGCTTCGAGATCGTCCAGGAACGCGGACATCGACGCGCCTATTCCTTGGCGAGGTGCCAGACGCCACCGACGCCGTCGCCGGTGACGTCGCCCGGCTTCTTGTCGCCCTGCCACAGATAGAGCGGCTTGCCGTCGGCCGCCCATTGTTCGCCGCCGTCGGCGCGCTTGATCAGGGTGAACGCGCCCGTGGCCTTGGCGCCTTTGGCCGCCATCAGCGGCGGCCACTTCACCGCGCAGCCGCCGGAGCAGTTGGACACGCCCGCCGTGTCCTTGTCGTAGGTGTAGAGCGTCATGCCCTTGGCATCGGTCAGGATCTCGCCCTGGGCGGTCTGCATCGTCTTGATGGCGCCGGAGGCGTAGTCCTCGGCAATCGCCGGGGTGAGGAAGGCACAGGCCGCCAGCAGGACGGCGCCGTGGAGAAGGTGGGAACGGCTCATGGTCAGTCTCCCTTGCCGGTCTGTCCCGGCGTGTCGGCATGTTTCCGAGAGGGGCTGCCGGACGCCGCAGGGCCGTTTCGGGCCGTGCGTGCGTCCGGCAGGCGGGAAGCTCTGCCGTCGCCGGCGCCGCTGCATCGGGGGTGCCGCGGTGCGGTCTCGCCGCGCTTCCTGTGATCAAGAACACCGCCCCGCGGGATTTCATCCACGCGCGGCGGCTTTTTTCTTCATCCCTGCCGGGCGCCGTCTTGCCTGGCGCCGTCTTGCCTGGCGCCGTCTTGCCTGGCGTCGTCTTGCCGGGCACCGCTCAGGCGGCGGCCGTCGACCGAGAGGTTCAGCACCACCTTGTCGGAAAAGGCCGGGAAGCCCGCCGTCATGCCGAAGGCGGTGCGCATCAGCGTTCCGGTCACGCGAAACTCGGCGCTGTCGCCACCGTGGCCGGTGAGGTCCACGCTGAAGCGCTCCGGCACCGTCTGGCCGCGCAGCGTCATCAGCCCCTCGATGTCGGCGCTGGCGGGGCCGGTGCGCTGCACCGCCGTCGAGCGGAACGAGATCACCGGATAGGCGTCCGCATTGAACGCCGCATCGGACCGCAGCACGCCGTCGAGCAGCGCGATGCCGGTCGTCACCGAGGCCGCGTTCACGTCGAACGTGACCGACGACCGCTCGGCATGGACGGGATCGAAATCGATGGTGCCGGAAAAGCCGGTGAAGCGGCCGGAAATGCCGGGGCCGACCGACGCCGCCACGGAGAAGGCGACGTTGGTGCCGGTGCCGATGGCATAGCGGCCGGCGAGCCCGGAAAGATCGTCCGCGCGGGCGGCGCCGGCGCCGATGGCGAGAACGATGAGGGCGGGGGCAACGCACCGCACGGCAAAGCGGGATTTCATCGCAGCGCCTTTCACTGGCGCGTCGTGCCTGCGACCCTCCGAATGCGGGCCTTCAGCGGCGGCGCCAGATTCAAGAGCCTCTCGCAGCGGCAGCGGGCCAACCCGGCCCGGCGAACCCGCGCGTCGAGGCAGCGGCAGCCCCGAAGTGGGACCGCCTCGCGATGAAACACCCGGCAGGGGACTTTATTCCCGCCCGGATGCGGATTTTACGGTCGTCAGGGTGCGCCGCCGGCTCACTTCGCCGCGAACTGGTCGTCGAAGGCGTAGCCGGAGCCGCGCACGGTGCGGATCGGGTCCTTGGCCTTGCCGCGGTTCAAGGACTTGCGCAGGCGCCCGACATGGACGTCCACCGTCCGCTCGTCGACATAGACGTCGTGCCCCCAGACCCCGTCCAGCAGCTGCTCGCGGGCGAACACGCGGCCGGGGGAGGTCATCAGGAACTCGAGCAGGCGGAACTCGGTCGGGCCGAGGTGGATTTCCCGGCCGCCGCGGCGCACGCGGTGGGTCTCGCGGTCGAGTTCGAGGTCGCCGGCCTTGAGCTGCGACGACACCACCTCCGGCTTCGCCCGGCGCAGGATGGCGCGCACCCGCGCCATCAGTTCCGGCACCGAGAACGGCTTGACCACGTAGTCGTCGGCGCCAATGGCGAGCCCGCGCACCCGCTCGGCCTCCTCGCCGCGGGCGGTGAGCATGATGATCGGCAGCCGCTCGGTCTCTTCCCGCGCCCTCAGGCGCCGGCACAGCTCGATGCCCGAAAGGCCCGGCAGCATCCAGTCGAGCAGCACCAGGTCGGGCTGGCTCTCGCGCAGCCGGATTTCGGCCTCGTCGCCGCGCATGCAGGCTTCGACGGCGAAGCCCTCCGCTTCGAGGTTGTAGCGCAGGAGGAGGCTCAGGGCCTCCTCGTCCTCGACGATCATCACCGACGGCATCGGCGTCTTTCCCGGATGTGCTTGGGTGGTTTGCGGGTCCGGCAGGCCCTCAGGCCTTGCCGGTTTCGGTGCTCGCCGCCGTCGCCCGCGCCTGTTCGGCCTTGCCGAACTCGACGGAGGTCAGGCTGCTGTTGTCGAGCTTCGGACGGTCGAGCGCGGGCTGCTCGCCGGTCACGAGATAGTGGATGTTCTCGGCGATGTTGGTGGCGTGGTCGCCGATGCGCTCGATGTTCTTGGCGCAGAACAGAAGATGCGTGCAGAACGTGATGTTGCGCGGGTCTTCCATCATGTAGGTCAGAAGTTCGCGGAACAGCGAGGTGTACATCGCGTCGATCTCGTCGTCGCGATTGCGCACCGCTTCCGCCGCCTCGACGTCGCGGGCGGTGTAGGCGTCGATGACGGTCTTGATCTGTTCGAGCGCGATCTCGGAGATGTGCTCGACGCCCAGCACCAGCCGCTTCGACTGGTACTGGCCGTTCATGGCCACCACGCGCTTGGCGATGTTCTTGGCGAGATCGCCGACCCGCTCCAGATCGTTCGAAACACGCAGCGCCGAGACGATCTCGCGCAGGTCGCGGGCCATCGGCTGGCGGCGGGCGATGATCGAGATCGCCGCTTCCTCCACCTTGCGCTGCACGATGTCGAGGCGCTGGTCGTTGACGATCACCTGCTGGGCGAGGTCGGTGTCGATCCGCGACAGCGCGGTGACGGCGTCGATCAGCAGGCGCTCGGCCTGGCCGCCCATTTCGGCGATCCAGCCGGCAAGCTGCTTCAGTTCGTCGTCGTAGGCGACGACGGTGTGCTGGGGCATTGCCATCTCCAGATTTGGAACAGGGGCGTCCGGTCGAGTCGTCCGGACGACGGGTTCTGTTCCATCTTAGCGCGCCGTGCGGGTTTGCCGAGCGGCCAATGCCGCGAAGCCGCCTGGAACGCCCTCTGGGCCGATCCCGGTTGCCTTCCTTTTATGACTCTCCGATGGTCGTTTTATGAAGGTGCAACTCTTTGGAAAGACCGGCATTTTCGCCGTCGATGGCCGCAGGCGGCGGCGCTTCGGCGCAATCGAGCCGGAGGATGAACGTCGCGCCCTTGCCCGGCTGGCTTTCGATGGAGAGCCGGCCACCATGACGGGCGAGGATGTGCTTCACGATGGAAAGCCCGAGGCCGGTGCCGCGCTGACTGCGGCTGGTGGCGACGTCGACGCGATAGAAGCGCTCGGTCAGGCGCGGCTGGTGCTCCGGGGCGATGCCCGGGCCGAAATCTCGCACCGAGACGATCGCGGCCGGCTGGGCGCCGCTGCGGTCGGTCCAGCACGACAGCACGACCCTTTTGCCGGCGGCGCCGTATTTGATGGCGTTCTCGGCCAGGTTTTCCACCACCTGCACCAGTTCGTCGCGGTCGCCGCGCACCACCGGGCCGCTTTCCGGCAGTTCGCGCACGATCACCACCTCGTTCTCGTCGGCGAGCGGCTCCAGACCGTCGGCGACAGTGCGCACGACCGCGCCGAGATCGACCAGGGCCGAGGGGCGGATGTGGGCACGCATCTCGATGCGCGACAGGTGCAGCAGGTCGTCGATCAGCCGGCCCATCCGGCGCGCCTGCTCGGCCATGATCGCAAGGAAGCGTTCGCGCGCCACCTCGTCCTTGCGGGCGGGGCCCTGCAGGGTCTCGATGAAGCCGGACAGCGAGGCGAGCGGCGTGCGCAGTTCGTGGCTGGCGTTGGCGACGAAGTCGGCGCGCAGCGTCTCGGTGCGCTTCTGCTCGGTCTGATCGTGGATCATGAGGAACACGAAGTCCGGCCCGTCGCCGACGCGCCGCTCGCGCCCCGGCAGGCGCAGCGGCACGATGCGCGCCTCGTACCAGCGATCGGTTGGAATCTTTTCGGTCCAGGCGACCGCCTCAGCCGGCCCGCCGGCCGAAACGCGGTCGAGCGCTTCCAGCACCGACGGCACACGCAGGCGGAACGACAGCGGGTCTCCCGGCTGGATCGGGCCGAAGGCGGCGGCCGCGGCCGCATTGGCGAACCGCAGCCGGCCGCGCGAATCGGCGATGTAGCAGGGTTCCGGCAGGGCCTCGACGGTCAGCTTCATGCCGCCGTCGGGCCACAGCGTCCGACTGGCCTCGGGTGCGCGCCGCACCCGGCGGCGAACCCGCGCGCCGAGGCCGAGCGCGGCGACGAACCCGACCGCGCCGACGATCAGGATGCCGAGGAGCGCGGTGCCTGAGGAAAGCTCGCCCCTGAGGGCGGCGAACACAAGGAAGCCGAGCGCGGCGAGAACCGGCGCCAGAACGGCGGGCACGGTCCCGGGCGCGCCCCATCCGCCGCTGTCGAAGCCGATATCGTCGTCGTCATCCATCGTCGGGTTCCGGTGGCAGGCCTCGGGTTCCGCAGCCGGCGACGCCTCCCGTGCGGGGGCCGCCTCCGGTCGAGATGCGGTCCCGCCAGCCCGGGCCGTCCGGAAGGTCCGGACGCCCCACTTCGATCGGCCGGCTCGGCCGGCCAGTTCGATTCATCAGTCTCCGCTCGAACCGTGACGATAGAGCGACGCCCCGCGTCTGCCCGCGCGGCTCAGGGTTCGGGCGGCCGCTGGTAGCCGGGGCCGACGGTCAGGGGCCTCGCCGGCATCACCGTGTCGTCGAGGTCCGACTTGAAGCTCGTCTCCAGCGTCGCGAACGCCTCCTTGGTCCGCGGATCGATCAGGCGGACCGTGACGTCGTAGGGCACGCCGGCCTTAACGCCGTGGACCGGCGGCGAGCGCACCACGATCTTGGAAAGGTCGCCGTGGGCGGTGTTGGTCACGACGAGCGCCGGTCCGCCGGCGGGATTGGCGAACTGCGCCTCGATCAGCGTGCCGTCCGGCACCGGCGGCTTCGCCTGGGCCACGAGGCCGTAGCTCACCTCGGCGATGCGGTAATTGAACAGGAAGCCGCCGCCTTCCAGCGCGAGCGCCGGTGCCGTTTCGTGGGCGAACCACCGCGGGCCCTCGTTCACGGCCACGAGCAGCCCGAGGCCGAGGATCGCGGCGACGCCAAGCGCCGTTCCCGTTCTCTTCAGCGAACCGAATGCGTCATAGTGAAGTGCGGCTGCCGTCATCGTTCCCCTCCAGTCCAGCGTCCGGAATTCGTTGAGAGTAGAGGCTCGACCGGCGGTTGAACAGGGGAGGCGGTGGCCGCCACCGGCCGAATCGAAGGCTGCGTCGGGTCTGGCGCACAAGGCGGCGCCGGGCCATGATCCGGCAGGGGCGGACACGAGGCCGGACGGGAGACGTCCGCGGCAGGCGGTCGTGCGCTCGCCGGTCGCACGGCCTTGCGCCCGCCGCCGGGCGTGTGCGGTCGATCTGCCTGATGGGGGAGGGCGATGGTTTCCGCGGTGGTGTCTGGCCTTTCGTCGTTCTCGCTGGCCTACGCGCTCCAGCAGGCCGTCAACGCGGTCGTCTCCGGGTCGTTCTACGGCCTGCTGGCGTCGAGCTACGCGCTCGTCTACGGCATCACCTCCCGCATCAACTTCGCGTTCGGCGCGATCACGTCGCTCGGCGCTGCGATCACCTTCAACGTGGTCATCGCCATCGCCTCCGCCACCGGCGTCTCGCCGGTCACGGCGGTGGTGCTCGCCGGGCTTTATGCCATTGTGGCCTGTGGGCTGTTCGGGGCGGTGTCCGAGCGCATCGTCGTGCGCCCTGTGGTCGGGCGCACCAACCTTGCCATGCTGGTCACGACCATCTCGCTCGCCATCGCGCTGCAGGAGTTCATCCGCCTCGCCAACGGCAGCACCGATCGCTGGCTGCCGCCGCTGTCGACGCTGAGCTTCGTGCTCCTGCCGTCGCCGGATTTCACGCTCGCGGTCGGTCCCGTGCAGGTGCTCGGCGGGCTCGCCGCGCTCGGCGGGGCGCTCGGCCTCGTCGCCTTCATCCGCCGCCATCCGTTCGGCCGGATGTGGCGCGCCTGTGCCGACGATCCCGTGGCGGCGGCGCTGTGCGGGATCTCGGCCGATGATGTGCGCACCGCCACGTTCGCCATCGCCTCCGCCGCCGCCGGGTTCGCGGGGGCGCTGATGCTGGTGCTCTACGGCAATGTCGATTTCCACACCGGCCTCACCATCGGGCTCAAGGCGCTGCTGGCGGCGATCGTCGGCGGCATCGGCTCCGTCGGGTGGGCGCTCGTCGGCGGGCTTCTGCTCGGCGGGCTTGAGACGACGTGGTCGAGCCTGTTCGGCGCGGAATGGCGCGACGTGGCGGTGTTCGGGATGCTGGTCGGGCTGTTCGTGCTCAGGCCCTCGGGGCTCGCGCCGGATCGCGGCGGGCAGGCATAACGCGCCGCAGATCGCATGTATTCATACGACCGGAAAGAAATAATGACAGAATTGCAATGTTTTAGACGAGGGGATTTCCTTTCTTTCCGGCGGGCCGGGCGCTATATCGCTCCCGTCCAGGCGTCGCCGCGGTCCCGCCGTCCCCATGACGGAGCGAGGGACGCCCGCCGCCGCCATTGATCTGTCATGGTGAGACGGACAGACTGCGCACACCCGAAAGCCGCCGGAGCACAAGGCGGATAACGAACGAAGGATGGCTTTGATGCTCGATCGGTACGAAGGCGAAAAGGCGGTCATCGTGGCAGCGGAAGACCGGCTGCGGACCGAGGCGGACGGTGCCGTGCGTGCGCTGTTCGCGCGGGCGGTGTTCTCCAAGGCGGCCGAGGAGGACCTCGCGGGCTATGACGGCGACGACCTCGCCGTGCTCGCCGACGAGGCCTGGCGGGCCTTCGCCGAGAGAACGCCGGGTGCCCACCGCATCCGCTTCTCCGAGCACCGGCTGACGGGCAGCGCCAACCGCCCCATCACCGTCGTCGAGATCCTCAACGACGACATGCCGTTCCTGCTCGATTCGGTCATGGGCGAACTCCAGGACCAGGGCGTCGAACTGCTGCTCGTCTCCCACCCGATCCTCGCGGTGGAGCGCGACGGCGACGGGCGCCTCGTCCGCTTCGCCGGCCTCGCCGATCCCGAAGAGACCACGCCCGCCCTGCGCAACGAAAGCCTCATCACCCTCCATGTCGGCCGCCTCGACGAGGACGAGCGCGAGAAGCTCGCCGTCGGCCTCAACCACACCCTGACCGATGTCCGCCGCGCGGTGGCGGACGAGGTCGCGATGCGCACCCGCCTCAAGGCCGTGCTGGTCGACTGGCGCGCCGCACCGCCGGCCTCCATCGATCCGGAGGTGCTGGAGGAAGCCAACGCCTTCGTGGAGTGGCTGAACGACGACAATTTCGTGCTGCTCGGCATGCGCGACTACGCCTTCGTCGGCGGCAGCGGCGAGGAGCACATGGAGCGGCGCGAGGACAGCTCGCTCGGCGTGCTGCGCGATCTCGACATGATGGTGCTCGGCCGGGATGCGAGCCTGCTCGCGGCGGCGCCGCAGATCCGCGCCTTCCTGCGCCGGCCCGATCCGCTGATCGTCACCAAGGCCGACCTCAGGGCGCGGGTGCATCGCCGCGCCTTCATGGACTATGTCGGCCTCAAGCTGTTCTCCGCGACCGGCGAACTCACGGGCGAGGTGCGCCTTGTCGGCCTGTTCACGCGCCCGGCCTATACCCGTCCGATCCGCCAGATCCCGCTGATCCGCCGCAAGGCGGAAACCGTGCTCCGCCTCGCCGATCTCGACCCGCGCAGCCATTCCGGCAAGGCGCTGGCCGCGGCGCTCGAAACCTATCCCCGCGACGAGCTGTTTCAGATCGAGGCGGAGACGCTCTACGGGTTCGGCCTGAAGATCGTCGAGCTCGGCGAGCGCCCGCGCATCCGCGTGCTTGCCCGCCGCGACGAGTTCAACCGCTTCGTTTCCGTCATCGTCTACGTCCCGCGCGAGCGCTATTCGTCCGATGCCGTCGCGCGCATCGGCGCGGCGCTGGCCGAGGCCTGCGGCGGCGCGGTGTCGAACGTGGCGCTGGAGTTCCCGGAAGGCTCGCTCGCCCGGCTGTTCTTCACCATCGGCGGCCTTGGCGCCGAGGTGGCCGAGATCGACGCCACCGCCCTCGAGGGCACGGTCGCGGGCATCGTGCGCACCTGGGAGGACGACCTGCGCGAGGCCGCCGAACAGGCCGCGCCGGATGCCGGCACCGGGGCGCTGACGGCGCGCTATGCGGCCGGGTTCGAGCCCGGCTATCGCGTCTTCTATTCCGCCGAGACCGCGGTCGCCGACATCGCGGTGCTCCAGCGCCTCTCCGAGGACCGCCCGACCGCCATCGATTTCCTGCACCGGGCGAGCGATCCGGCGACGCAGGTCACCCTGCGGCTGTTCCAGCTCGCCCGCCCGATCCCGCTGTCGCGCCGGGTGCCGATCCTGGAAGACATGGGCTTCCGCGTGATCGACGAGCGCACCTTCCGCGTCGCGCCGCCCGATCTGTCGAGCCCCGTCTTCCTGCACGACATGACGCTGGAGCGGGCCGACGGCGGCATCATCGACACCGAGGCGCTCGGCGGGGCCGCCGAGGCGCTGTTCATGGCCGTCTGGCAGAACCGGGCGGAATCCGACGGCTACAACGCGCTTCTCCTGTCCGCCGGCCTCGGCTGGCGCGACATCGCGGTGCTCCGGGCGTTCTCGCGCTATCTGCGCCAGATCCGCATCCCCTATTCCCAGGACTATATGTGGGGCGCGCTCGGCCGCTCGCCGGCCATCGCCGCCCTCATCGTGCGGCAGTTCCACGCCCGCTTCGATCCCGACCGCGACGGCTCGACCCGCGCGGAGGATGTCGCCGGCATCGGCCGCGAGATCGAGGCGGCGCTCGAGGCCGTCACGAGCCTCGACGACGACCGCATCATCCGCCACTTCGCCAACGTGGTGGCCGCCATCGTGCGCACCAACTTCTTCATGATCGGGGCGGACGGCCAGCCGCTCGAGACGCTGGTGTTCAAGCTCGATTCCCACGCGGTGGACGGGCTGCCGGCGCCGAAGCCGTTCCGCGAGATCTGGGTCTATTCACCCCGCGTCGAAGGCATCCACCTGCGCTTCGGCAAGGTGGCGCGCGGCGGGCTGCGCTGGTCCGACCGGCCCCAGGATTTCCGCACCGAGGTGCTCGGCCTCGTCAAGGCGCAGCAGGTCAAGAACGCCGTCATCGTGCCGGTCGGCGCCAAGGGCGGCTTTGTGCCGAAATGGCTGCCGCCGGCCTCCGCCGGGCGTGACGCGGTGTTCCAGGAAGGCACCGAGGCCTACAAGATCTTCGTGTCCTCGCTGATCTCGCTCACCGACAATCTCGTCGGCGACAGCGTGGTGCCGCCGCCGCGCGTGGTGCGCTACGATGAGGACGATCCCTATCTCGTCGTCGCCGCCGACAAGGGCACCGCGACGTTCTCCGACACCGCCAACGCCATTGCCGAAGGCCGCGGCTTCTGGTTGGGTGACGCGTTCGCCTCCGGCGGCTCCGCCGGCTACGACCACAAGAAGATGGGCATCACCGCCCGCGGCGCCTGGGAAGCGGTCAAGCGCCACTTCCGCGAGATGAACGTCGATATCCAGACGACGCCGTTCACGGTCGCCGGCGTCGGCGACATGTCCGGCGACGTGTTCGGCAACGGCATGCTGCTGTCGAAGCACATCCGCCTCGTCGCCGCGTTCGACCATCGCGACATCTTCCTCGATCCGAACCCGGACACGGCGGCGAGCCATGCCGAGCGCCAGCGCCTGTTCGACCTGCCGCGGTCGAGCTGGACCGACTACAACAAGCAGCTCATCTCCGCCGGCGGCGGCGTGTTCTCCCGGCAGTTGAAGTCGATCCCGCTGTCGCCCGAGGTGCAGGCGCTGCTCGGCCTCGCCCAGGACCACGCCACGCCCCAGGAGGTGATGACGGCGATCCTGTCGGCCAAGGTCGATCTCCTGTGGTTCGGCGGCATCGGCACCTATATCCGCGCCTCCACGGAAACCGACGCCGACGCCGGCGACCGCGCCAACGACGCCATCCGCATTCCCGCCGCCCGCATCGGTGCCAAGGTGGTGGGCGAGGGCGCCAATCTCGGCGTCACGCAGCGCGGCCGCATCGAGGCGGCGCGCCGCGGCGTGCGTCTCAATTCCGACGCCATCGACAACTCGGCCGGCGTCAACACCTCGGACGTCGAGGTCAACATCAAGATCGCGCTGTCGACCCCGGTCAATGACGGCCGGCTCGACCGTCGCGGCCGCGATGCCCTGCTCGCGGAGATGACCGACGACGTCGCCCGGCTGGTGCTCGCCAACAACTACCGCCAGCCGCTGACGCTGTCGCTGACGGAGCGGCTCGGCCTCGCCGATACCGGCTTCCAGCAGCGCCTGATGCAGAGCCTCGAATCCCGCGGCCTGCTCGACCGCGCGGTGGAATATCTGCCTGATGACGCCACCATCGCCGAGCGGGTTCGCGCCGGCGAAGGCCTCGCCCGGCCGGAACTCGCCGTGCTCCTCGCCTACGGCAAGCTGTCGCTCTACGAGGACCTGCTGCATTCGGCGACGCCGGACGATCCCTATCTGGGCCGCGACCTGTTCGATTATTTCCCGAAGCCGCTGCGCGAGGGATACCCGGACGCGGTCGCCAGCCATCGCCTGCGCCGCGAGATCATCGCGACGATCCTCGCCAACGACATCATCAACCGCGGCGGCCCGTCCTTCGCGGTCAGGCTCGCCGACGAGACCGGGGCGGATGTCGCCACCATCGCCTCGGCGTTCGCGGCGGCGTTCGACTCGTTCCGCCTCGGCGAGCTCTATGCCGACATCGACGCCCTCGACAACCGGATCGACGGCAAGCTCCAGCTCGACCTCTACGCCGCGGTCGCCGAGATCGTGATGTCGCGCACGGTGTGGTTCATCCGCAATGTCGACTTCAAGGAAGGGCTCGAATCCATCGTCGGCCGCTTCCGCGAGGGCATCGACGCGCTGGCGGCGAGCCTCGACACCGCGCTGCCGGCCGAATTCGTGCAGATGAAGGCCGGCGCCGCCTCGGCGCTCGCCGAGAAGGGCGTTCCCTCGGCCCTCGCGCTGCGGGTCGCGGCGCTCCGCGCGCTGGTGCTGGCACCGGACGCGGTCGCGGTTGCCGCCCGGGTCGGCCGTCCGGTCACGGAGGTCGGCGGGGTGCTGTTCACCGTGGCGCTCCGGCTCAAGATCGAGGCGCTTGCCGGCCGCGCCGGCGCGATCCCGGTCGGCGACTATTACGAGCGCCTCGCGCTCGACCGTGCGCTTGACCGCATCGGCACCGCGGTCAGGGCCATCGCCGCCGACATCGTCGCCACCGATTCCGGCGAGGGCGCGGTCGACCGCTGGCTCGCCGCCAACCCGAGCGCCGGCCGCATCCGCCAGGCGGTCGACGAGATCGCGGCGACCGACATGACGGTCGCCAAGCTCACCGTCGCAGCCGGCCTGATCGGCGACCTCGCGCGGCGCTGAGCCGGCTTCCCGCCGGCGCACAATCGCGACATCATCGGGCCGGACGCCATGTCCGGCCCGATTTGTTTCGCGCGCCTGCTTTTCAGCTCGCGTTTCGCCGACGAGAGGACAACACGATGTACAGCCCGCCGGCTTTCCGCGAAGAGCGCGTCGAGGTGATGCACGCGCTGATTCGCGCCCATCCGCTCGCGATGCTGATCACGGCGGGCGAGGGCGGCCTCATCGCCAATCCCGTGCCGTTTTCCGTCGTCGGCACCGCCGGCAACGGGCTCTTGCGCGCCCACATCGCCGCCGCCAACGATCAGCTGCCTGCGCTGCGCGGCGGCACGGAGGCGCTCGTCGTGTTCCAGGGGCCGCAGGCTTATGTCACGCCGTCCTGGTATCCCTCGAAGCGGGAGCATGGCCGGGTGGTGCCGACGTGGAACTATGTCGTGGTCCAGGCCCGGGGCATCGCCACCGTCATCGACGATCCGGCGTGGCTGCGCGCGCAGGTCGCCGCCCTGACGGCGGAGCGGGAACACGGCCGCGCGGCCCCGTGGCAGGTCGAAGACGCGCCGGAAAGCTTCGTCGCCGCGCAGATGAAGGGCATCGTCGGGATCGAGATTCCGATCGCCCGCCTCGAGGGAAAATGGAAGATCAGCCAGAACCGCGCCGATGCCGACCGCCTCGGCGTGGCGGACGGGCTTCGCGGTGAGGGCCTTGCGCCGGATATGGCCGCGCTGGTCGGCACGGCCGGCCGTCGCTGAGGCCGCTCCGCGTCAGTTCAAAATGCGCTGATAGTCGATCTTGAACGTCTTCGGGTCGACCGGGGTGCCGGTGCGCACGTTGTAGATCGCGACCGAGGTGTCCTGATTCTGGGCGTCGGTCACGGTCCACTGCTTGAGAACGGCGGTGTTCTCGTCGAACACCAGCGTCAGCTTGCCGGAGCCGAACACGGTCGATTCCTGCACCACGACCGTGATGAGCCCGTCGCCCGCCGTCACGCTCGTCACCTTGGCGTCCTTGCGCAGGTCGATATTGTTGGCGAGCAGGAAGCGCAGCGGCGTCTTGTCGAGCGGCCAGATGTCCTGGGTGTTGTTGCGGGTGTTGCGCACCGCCACCGAGGTGCCGTCCGAAACGATCTGCAGCTTCGTCGGCGGGTCGTACTGGAAGCGGATGCGGCCGGGCCGGGCGATGGTGAACTTGCCCTCGCTGCGCGCGCCGTTCGGCGCGAACTGCACGAAGTCGCCGCTCATGGTGTTGATCGAGTTGAAGAAGGCGTTGACCTTCGCCAAGGCCTCGGCCGAAGCCGGCGCGCCCACGCCGGGCGTCTGCGCGATCGGGATCACCGGCGGCGCCGTCTCCTCCACCGCCGGGGCTGCGGGCGCGGAAGGCACCGCGGCCGCGGCGGCCTGCACGGGCTTCGGCAGCGGCAGCGTCGTCGTCACGGCGCTGGCGGCCAGCGCCGGAGCGGCAACACCGGGCACGAACGCGGACACGAGGCCGGCGACGAGCGCGAAGCCAGTCGCGCGGGTGCTGCGGGTGCGGTTCATGCGGGTCTCCGGTCGGTTTCGGTCACGGTCATTGTTGACGGAAACATGGGCATTAGGACGGCGAACCGCAAATTCCGGCCCTGTCGAACGCTGGTCCGCCGCACGCGGGCACCGCGCTCGCACCTCGTTGGCGTCCGTTTTGGCCACGACCACCGCGCGGTCGCCGGTCCGTCACGGCGGCTCATCCTGCCCCATCAGGCGGCGGAAGACCGTCCGCACCGGATCGAGGCCGGACGACGATGCCGCCCACAGCACACAGATCTCGCTGCCGCGCGCGTAGACCGCGATGTCGCTGCCCGGGCCGCCGCCGGTATGCCCGAGCGGATGATCGAGTGGGTCCGTCGCCCACAGCATCAGGCCGAGGCCATAGGCGGGGTCCGGATAGGTCTCGCTGCGGTGCTCCGGCAGCGCCCGGCCAGCGCGCATCCGGGCGAACGTTTCCGGCGTCACCAGGCGGCCGCGGGTCAGGGCGGCCAGCAGGCGCGCGGCATCGGCCGCCGTGCCGGTGACGAGCCCATGATAGACCCAGCCCGGATGGTAATTCCGGGCGTCCCCCATCGCGACGCCGTCGAGGTCGCCCGGAATCAGCGCCAGCCGCGCGGTCGCGACACCGGCCGGCGCGAACACGAAGCGGCGCAGCGCCTCACCGAGATCGAGGCCCGAGGCACGCTCGACGAGGCGGCGGACCTCCAGATAGCCGATATTGGAATAGGCCCACCCCGTGCCGGGTTCGTAGCGCAGGCGGTCCGCGCTCGCCTCTGCCAGAAGCCGCTCCACCGGCCACGGCGTCCGGCCGGCGGCGACATCGGCATGGTAGGCGGCGAGCCCGCCATAGTCCGGAAGGCCGGCCTCGTGCCGCAGCAGGTGGGCGAGGGTGTATCGCTTCCCTTCGAGCGGTTCGTCGAGGCGAAGCGCCCCGTCTTCGACGAGGCGCAGGGCGCAGATCGCGATCGCCGTCTTGGTGAAACTCCACCACGGCACCGGGCCGGTATGCCCGGTGAGGTGCAGCGTGCCGGTCCGGTCGAGATGCGCGCCGGCTTCAAGGCCACCGCGCCCGCCGTGGTCCGGCGCGCTCACGCGGCCGCGCTGTCGTCGCCGCCGACCAGGATGGCGCGCTTGCCGGCATGGTTGGCGGGGCCGACGATGCCCTCCCGCTCCATGCGCTCGATGATCGAGGCGGCGCGGTTGTAGCCGATCTGTAGGCGGCGCTGCACATAGGAGGTCGAGGCCTTGCGGTCGCGCAGCACCACGGCGACGGCGCGGTCGTAGAGATCGGCGGAGTCCTCCAGCCCCTCCATCGAACCGCCGCCGGCGCCGCCGTCCTCGCTGTCTTCGTCGTCGCCGGCGGTGATCTGGTCGAGATAGTCGGGCGCGCCCTGGGATTTCAGGTGCGAGACCACCTGCTCGACCTCCTCGTCGGAGACGAACGGCCCGTGGACGCGCTGGATGCGGCCGCCGCCGGCCATGAACAGCATGTCGCCCTGGCCGAGAAGCTGCTCCGCGCCCTGCTCGCCGAGAATGGTGCGGCTGTCGATCTTGGAGGTGACCTGGAAGGAGATCCGGGTCGGGAAGTTGGCCTTGATGGTGCCGGTGATCACGTCGACCGACGGGCGCTGGGTCGCCATGATGATGTGGATGCCGGCGGCGCGCGCCATCTGGGCGAGGCGCTGGATCGCGCCCTCGATGTCCTTGCCGGCCACCATCATCAGGTCAGCCATCTCGTCGACGATCACGACGATGTAGGGCATCGGGTCGTGGGCGATCTGCTCCTTCTCGAACACCGGCTCGCCGGTGTCGCGGTCGAACCCGGTCTGCACCGTGCGCACCAGCGTCTCGCCCTTGGCCTTGGCATCGGCGACGCGGGCATTGAAGCCGTCGACATTGCGCACGCCGAGCTTCGACATCTTGCGATAGCGCTCCTCCATCTCGCGGACGGTCCACTTCAGCGCCACCACCGCCTTGCGCGGATCGGTGACGACGGGCGTCAGCAGGTGGGGCACGCCGTCATAGACGGAGAGTTCGAGCATCTTCGGGTCGACCATGATCAGGCGCAGCTGTTCCGGTGCCATCCGGTAGAGCAGGCTCAGGATCATGGTGTTGATGGCGACCGACTTGCCGGAGCCGGTGGTGCCGGCGACGAGCAGGTGCGGCATCCGCGCGAGGTCGGCGATCACCGGCTCGCCGCCGATGGTCTTGCCGAGGCAGAGCGCCAGCTTCTGCTTGGTGGCGTCGAACTCGGCGGAGGCGAGCAGCTCGCGCAGGTACACCGTCTCGCGGCGCTGGTTCGGCAGCTCGATGCCGATGGCGTTCTTGCCGGGGATCACGGCGACGCGCGCCGAGATCGCGCTCATCGAGCGGGCGATGTCGTCCGCGAGCCCGATCACGCGCGACGACTTGATGCCCGGCGCGGGCTCCAGCTCGTAGAGGGTGACCACCGGGCCGGGCCGCACATTGACGATCTGGCCGCGCACGCCGAAGTCCTCCAGCACCCCTTCCAGGGTGCGGGCATTGTTTTCGAGCGCCGCCTTGTCGAGGCCGGGGCCCCGTCCCGTCACCCGGGGTTCGGCGAGAAGATGCACCGCCGGCAGCTCGAACGGGCCATCCTTCAGGAACGAGGGCTGCTGCTCGCGTGCGGCGCGCTTGCTGGCGCGCGGCGGCGGGGCCGGCGGCGTAATGCGCGACGAGGCGGCGGCCGGCATCGGCTGGCCGGCGATGCGGTGGTTCGCGCGGCTGATCGGCGGCCGGGGGCTTCCCGCCGGCGGAAGGGCGGCGTCGGTGGCCTCCGGGCCGTCGATGTCGAACGGAGGTTCCTCGCCGTCCGCGTCCTGATCCGGCCCGGCCGTGGCGTCCCACCCCCCGGACCAGCCGTCTTCGGTGTTGTTCCAGTCGTCGCCCGGTTCGCCGTCGGGGCCCTGCGCGGTCTCCGCGGCGGCGGGGTCGTCCAGCCATTCGCCGTTGGGGCCGAAGCCCGGTTCGCGGCGCATCTCCGGCTCGCCCCGGCGGCGAGCGGAGGGCCGTGCGGATTCGGCCGACCAGTCGATGCCGATCTCGTCGTCGTCGGCTTCCTTCAGGCGGCGCTTCATCCGCCGCTTCTCGCCCATACGGTGGAACCACGCGCCGAGCGACAGGCGCCAGTGGGCGAACACGCCGAGAAGGGTGGCGAAGCGGCCGGGCTCGTCGTCGCCCTCGTCGCCGAAGCCGCGCCCGGAGACGGCGACGGGGCGCCGCCGCGGCGCCGGGGCGGGATAGCCGGCGGCATAGATCAGCACGAGGGCCGCCGGCACCGCGAGCGCGATGCCGACACCGGCCTCGCTGGCGCCGAGCAGGGAGCGCAGCACGAGGGAGGGGCCGCGCAGCACCATGTCGCCGAGCGCGCCGCCGAGGCCGGTCGGCAGCGGCCACGTCGGCGGCGGCACCAGCGCGCCGAGCGCGGCGGAGACGATCAGCACGCCCACGAGCCAGGCCGCGAGCCGTCCGCGCCGGACGCGGCTCGGCCGCCCGCGCACCATCCTGAGACCCCACAGCACCGGCAGCGCCAGGAAGGCGACGACGCCGAGGCCGAACATCTGGATCAGGAAATCGGCGAGGGAGGCGCCGGCGAAGCCGAGCAGGTTGTGGGTCGGTCCGTCGATGGCGTGGCTGAGGCTCGGGTCGTCGACCGACCATGTCGCCAGCGCGACCACGGAGGCGACCACACCCGCCAGGATGGCGAGCCCGCTCAGGGCGACGATGTTGCGCCTCAGGAAGCCGAGCACCGACGGCCGTGCGTCGAGACGCGCGTCATAGTGGTCGTCGGGGGTGAAGTGGCGGGCTTTCGACACGGCGGACAACCTCCGTCAGGCGAACGTGGCGGCGAGGCGGGTCAGCGCCTCTTCCGTCACGGCGATGTCGTCGACGAGCGCGAGCCGCAGGAACCCCGCGGCGGCATTGCGGCCACCGGGCTCCGGCGCGGCGAGATAGGCCCCGGGCACGGCGCGCACGCCGGCGTCGCGCCACAGCTTCAGGGCCGCGGCCTCGCTGCCGCCGAATTGGGCGACGTCGAGCCACAGGAAGAAGCCGCCCGCCGGCACCACGTCGCCGAACACCGGCCCGAGCAGCCGTTCGGCGAGCGCGAACTTGGCGTCGTAGAGCCGGCGGTTCTCGATGACGTGCGCCTCGTCGGAGTACGCGGCGGCGCCGACCGCCTGCACCGGGGTCGGCACCTGCGGGGCGGCGATGTTGCGCAGCGAGGTCCAGCGCGACAGGAACACGCTGTCCCCGGCGGCGAATCCGCAGCGCAGGCCGGCGAGGTTCGAGCGCTTGGACAGCGAGTTGAACGTGATCACCCGCTCGCAGGAGCCGGTCTCCCGCGCCGCGGCGAGCACGCCCGCCGGCGCGCCGGCCGCTTCGCGGTAGATTTCTGAATAGCACTCGTCGGCGAACACGTAGACGTCGTTGGCGCGGGCCCAGGCGATCAGCGCCAGCCAGTCGGCATGGGTCGCGACCGTACCGTCCGGGTTGGCGGGCGAGGCGAAATAGATCGCGATCGTGCGCGCGACGAGCGCGGGGTCGAGCGCGTCGAGATCGGGCAGCGCCGATCCCGGGCGGGCGGCGAGCATCACCGCCTCGGCGCCCGCGGCTTCCGCCCCGGCGGCATAGGCGAAATAGAACGGGTTCGGCAGCAGCACCGCCGGCCGGTCCGGCCGCTTCGGCGAATAGTCGCGCGCGCCGAGCGCGGCGA
Organism: Pseudoxanthobacter soli DSM 19599; assembly: GCF_900148505.1. Taxonomy (NCBI): domain Bacteria; kingdom Pseudomonadati; phylum Pseudomonadota; class Alphaproteobacteria; order Hyphomicrobiales; family Segnochrobactraceae; genus Pseudoxanthobacter; species Pseudoxanthobacter soli. The sequence continues at coordinate 77,042 of NZ_FRXO01000003.1, read as the reverse complement.
AGAACAGCCCCTCTCGGCTGCCGTTGAGCGGCAGGATCGCGGTCTCCGGATCGATCCACCCCTCGAGGCCATAGCGCCGGTCGAGCCAGCCGGAAACGGCGGCGCGGAAGGCGGGCGTGCCCTTGATCGCGGGATAGCGGCCGAATCCGGCGAGCGTTTCGGCGATCACCGGGCCGACGAAGGCGGGCATCGGATGGCGCGGCTCGCCCACGCCGAGATCGATCGCGGGCCTGCCCGGCTGCACCCCTTCGATCAGCTTCGCGAGCCGCTGGAAGGGGGATTGCAGGGCTGGCTTCGTCGTCGTCGCGATCATCGTTGGTTCCGGGTGGCATCGGCCGGGCGGCGGGCGGGCCGGGCGGCGGGCGGCCGCAACGGGCACGCCCTCCGGGCTCCCGCCCGCAGGCCGATTGCCGGCCACTCTATTGCCGGCATGGTTAAGAGCTTCTTCAGAAGCGCACGCTGACCGCGCCGCGCACGGCATTTTCGCGCGCGGTGTTGGAAAGCTGGCCGCTGTAGCCGAGCGCCAGCGTCAGGTCGCCCGGCATGTCGTAGCTGAGGCCCGCCCCGACGAGGAGAGCGTCGCGGGCGATCGGCGCGCCGGTCACGGTGTATTCGGCGCCGCCCGAGGCGAAAGCAAGGCGGGCCTCCGGCGATACGTCCTCGAACGCGTGCTGCCAGGCGATGTCGGCGCGCAGCGCGAACCCGGCGGCGAACGGGATCGCGAAGCGGGCGCCGAGGGTCGAATAGAGGTTCGAGGTGCTCTGCGATCCGGCCTTGAGCGCCGCCGCCGAACCCGATTCGAGCAGACCATCCGTGGAGGCGTTGACGAAGGCGAGCCCGGCATAGGGCTCGATGCTGCCGGCGCCGATCGTGAAGCGGTAGCCGGTCTCGCCGAACACCTGGGTGGTGCCGCCGTCATAGCCGGCGTGGTTGGTTCCGTCGAAGCCGGTGAAGGCCACCGTGCGGTCGATGCTGATGCCCTGCCAGCTCTGGGCCGCGCCGAAGCGCAGCGCGAAGTCGCCGTAGGCGACGCCGGCGTAGCCGGCGAGGCTGTAGCTGGAGAACGAGCCGGACGACTGGCGCGCGTCGGCGGAAAAGTTGGAGCGGCCGTAGCCGCCGGCGATGCCGAGCCGCCACAGCCCGCCCATCGGCCCGTCGAGCAGCGCGGTGTCGATCCCGATCAGGCCGCCGGCGGTGGAACTCGTCAGCGAGGCGGCGTTGCCGTCGCCATCGTTGCTGCCGGAGCCGCCGTAGCCCTCCGCCCACACTGTCGGCGCGAAGCCCGGGGCGAGCGGCCGCGGGCCGATGCCGGGACCGCCGGGATAGACCGGCGTCGTCGCATCCACCGGCGTGCCGGTGTCGCCGCCGCGCATCCGCCCGAGCAGCGCCTGCCGCAGATAAAGCGATTGCTGCTGCATCACCGTCTTCACCGAGGCGTAGATTTCGCCTGAGATGGCGTCGAGCGCGGCCGGCGCGGTGTCGAAATCGAGCAGCACCAGCGAGGCGAGCAGCGGGCTCGACAGCGGCAGCCCGTCGGCGCCGCGCCCCGCCGCCGTCTCATTCGCCGTGAGCCCGGCCGCGGAGAAGCTGACGCCGCCATCGTGGCCGACGACGACGGCGACACTCTTCGCCCCGTAGGCGAGCGACGTGCCGAGGAACGGATAGGCGCTGCCGGCGCCGAACGGGTTGGTGACGCCGGCGAACGTGCCGGTCACGCCGCCGTCGGCGGTCAGCACGGTGTAGCTCGCGATCCCCGGCGCGAAGCCGTCGGAGGCGACGAAGCTGACGGTGCCGCCCGAAAGCGTGATGGCGCCGCTCGCCGCGATCAGGTCGCTGGCGCTGCCTCCGCCGACCTTCACCACATAGGTCGAGCCGGTGCGGAAGGCGACGTCGCCGCCCACCAGGAAGGTGGCGAACCCGCCGGCCCCGGTCTCGTAGAGCCCTTCATTGTCGAAGGTGCCGTTGAGCGTGCCGGTGCCGCTCACCGTTCCGGTGTTGGTCAGCGTGCCGTTCACCGTGCCCTTCAGCGCGAGCGTGCCCGTGTTGTCGATCGGGCCGTTGACGACGCCGGCATTGGTGAAGCCGCCTGAATTGACGACGCCGCCGGTGATCTGGCCGCCGTTCGCATAGGTGCCGGAATTGGTGACGACACCGTTGACCTGGCCTTCGCCGCTCCAGGTGCCCGCGTTCGTCACGTTGCCGTTTATCTGGCCTTCCTGATCGAAGGTCGCCCCGGCGGCATTGGAGACCGCGCCGTTGACGAGGCCCGCATTGGTCATCGTCGCGCTGTTGGTCACCGTGCCGGCGATCGAGCCGCCATTGGTGAACGCGCCGGTGTTGGCGACATTGCCGACGATGCCCTGCGAGCCGGAGAACGTGCCGGAATTGGTCACGTCGCCGTTGATGCTGCCGGTGCCGTTCCAGATGCCGGAATTGGCGACGTTGCTGTTGACCGTGCCGGCATTCGACGCATCGCCGGAATTGGAGACCGCCATCGCGATCTCGCCGCTGTTCGACAGCGTGCCGGCACTCTCCACCGTGCCGGTGACCCGGCTGCGGTTGATGAAGGTGCCCTCGTTCACCACCGAGGCGTCGAGCAGGTCGTCGTTGGTGTAGGTCTGGCCGCTTTCGATGGTGACGGTGCCGCGCAGTTCCTGGGCGCGCGCGCCCGGCGCGGCGAACCCGGCGAGCGTCGCCCCGATGCCCGCCGCGACGAGCGCGCCCGCCGGCATGTGCCGGCGGCGGCGAACGCCGCAAGGCACCGGCCGGTCGCCGCTTCCGCGCGATCCCGCATGTCTGCCCCGGCCTGCCGCCACGCCCGTGTTCTCCGCCATCGTTTGGTTAAGGATGGCGTCGAAACCTTTACGAAGGGTTCACCTTTCCGGTCAAAAGAACGGCCCGCGGGGCGGGCCGTTCACGGTTTCGCAACGGACGGGGAGGTCGCGCCGTCAGGCGCCGACGCTGCGCTCCAGCAGCGCCGACAGCGCCTCGGAGAACGCCGCCGGATCGTCCGGCACCTCGCCGTCGAGAATGCGGGCCTGTCCGAACAGCAGCCGGGCGCTGGTCTCGATCTCCGCCGCCGCCCCACCTGCCGCGGCCTTGGCGGCCAGCGCCTTCACCACCGCATGGCGCGGGTTGAGCTCCAGCACCGGGGCCAGCCCCGGCATCTTCTCGCCGGAGCGCGACAGCAGCTTTTCCAGCTGCCGGTCGGGTCCGAATTCCGGTGCCACGAGGCAGACGGGGCTGGTCGCGAGCCGGGCCGAGGTCCGCACGTCGCTGACCTTGTCGCCGAGGCTCTGCTTGACGAGGGCGACGAGCGCCGCCACGTCGCCGGCCTTGGCCTCCTCGCCGCCCTCCTGCGGCGCCGTGAGCGGGATCTGGTCGAGGTCGGCCGAGCCCTGCGTCACCGAGCGGAACGGCTTGCCCTCGTAGCCGAGCGCGGTCTGCACCCAGAACGCGTCCACCGGGTCGGTCAGCAGCATCACCTCGATGCCGCGGGCGCGGTAGCCTTCCAGGTGCGGGCTCGTCGCCACCGCGGCCTCGCTCTCGCCGAGCACATAATAGAGGGCGGTCTGGTTTTCCTTCTTGTCGGCCAGGATCTCGGCGAGCGTGCGCCAGCCTTCGCCCCGCGTGGTGCGGAACCGCGCGATCTTGAAGATGGCGTCTCGCCGGTCCGGCTCCTCGTAGAGCCCTTCCTTGATGACGGCGCCGAAGGCGTCCCAGATCTTGAGGAAGCTCGCGGCGTCGTTCTCGGCCAGCTTCTCCAGCTCCGTCAGGATGCGGCCGGTCAGGCCCTTGCGGATGGCGTCGATCAGCGGGTTCGACTGCAGCATCTCGCGGGAGAGGTTGAGCGGCAGGTCTTCCGAATCCACCACGCCGCGCACGAAGCGCAGCCAGCCCGGCAGCAGCGCGGCTTCGTCGGTGATGAACACGCGCCGCACATAGAGCTTCATCCTGCCCTTGCGGTCGGGGTTGAACAGGTCGAACGGCGTCCTGCCCGGCACGAAGGCGAGCACCGAATAGTCCTGCCGGCCCTCGGCGCGGTAATGCACCGTCAGCGCCGGATCGGTGGTCTCGCCGGCGAGCGTCTTGAAGAATTCTGCATATTCCTCGGGCGTCACCGACGAGCGCGAGCGGGTCCACAGCGCCGTGCCGTCGACCAGGGTGCGGCTTTCCGCGCTGCCGGCAGTGCGGATGGCGATCGGCACCGGAATGTGCGCGGCGTGGGTGCGCACCACCTCCTCCACGCGGAAGGCGTCGGCATAGTCGCGGGCGTCGTCCGCGAGCACGACCGTCACGCGGGTGCCGCGCGCCGGGGCGTCGTCGCCGGCCGGCTCGACGGTGAAGGTCCCCGCGCCGTCGGAGCGCCAGGTCCAGGCTTCGGCGGCGCCGGCGCGGCGGCTCGTCACCACCACCTCCTTCGCCACCATGAACGCGGCGTAGAAGCCGACGCCGAACTGGCCGATCAGCGCGCTGCCGTCCTCCTTCTTGGAAAGCGCTTCCACGAAGGCGCGGGTGCCGGAGCGGGCGATGGTGCCGAGATTCTCGGTCAGTTCCTCGCGGCTCATGCCGATGCCGTTGTCGATCACCGCAAGGGTGCCGTTGTCGCCGTCGACCTCAATGACGATGCCGAACGGCTCGGCGCCGACCGCCAGCGTGTCGTCGATCAGCGACAGGTGGCGCAGCTTCTCGCAGGCGTCGGCGGCGTTCGAAAGCAGCTCGCGCAGGAACACGTCGCGGTCGGAATAGACCGAGTGCACCATCAGCTTCAGGATCTGGGCAACGTCGGCCGCAAACGGCCGTGTCTCGGCGCCCCCGGCGCCGGGCGTCTCGTTCCGGTTCAGGATGTCGCTGTCCATCTGTCGCAACCCGTTCTGTCTCTTTCGCACCCGCGACGGCGGCGCCGGCCGCGGCGGCCTCTATATCGGCGGCAGCCGGGAGTTGATCAAGCCCGCGATGCCGCCCAAAACGGCACACGGGCGTCGCTACGGGGCTGTCCGCGGTTGACGGCGGGGCGAGCGCTATGGTTTCTCGGAACCACCCGATCCGTCTTCAGCCTCCAGGACCCATCGCGGCGACCGGTCTCGGCCGGTTCACGACAGCCTCCGGGATCGCCCCGTCCGCTGCGCCAACGCTCAAAGGCACCTGACATGCGGCGCTCGAGTGCGCTTTCCCTGCCGAACATCCTGACCTATGCGCGCATCGCTGCGGTTGGCTTCGTCACGCTGTTCTATTTCGTGCCGAGCCTGGAAAGCCGCTGGGTGGCGGTCGGCATCTATATCGCCGCTGCGATCACGGATTTCTTCGACGGCTATCTGGCGCGCGCGTGGCAGCAGCAATCGGCGCTCGGGCGCATGCTCGACCCCATCGCCGACAAGCTGCTGGTCTCCACCTGCCTTTTGCTGATGGCCGCGGACGGCACCATCAGCGGTGTCAGCATCGTGGCGGCCATCGTCATCCTCTGCCGCGAGATCCTGGTGTCCGGCCTGCGCGAGTTCCTGGCGGAACTGCGTGTCAGCGTGCCGGTGACGCGCATGGCGAAGTGGAAGACCACGATGCAGCTCGTCGCCGTCGGCGTCCTCCTCGCCGGCCCGGCCGGCGACCGGCTGATGCCCTACACCACCGATATCGGCCTCGTGCTGTTGTGGGTGTCGGCGCTCCTCACGATCTATACCGGGTGGGACTATTTCCGCGCCGGCATCGACCATCTGGTCGATTGAGCCGCGGACGCGGGAATCCAGGGAGGGGGGTGTCATGGTGAAGGCCGTCTATTTCGCCTGGGTCCGCGAGCGGATCGGCGTCGCGGAAGAAGAGATCGAGCCCCCTGCCGGCATCGCGACGGCCGCCGACCTGATCGGCTGGCTGTCCGGCCGCGGCGAGAACTACGCCGCCGCGTTCGCCCGGCCGGAGGTGGTGCGCATCGCCATCGACCGGCGCCACGCCGCCCCGGAAGCCCCGATCGGCGCCGCCCGCGAGATCGCGTTCTTCCCGCCGATGACCGGCGGCTAGAACGCGCATCGATCGGATGCGCTCGCCCGATCGAAGAAATCGCTCCCGATTCAAAGACTTGATCATATCCGGAAGAGAGGCGAGGCGATGATCGTCGAGGTGCGCATCGAGCCGCAGCCGTTCGACCCGGCGCGCGAGGCCGACCGGCTCGCCGGCGGGCGCGGCGATGTCGGCGCGGTCGTCAGCTTCACCGGCTATTGCCGCGACGAGGGCGGCCGGCTCGCGGCGCTGGAGCTCGACCACTATCCCGGCATGGCCGAGGACGAGATCGTGCGCATCGCGCGCGAGGCCGCGACGCGCTGGCCCGTGACGGGGATCGTCGTGGTCCATCGCCACGGCCTGATCCGGCCCGGCGAGGCCATCGTCACCGTCGCCGCCGCCTCGGCGCACCGCAAGGGCGCGTTCGCCGCCGCCGAGTTCATGATGGACTATCTGAAGACCCGTGCGCCCTTCTGGAAGAAGGAGCACCTCACCGACGGCACCACCGGCGGCTGGGTCGAGGCGAAGGACGACGACGCCACCGCCGCCGCGCGGTGGTAGGCCGGCCGCGCTCCGATCTCGATGAAATCGGTCGAGGCCGTGCGAACCGTCCGCGATGCCGGACGGGTCCCCGGCGTCATGGCGTGGCGGGGACCGGCCGTTTGCGCCCGATCGCTTTCCGGTCGGATGGCTACGTCCGATCGACAAGAAATCGCTCCAGATTCAGAACCTTGAGCATATCCTTGTCGTTCAGACCGGCTCGATCTGAACGGGAGCAGAGGCCGATGACAGAGAGCGACTTATCAGAGACCTTCGAAAACACGCCATAAAGAACGGACGGGCGGTCAAGGTCGAGAAGGATGTCGGAAGAGGATCGCACGACCGGGTTTCGGGCGGAGATCTCAGCACAACGGTTCAAAGCGACCTCGTTGAATTCAAGGCGACTTGGTGCCTCGATCAACTCGGAATCACTCCCCCTTGGAAATGAGGGGTAGTTTTCGCCTCTCTGCATGGCCTCGAACACCATGGAGCAACGATGATGCGCCCCGCCTTCGTCTATCCGGTTGCCCTGGAACGCGACCCCGGCGGCAAGCTGCAGGTCTTTGCCCGTGACGTGCCCGAGCTCGTCACCTCCGCATGGAGCGAAGCCGAAGCCCTGGAAATGGCCGCCGATGCCCTGGAGGTCGCGCTCGGCTCGTATCCGATCGCGGACCGGGATTTCCCGCCAGCCTCGGCGCCGCTGCCGGGCGAACATCTGGTCGCGCCGCCACCGGCAGCGGCAGCGAAGTTCGTCGTCATTGCGGCATGGCGCGCGGCGGGCATCCGCAAGACGGACCTCGCCGAGCGCCTTGGCCTCGCCGAGACCGAAGTGCGCCGCATCCTCGACCCCGACCGCCGCACCAAACTGGAGCGGCTTGACGAGGCCGCCCGCGCACTCGGCAAGCGCATCGTGATCGGCATCGAGGATCTGTGATCGGGCGCGGCTCCTGTGCGCCCGCCCCGGGAATCGGGGTCCCCGAACGGCGGCCCGGCTCTAGCCGCCGGCCTTGTACCGTGCTGCCGGTTTGCCGTCGAACATCGACTGCATCAGCCTTCCCGTCAGCGCTTCGTAGTCACGAAGGATCGTTTCGTCGTGGAGCGAAGGGCACGTGACGCGCTCGCCGAGATCGAGGCCCGCCAGGGCGGCATCGACGCAGTCCTCGGTGGTCATCACGATCGCTTCCGGCAGAGGCTCGAGGGCGGCGCCGCCCGCCACGTCCCAGCCTTCCGAGATGACGGCGCCCGGCAGCACGAGTTGCACGCGCACCGCCGTCCCCTCGACCTCGCTCTGCAGGCTCTGGGTGAACAGATAGACATAGGCCTTGGTGGACCCATAGACCGGGATTCCGGGGTAGGGCGCGAAGCCCGCGCCGGAACCTACATTGACGAGGGTTCCCGCGTTCCGCGCCTTGAACGCGACGAGCGCCGCCTTCGAGAGCACCGTCAGCGCGGTGACGTTGAGGCCGATCATGTCGAGGATGACGTTGTCCGGCGTGTCCGTCAGTGGCTTCAGGGCCGAGAAGCCGGCATTGTTCACCAGTAGGGAAACCGAGGCGTCGCCCGACAGTCGCTCCACGACCGCCGCCACGCCGGCCGGTCGCGACAGGTCGGCGGCCAGCACCTCGGCGTTCACCGCGTGGCGCTGGCGCAGATCGGCGGCGATGTCCCGCAGGCGCTCTTCGCGGCGCGCGACGAGCACGAGATCGTAGCCGCGCGCGGCCAGCCGATCGGCATAGACCCTGCCGATCCCGGATGAAGCGCCGGTCACGATCGCAACGCCCGGCTTGTCCGAATGTTGATGTGTCAAAGCTGTCTCCAAAGGTGGATCATTTCCGCCATTGAAGTATAGTTTCGGTACCAAGTGTCAATCAGGCACCATGAATAGACCAGGTATATCGCAGGAAACCGCATGGCTTACACAGAACAAAAAGTCGTCGAGACAATCCCGATCGTGCGCCCGGTGCTCGAGCAGATCGCTCACAAGTGGTCTATCCTCGTTCTCACTTTTCTGTGCGAGGAACCGAAGCGCTTCAACGCGTTGCGGCGGCGGATGGGCGGGATTACGCAGAAGGCGCTGACGGAGACACTGCGGCGGCTGGAGAGAAACGGGCTGGTGGAGCGCCACGTCGCCACGACGTCTCCGATCGCCGTGGTCTATTCCATCACGCCGCTCGGGCGCACGCTGCAGGCGCCGTTCCTGTCTCTCTATGACTGGGCGCTGGACCACCAGGGCGATCTGGACGAGGCGCAGCGGCGGTTCGACGCCAACGAACCGCCTTGCCTCGGCGGCATCGATGCCGGCCGTCCGCTCCTGTCCGCGTCTTCCCAGGCACGATAGGCGCGAGCGACCGCTCAGACCGGTCTGTCACACGGCGTCGGGGTCCGGACCGCCGGGTCCGATGGGCTGCTTCAGAGAGGTGCGGCGATGATCATCGAGACCCCACGTCTTCGGCTGCGGCCGTGGACAGCCGGCGACATCGACCGCCTCGCTGCGCTCAATGCCGAGCCCGAAGTGAACGCCTGGCTCGGCGGACCGGGCCTCTCCCGCCATGACGCCGCGGTGCTGGCGCGCATCACCGGGCATTTCGACGAAAACGGCTGGGGGATCTGGCTCGTCGAAAGCCGGCAGTTCGAGCGTGGGCAGGTCGAGGGTGGGCAGGTCGAAAGTCGGCAGTTCGAAACCGGCGACGGTGCGTTTCTGGGCCTTGCCGGATTGCAGCCGGTGCGGCCGACACTGCCGCTCGCGCCGGCGACCGAGGCGGTGTGGCGCCTGCGCCGCGCGGCCTGGGGGCGGGGCTATGTCGTCGAGGCGATGACGGCGATCCTGACCGCGGCCGTTGCAGCCGGCGCGCCCGCGGATCTCGTGGCCCTCGTCGCCCGGCCCAACCTGCGCTCCGCCGCGACCGCCGGGCGCCTCGGCTTCCGGCACGATCCGGCGGCGGACTTCCTGCATCCCGATCTCGCGGCGGATCATCCGCTCAGGCCGCACCGGGTGTTCCGCCGGTCCGCGCTTGAGCATTAGCCGTTCAGATCGAAGGATCTGAACGACAAGGATATGCTCAAGCCTTTGAATATGGAGCGATTTCTTCTCCATCTGATGAGTCCATCAGATCGACAAGAAATCGCTCCTGGCTGACCGACGCGTCCCGGCCGGCCGTCAGCGGCGCGTCGAGGAGAGGATGCGCAGCACCAGCCACACCGGGATCACGATCACGGCACCGAGCAGCAGGTACTGCCCGAACCGCTCCACGGCCCCGAAGCCCATCGAGGCGATGTCGTGCACCGTCTGGCGCAGCCATTGGAAGATGTCCCATGGGCGGATGTCGAGGGCCGACAGGATCACGCCCACCACGAAGCACAGCACCAGAAGCTGAAGGGCCACGCGACCGGGCGATCCGCCGAGGAAGCGCGAGAGCGGGCCGTCTGCCATGGCGTAGCCTTTCCTGCGGTCGAAGGCCGGCGGGCGGCCGGCATCTCGCGCCCTACATATGCCATCGCGCGGCAAAACCGAAGCGGCCGGCGCCGTTATCCCCGGCCGGCCCCGCCCGTCGCGGCATCCTCACGCCCGCCAACCCACCCTCACGCCCGCCAAGGCGCGATGGCGGGCTTCCACATCGGGTAGGCGTTGATGTGCTCGTGGGTCCAGCCCTTCTTGTGAAGGATCGCGAGGATCTTGCTCGGGCCGGGATGGCCGGTCTGGCAATGCGCCTCGGCATAGCGGAACATCGAGAACATCGGTTCGAGATCGTCGTTGTTCACGGGGATCCTGGTGACCGATCGGGTGCGCGAGGCATAGCGGTCGAACGTCCCGCGCTCGGCGATGACGTCGTTGTAGAACATCTTGCGCTCCTTGGCCGTGTTGGACAGCGCGGGAGGTTCCGGCTCGACCGGAATGTGCATCGCGGCCGCGACCCAGAGAATGGTGTCCTTCGCCACCGTCAGGTTGCTGCGCGTCTGCTGCATCAGCTTCGCCATGCGCTCGATATAGGTGAAGATGTTGATGACGTCGTCGAGGGTGAGCGGTGTCGGCATGCGATCCTCCGGACATGGAAGCGCGCCGTCCTCCCGCTCCGGCTCGGGCCGCCTTCGGCGTCTCGGGCAGGCCATCGGCGGCGCGCGTCGGATTATGATTGGCCCCGTGATCATCATAACGACTTACGAACCGGCGGAAAGCAGAGCGTGACCGGGATTTCAGCCTCAGTCGGCCCTATCCGCGCGGCAGCAACGCCTCCAGCGCCTCGATCCGGTCGGCGTCGGAAGGGCGTTTGTCCCAGCGCAGCCGGGCGATGCGGGGGAAGCGCATGGCGAGCCCCGCCTTGTGACGCGGCGAGCGGTTCAGCCCCTCGAATGCCACCTCGAACACGAGCCCGGTCTCGGCGGTGTGGGTCACCTCCCGCACCGGGCCGAAGCGGTTGACGGTGTTCTCGCGCACGAATCGGTCGATCTGGCCGAGTTCGGCATCGGTGAAGCCGAAATAGGCCTTGCCGACCGGCACCAGCTCGTCGCCCCGCCAGACGCCGAAGGTATAGTCCGAATAGAACGACGAGCGCTTGCCGTGGCCGCGCTGGGCGTACATCAGCACGGCGTCGACATTGAACGGATCGCGCTTCCACTTGAACCACGGTCCCTTCGGCCTTCCGGCGAGATAGGGGCTGTCGGCGCGCTTCAGCATCACGCCCTCGACTGCGCCGGCATCGACGCCCGCCCCGGCGGAGGTGGGGTCCGCCCGTGCGGCGGCGAGCGCCTGCCAGTCGGCGAACGGCACCGTCGGGGAGAGGTCGATCATGTCCGAGCCGAGGCCGGCGACGAACATTTCCAGCCGCGCGCGCCGGGCTTCGAATGGGAGCGCGCGAAGATCCTCTCCACCGAGCGCCAGGAGATCATAGGCGCGTATTATGGGCGGAAAATCGCGCATCAGCGTGCGCGTGACCGTCTTTCGGTTGAGCCTCTGCTGCAGCACCGAGAACGGCGCGACGCGACCCTCGCGGCGGATCAGCAGCTCCCCGTCGATGGCGCCCTCGAAATCGAGCGCCGCGACGATCTCGGGAAAGGCGTTCGAGATGTCGTCGCCGGACCGGGAATAGAGCCGCGCGATCCGCCGTCCGCCGTCCGATCCCGCCACCGCCTGCACGCGGATCCCGTCCCATTTCCACTCGGCCCGGAAGGCCCCGGGATCGAGGGTTGCGAAGTCGGCCTCGTCCAGGGCATGGGCGAGCATCGGCGAGCGAAACGGCGCCCCGTCGGAGGCCTCCGGGCGCGGGCCGCGGCCTTCCAGCCAGGCGAACAGCGCGCCATAGGGTGGTTCCAGCCCGTGCCAGACCTCCTCCACCTCGTCCGGCGAGATACCGGCGCCGAGCCGCGCTACGGCGGTCTTGGCGAGCCGCGCCGAGACGCCGACGCGCAATCCGCCGGTGACGAGCTTCAGAAGCGCCCACCGTCCGGTCTCGTCGAGCCCGGCGAGCCAGTGATCGAGCAGTGCCGGCACGCCCGCCCGCGGTGTCGTGGCGAGGCCCTCGACGATCCCGGCGAGCGACGGCGGCTCCGGCCTTGCCGCCGCCTCGCCGTCCGTCCGGGCCGGCGCCGGCCACATCAGCGCCACCGTCTCCGACAGGTCGCCGACGAAATCGTAGGAGAGCGCGAACAGCACCGGGTCCAGCTTTTCCGCGGCCAGCGCCCGGATCGCGCCCGGCTTGGCGTGAGCGAAGCTCAGGGCGCCCGTGAGCGCGGCGAGCGCGAAACCCCGGTCCGGGTCCGGCGCCTCGGCGAGATAGGCGGTGATCAGCGCCAGCTTGCCGTTGCGGCGCGGCTGGTATGTCAGCTGGTCGAGCAGGCGGGCGAAGCGGTTCACGGCGTCGCCTCCGGCTCCCCGGCGTCCCCGGACGGCGGGGGCGGGAGCTCGTCCTCGCCGTCCTCCCGGCCGTAGTCGACGAGGCGCAGCGGCGTGGCATCGATGCCGCGGCCGGTACACCAGTGCACCAGCGCCGTTTCCTCGCCGTGGGTGACCCAGACCTCGCGCGCGCCGGTCTCTACGATGGTGGTGCAGAGGTCTTCCCAGTCGGCATGGTCGGAGATGACCAGCGGCAGCTCCACGCCGCGCATCCGGGCGTGGGCTCGCACCCGCATCCAGCCGCTGGCGAATGCCGAAACCGGATCGGCGAACCGGCCCGCCCAGCGGTCGCCCACCGCCTGGGGCGGGCAGAGCACGATCTCGCCGGCGAGTGGGTCTCGCGCCTTCAGGTCGACAGGCCTGAGGTCGCCGAGCGCGACTCCGAACGCCTCGTAGAGCGCGCAGATCGCCACCATCGCGCCGTGCAGGTGGATCGGCCGGTCGTAGCCGGCGGTGCGCAGCTCGGCGATCACGCGCTGGGCCTTGCCGAGGGTATAGGCCCCGACCAGATGGGCGCGCTCGGGGAACATCGCCTGCGAGGCCAGCAGCTTGGCGATCTCGTCACGGGCCTCCGGGTGGCGGAACACCGGCAGCGCGAAGGTGGCCTCGGTCACGAACAGGTCGCAGGGCACCACCTCGAACGGCAGGCAGGTCGGATCCGCCTGGCGCTTGTAGTCGCCCGACACCACGGCCCGCGCCCCGCCGGCCTCGATCAGGATCTGCGCCGAGCCGAGCACGTGCCCGGCCGGGAAGAACGTCACCGTCGCCTCGCCGATCCGCATCGGCTCGCCATAGCGCGCGGTGACGGTGCGGCGGGCGAAGGTGCGGCCGAGCCGGGCCGCCATGATCGCCAGCGTCTCGGCGGTCGCGACCACGGTGTCGTGACCGGCGCGCGCGTGATCGGAATGGCCGTGGGTGACGAGCGCCAGCTCCACGCCGCGCGCCGGGTCGATCATCGCCCCGGCCGGCGGCGCGGCAAGGCCGCCCGGCACCCGTGCGAGCAGATCGGACGGGCGCAGGCGACGGTCGGGGGAGGAGATGCCGAAAACTGCCATGATCGCCAGAGGTGGGGCTGCCGGGGGGAAAATGCCACACGCTGCCGTTCGGAAGCGAGCGCCTTCAACAACCGCACAGCCTGGAAAGCCGTTCCGGTGCGCACAGATCGCTCACACGGGTTGACGGCATAGGCACCGTATCTTGTACCATGCCGAGGCGTCTGCGTGCCGGCATCTCCGGCCGCGACAGTAAGGGCGGACCGGCAACAAACCGCGGGGCGGCGGTTAAGCCGGGAAGATCTTTCGGGGGAGAGATGGATGTGCGTTGGCTGATCTTCGGCGACAGTCACATTTCGGCGTTCCGCAGGGCGGCGGAACTCGGGTTGATCGACAGGCCGGCAGAGTTTCACGAGGTGCGCGGCGCGACCGCCATGGGCCTCACCAAGCTTGAAAGCGTCACGGGCGCGCGGCGGCAGTTCGAGGCGGCGCTGCTGCCGCCGCGACCTGGCGTCATTCCGGTGATGCAGCTCGGCGAGGTCGATTGCGGCTTCGTCATCTGGTACCGGGCCGAGAAATACGGCGTGCCGGTCGCAGACCAGATGGACGTCTCGATCACGAGCTATTTCGCCTTCGTCGATCGCGTCCTCGCGGCGGGCTATCCGAGCCTCGTCGTCACCGGGGCGACGGTGCCAACCATCCGCGACGGCCAGGACTGGGGCGAGGTCGCGCATCTCAGGCGCGAGGTGACCACCACGCTCGCCGAGCGGACCCGGCTGACGCTCGCCTACAACGAGCGCCTGCGGCAGGGTGCCGATGCGCGCGGGCTGCCGTTCGTGTGCATCGCCGATGCGGTGATCGATCCCGAGACGGGCACCGTCGCCGATCTCTATCGCCGCCGCGACCCGCGCAACCACCACCTCCATGCGAAGCGCGCGGGAGAAATCTGGGCGGCCTGTCTCAACCAGGTGGCGATCGCCGCGCGCGAGGCGGTTCCCGCCGGCTGAAAGCCGGCAGGACGCCTTTCGGTGACGCCCTCATATTTTTGCGAGTGTCCTGCGGTTGCCACGGTGGATGCCTATCTTCGGTTTCGGCCGGACGTGCCGGGATAAGGAAAGCGAGCAGCACAGCCATGACGCCCCAGGAACAGCAGTTGATCGCCGATCTGTTCGAACGCCTCGGCCGGGCCGACGGCCCGCGCGATCCGGAGGCCGAGCGTTTCATCGCCGAGCGCATGGCGGCCAATCCCGGCGCGGCCTACGCGATGGCACAGACCATCGTGGTGCAGGATCACGCGCTCAAGTCCGCCGAGGCGCGCATCTCCGGTCTTGAGAAGGAAATCGCGGCGGCGAAGGAGGCCGGTTCGCCGGCCAACCGGAGCGGCGGCAGCTTCGCGCCGTGGACGGCGGGCGACCTGCCCGCCGCGCGTGGCCCGCTGCCGGCGGCCGGCGGCCTGCCGCAGAGCCGCAATGCCGTGTCGAGCCAGCCGGTCGATCAGGGTGCCGCGCGCCTCGGCGCGGGTTCCGGCATGAACGCCGGCATGAACACCGGGATGAACGCTGGCATGAACCCGGGGATGGGTTCCGCCGCGGGGCCTGCCGGCTGGAGCGGCGGACCTTCCGTCGACGGGCGGCCGGCGACCAGCGTCCCCTCGTTCGGCGGACGGTCGTCGGGCATGGGCGGCTTCCTCTCCGGTGCCGGGCAGATCGCGCTCGGCGTCGTCGGCGGCGCGCTTCTGGCCGATGCCGCGCGCTCGATGTTCTCCGGCTTTGGCGGTGCCAGTCCGACCGAGGAGGTCGTGAACAACGAAACCATCATCGAGGAGCCGACCGCGGCCTCGCCCTGGGGCGATTCCGCGGGGGGCGATCAGGTGGCCGACGCCGGCCGCGACGGCGGCGTGTGGGGCAACGATGTCAACGCGCAGGATCCGGGCGCTCAAGACCCGGGCGCTCAAGACCTGGGCGCTCAAGACCCGGGTGCCCAGGATCCGAACGTTCAGGATGCCGGTTACGATGCCGGTCAGGACGATGGCGGCCAGGATCAGGGCTGGGACGCCGGCGGCGATCTCGGCGGCGGCGACGACAGCAGCTGGATCTGACGGCGGCTCGCCGGCGGCGATCCGGCCCGGCGGGGCCATCGGCCGGTGCGATGGCGATAGGCGAGGCGGCGCCAGGCCGCCTCAGCCGTTCCGTCAGCAGCGGGCTGCGAATCGCGCCGCAACGCGATCGCGCTTTGGCGCATGTCCCGTCGCGATCGGTTCGCTCTGAACGGCCAGGCTCTGGTCAAGCGGCAGGATATGATCAAGCCGCTGTGTCGCGATCATTTCTGGTCGATCCGATGATTTCGTCAGGCCGGAAAGCAGCCAGCGCCGGGTCCGCTCATTGCGGTGCGCGCACGCCGCCGGGCGGGATGATCTTGCGCTCCACGAGCTTGTAGAGCTTCTTGCGGGCATCGGCGATGGCGGCGGGCAGCACCTCCATCGCCGCCGTGGCGCTCATGCCCGGCTTGATCCGCTTGTCGTAGAGCGTGGTCACGATAAACCAGTCGAAGATGCCGAAACCGTCGACGTCGGAATAGTCGTTGTAGATGGAATAGGGCAGTTCCGAACTGTCGTTCACCGGGCCAAGACTCTGGGTGATCTCTTCGACCATGCAGTGCCGGAAGGCACGATAGCCTTCGTTGACGACGATGAAGACGATCGCCTTGTTGATCACGCCGGAATATTCGCCGCTGGCGAGCGCGGAGCAGTTGTTCTCTTCCATGAAGCTCGCGTCGGGCCGCTCGCCGACGATGGCCTTGACCATCGGCTGGTACTGGCTGCGATCGACGAGATAGACCGTCATGTTGGCTTTGTCGGCCGATTTGGTGACGCGGATCGGCAGGTTGGGCACCGTGCGGCGCAGGGTGTCGATGAATTTCACCACGAACGCGCGACGGTCGTCGAAGCGCGACTGGCTGACGATGCGCACATTGATCGGCCCGGCGAACTTGTGAACCTGCGCATTGGCCTCGACGGTGGCTTCCGGCCCTTCGCTGCCGAACACCGTGCGCATGAAGCCGTCGATGATTTCGTCGTCGGAAAAGGCCCAGGCGACTTCCTGCGGCGTCGGCGCCGCGCGCTTCTGCGGCGCGGCCTCGGCCGCGACGGCCTCCGGCGCCGCCGATGGCGCGAGCGGAGACATGAGCAGGCCAACCGCCAGCAACGGAATGGAAAAGGCGAAGGAAGGGCGGAACATCGCGGCCTCGAAAACGTGAAGGCCGCCATTCGACACTGCGGCTTGGCGCCTGACAATCCCGTTCCGGTGGAATGGTGAACGCGATTGCCTCGGCCGCGGCGGTATAACGCGATCAGACCGGCGACCGAAAACGATCAGGCCGACCTCGACCCGGGCAAAAACATGTCGCGGAAGGGATTATGACGGCGTGTTCAGCGTGTGACGGAAGGACATCGTCACGGCCTTCGGCATCGGGGAATTGGTGGAGCCGAGGGGAATCGAACCCCTGACCTCTGCAGTGCGATTGCAGCGCTCTCCCATCTGAGCTACGGCCCCGCCTTCGCCGAAGGCACGCGGATTTAGTGTGCCGGGATGCGACCTGTCAAGCGGGTCTCTCGTGCTGCCTGTGCAAGACGCCGCTTCCCGGTGGATTTCCGTGCATCCGCCCGGCTGAAGGGCCGTCGCGGCGCGCGGGCTGGGCCCCCGCAGGGGCGGGACGGACGCTCAGGACCGTTGCGTCGCCGACGCCCGGGGGGTCTTGCAGTCGCCGATCTTGGACGAGTCGCCGCCGAGATTCTCGATCATCCGCGTCAGGTAGGCGACGAAGCGGGCGACATCGTCGTCGTCGAGGCCTTCCGTGGCCTGGTCGCGCACCTGGCGGCCGACTTCGCGGATCTTGCGCACCACCGGCTCGGACTTCGGCGTCAGCCGCACGATCTTCGCCCGCCGGTCGGCCGGGTCGGGCTGGCGCTCGACGAGACCGGCCGCCTCCAGCCGGTCGAGATAGGACACGAGCGTCATCGGATCGATGTTCATGTATTCGGCCAGCACGCTCTGCCGCCGCCCTTCGAGCTTGGAGATGTGACCGAGGGTGCGGGCCTCGCCCGCCGTCAGGCCGAGACCCGCGGCCTCCGCTGCCGCGTCGAACTGGTTCCTGATCAGCCGTTGGGCATCGGACAAGAGAAAGCCCAGGGGCATTTCACGGGCGGAGGAGGTCGTCATGATGCCTTCCGTTTGCCGGCGCGTGCCGGTCGAGAGACCGCTCGTCCCGAGCGGATCCGAAGCCTATAATAAGGAACTGTTACAAATTACGATGAGCCACGTCAAAAACTGCTGTCGTCACAAGGGTGCAACCCTCCGGCGCGAGGATTGCATGGCCTGATGAACCGGTGCGCCGCACAAGCCCTTGCCCTTCGCCCGGCGATGGTTATATTGCGCCGCGAAACGAGGACAAGCGGGCGCGGCTGAGCTACGCCCGCTTTTTGGTGCTTCCAATGAACCTGCGCAACATCGCCATCATCGCTCACGTCGACCACGGCAAGACCACTCTGGTCGACAAGCTCCTGCAGCAGTCCGGTACGTTCCGCGACAACCAGCGCGTCGCCGAGCGGGCGATGGATTCCAACGATCTGGAACGCGAGCGCGGCATCACCATTCTCGCCAAGGTGACGTCGGTGTTCTGGGAAGAGACCCGGATCAACATCGTCGACACCCCCGGCCACGCCGATTTCGGCGGCGAGGTCGAGCGCATCCTGAACATGGTGGACGGCGCCATCATCCTCGTGGATGCGGCCGAAGGGCCGATGCCGCAGACCAAGTTCGTGTTGTCGAAGGCCCTGAAGATCGGTCTTCGCCCGATCGTGGCGATCAACAAGGTCGACAAGGCGGACGCCCGCATCGACGAAGTGCTGAACGAGATCTTCGATCTGTTCGCCGCTCTTGAGGCGACGCCCGAGCAGCTCGACTTCCCGGTGCTCTACGGCTCGGCCAAGGAAGGCTGGATGGCGGATGCTCCGGACGGTCCGAAGGAGAATGTCGGCCCGCTGCTCGATCTCGTCATCCGCCACGTTCCGCCGCCGCATGTCGAGGAAGGCCCGTTCCGCCTGCTGGCGACCACGGTGGAATCGAATCCCTATCTCGGCCGCATCCTGACCGGCCGCATCACCTCCGGCACCATCAAGCCGAACCAGGCCATCAAGGCGATGACCCGCGACGGCAAGCTGATCGAGAACGGTCGCGCCACCCAGGTGCTCGGCTTCCGCGGCCTTGAGCGCGTTCCCGTCGAGGAGGCCTCGGCCGGCGACATCGTCGCGCTGGCGGGACTCTCCACCGCGACGGTGGCCGATACGCTGTGCGATCCCTCGGTTGCCGAGGCGCTGCCCGCCCAGCCGATCGATCCGCCGACCCTGTCCATGACCTTCCGCATCAACGACGGTCCGCTCGCCGGCACCGAAGGCGACAAGGTGCAGAGCCGCGTCATTCGCGACCGCCTCATGAAGGAAGCCGAGGGCAACGTCGCGCTCAAGATTTCCGAAGGCCGCGACAAGGATTCCTACGAGGTCGCCGGCCGCGGCGAACTCCAGCTCGCCATCCTCATCGAGACCATGCGCCGCGAGGGCTTCGAGCTGACCGTTGGCCGTCCCCGCGTGGTGTTCGAGCGCGACGAGAACGGCAACCTGCTGGAGCCGATCGAGGAAGTCATCATCGACGTCGATGAGGAACATGCCGGCGCCGTGGTGTCGAAGCTGTCCGAGCGCCGCGCCGATATGATCGAGATGCGGCCTTCGGGCGGCGGGCGCATGCGCCTCGTGTTCCATGCCCCGACGCGCGGTCTCATCGGATACCAGTCGGAACTTCTGTCGGATACCCGCGGCACCGCCGTGTTCAACCGGCTGTTCCACGCCTACGCGCCGCATAAGGGCGAGATCCCCGGCCGGCGCACCGGCGCGCTGATCTCCAACTCGGCCGGCGAGGCGGTGGCCTACGCGCTGTGGAACCTCGAAGATCGCGGCCCGATGATGATCGAGCCGGGCTGGAAGGTCTACGAGGGCATGATCGTCGGCGAGCACACCCGCGGCAACGACCTCGAGGTCAACGTGCTGAAGGGCAAGAAGCTCTCCAACGTGCGCTCGAGCGGCAAGGACGAGATGATGATCCTGACGCCGCCGATCCGCATGACGCTGGAGCGCGCGCTCGCCTACATCCAGGACGACGAACTCGTCGAGGTGACCCCCGCCTCGATCCGCCTGCGCAAGGCGATCCTCGACCCCAACGACCGCAAGCGCGCCGAACGCGCCAAGGAAGCGGTCTGAGCAAGGAAGCGGTCTGAAACTGAAGCCGGCGCGCATCGCGCGCCGCCGCTGGCAGTCGAAGAGCATCGTAAGACCGGTCGCACCCGCGACCGGTCTTTTTTCGTAGGGCTCATGCCGGCGCTATCGATCACATTTTCGTGATCGATAGAGATTCTGCCGCGCGGCGACCCCCCGGATCCGTCTATGTCCGCGTTTGCGCAATCGGGATAGCGGCGATAATGCGTGTTCGTTTTTCCGCCAGCACGGCCGGACGTCCGGGCTGCGGGCACGAAGGCTGCCGGGAGCGGCCGGCCGCGGGTGAGAGTGCTGGGAAGCGCATTGCGTAACGGAACATGATCAGGAACGTTTTCCGTCTGCTGAAGCGGAAGTCTGCCGATGCCGTGCCCGCTCCGTCCGCGCATGTGCCGCCCGGCGAGGTCGTCTACGCCATCGGCGACATCCACGGCCGGGCCGACCTTCTGGCCGAGGTCGCGGACCTCATCGCCGCCGATGTCGCCGCCTCGCCCGACCTCAAGGCGACCACGGTTCTGCTCGGCGATTATGTGGATCGCGGCCCGGCCTCGGCGCAGGTGATCGAAACGCTCAGCCGGAGACAGTTCCCGACCGAGATCGTCCCTCTCAGGGGCAACCACGAGCAGGTGATGCTCGATTTCCTGTCCGATCCGGACGTGCTCGACCAGTGGGGCTCGTTCGGGGCGATCGAGACCATCGCCTCCTACGGCATGGACGCGCGGCTCGTGACCCGCGACAGCGATTACAGCCAGATCCGCGACGCCTTCGCGCTCTGCGTGCCGGCCTCCCATGTCGCCTTCCTCAGCAGCCTTCCCCATTTTCACGTCATCGGCGACTATTTCTTCTGTCACGCTGGCGTCCGGCCCGGCATCCCGCTCCACCTGCAGGCCGAGGAAGACCTGATCTGGATCCGCGAGCCGTTCCTCAATTCCGACGAACGGTTCGAGAAGATGATCGTCCACGGCCACACCCCCCAGGGCCGGGCCGAGTTTCTGCACAACCGCATCAATATCGACACCCGCGCCTACCAGAGCGGCCGGCTGACATGCCTGCGGCTCGAAGAGGGCGACGCACGCCTTCTGACGCCGGCCGTCTGAGCCGCGCGGTCTCTTAGAGCGCTTTCCGATCTGACGGAATCGTCAGATCGACAAGAATTCGCGCCAGATTCAAAGGGTTGAGCATATCCTCGTCGTTCAGAACGGTTCGATCTGAACGGGATATGCTCTAGTGCCGGTGCGGCGATTCGGCCGCCGCCCGCCGTTGCGCGGGCGTGAATATGTCTTCCCGAAAGCCATATCCGCGGGGCATGATCCCGCCGGCGGTATGCCCGGCGGGGGGCCGGCATTCCTGTCCCTGGAGTGTCTTGCGAGCGGATGCCATCATCTGATCGACAAGGAAGTGCTCCAGATTCAGGCGCTTGAGCGTATCCTTGCCGTCCGGCTCGCCTCGATCCGGACGGGATATCGCCGGGGGGATGTCGATGAGCTTTTCCATGTCGAGGCGGCCGCCTGCCGGCCCGCAGAAGGGCGGGTCCGTTGGAACGCTGGTGCGCAGGGTGCTCACGGCGTGCCGCTCGGCGCTCGTCTCCATCGCGCTCCTCAGCGGCGTCATCAACGTCCTCTACCTCACCGGCTCGTTCTTCATGCTGGAGGTCTACGACCGGGTGCTGCCGAGCCGCAGCGTGCCGACCCTCGTCGGCCTCGGCCTGCTCGCGGCGATGCTGTTCGCGTTCCAGGGCGTGCTCGACCTCATCCGCGGGCGGATGCTGGTGCGGATCGGCGGGGTGTTCGACGAGAGCGTCTCCGGCCCGATGTTCCAGGCGATGATGCGCGCGCCGCTCGTCGCCAAGGGAAGCGAGGCCGGGGCGGCGCTCCGCGACGCCGACCAGATCCGCTCCTTCATCTCCTCCGGCGGTCCGGTGGCGCTGTTCGACCTGCCGTGGATGCCGCTCTATGTCGGCATCTGCTTCCTGTTCCATCCCCTGATCGGCATCGCCGCGCTGGTCGGCGCGCTCATCCTCATCGTCACCACCATCCTGACCGAGGTGATGACGCGCACGCCGATGCGCGATGCCGTGCGCTTCGCCGGCCGCCGCGCCAGCCTCGCCGAGGCCGCCCGCCGCAATGCCGAAACCGTCCACGCGCTCGGCATGGGCGGGCGCATCGAGCGGCTGTGGAGCCGGATCAACGCGGACTACATGCGCTCCCACCAGAAGGCGTCCGACGTCTCCGGCGGCTTCGGCTCGTTCTCCAAGGTAATGCGGATGATGGTGCAGTCCGGCGTGCTCGCCGTCGGCGCCTTCCTCGTCATCCGCCAGGACGCCACGGCCGGCATCATCATCGCGAGCTCGATCCTGTCGGCGCGCTCGCTCGCGCCCGTGGAACTCGCGGTGGCGAACTGGAAGAACTTCCAGGCTGCGCGCCTGTCGTGGCGGCGTCTCAACGATCTGCTGGCCGCCTTCCCGGAGCGCGAGGAGCCGCTCGCCCTGCCGGCGCCGCAGGCCTCGCTCGCCGTCGAAGGCATTTCGGTCGTCCCGACCGGCGGCCGCGCCATCGTGCTGCACGAGATCGCGTTCGGCCTCAAGGCCGGCTCCGGCCTCGGCGTGATCGGGCCGAGCGGATCGGGCAAGTCGACGCTGGCGCGCGCCCTTGTCGGCATCTGGCGTCCGGTCGCCGGCAAGGTCCGCATCGACGGCGCCGCCCTCGACCAGTGGTCGCCCGATTCCCTCGGCCGCCATGTCGGCTACCTGCCTCAGGACGTGGTGCTGTTCGACGGCACGGTGGCGGAGAACATCGCCCGCTTCGACGAGACCCCGGATGCCGAGGCCGTGGTCGCCGCCGCCAAGGCGGCCGGGGTCCACGATCTCATCGTGCGCCTGCCCCAGGGCTACGACACCCCGGTCGGCGAAGGCGGCGAGGCGCTGTCCGGCGGCCAGCGCCAGCGCGTCGGGCTCGCCCGCGCGCTCTATCGCGATCCCTTCCTCGTGGTGCTGGACGAGCCGAACGCCCACCTCGACAGCGCCGGCGAGGAAGCGCTGGTGCGCGCCATCGCCTCGGTGCGCGCGCGCGGCGGCATCGTGGTGATCGGTGCCCACCGACCGAGCGCGCTGTCCGAGGTCGACCACATGCTGGTGCTGTCCGAAGGCCGGCAGCAGATCTTCGGCCCCCGCGACGAGGTGCTGGCCAAGCTGCGCGCCGGCATCCGCCCGGCGCCGCCCCCGCATCCGATGCCGCAGCGCCCGGCGCCCGCCGGCGCCGCCGCTGTCCGTCCCGCCCAGGGCGGTGTTGCGGGCGGCATGACCGGTGGTATGTCCGGTGGCATGTCGGCTGGAATGTCGGCGGGGATGTCGGGAAGCATCACGGCGACCGCGGGCGCAGCCTCCCCGGCGATCTTCCAGGTCGTGTCCGAGCCGAAGAAGGAGGGCTGAGCCATGGCGAGATCAGGCAAGGCGACATCCGGCAATCCGGCCCGCGGCGGCAATCCGGCCCCCGGCGCGAGCCCGGCCCGCCGTTCTCTGCGCCGCCACGGCGTCATCGGCGGCGTGCTGATGGTGCTGCTGGTGTTCGGCGTCGGCGGGTGGGCGACGGCGACGGAAATCTCAGGCGCCATCATCGCCGAGGGCGTGCTGGTGGTGAACTCCAACGTCAAGAAGGTGCAGCACCCGACCGGCGGCGTCGTGGCGGCGCTCAATGTCGACGACGGCGATCACGTCACCGCCGGCGAGGTGATCGTGCGCCTCGACGACACCAAGGCGAAGGCGCAGCTCGCCCTCGTCAGCAAGAATCTGGACGAGATGCTGGCCCGGCAGGCCCGGCTCGAGGCGGAGCGCGAGGGCGCGGACACCATCACCTTCCCCGAAAGCCTCACCAGCCGGGCGAACGAGCCCGAGGTCGCGCGGCTGATCGCCTCCGAAACCAAGCTGTTCGAGCTGCGACGCTCCGCCCGCGAAGGCCAGAAGGCGCAGCTCGCCGAGCGCGTCGCCCAG
Source organism: Pseudoxanthobacter soli DSM 19599 (assembly GCF_900148505.1). Taxonomy (NCBI): domain Bacteria; kingdom Pseudomonadati; phylum Pseudomonadota; class Alphaproteobacteria; order Hyphomicrobiales; family Segnochrobactraceae; genus Pseudoxanthobacter; species Pseudoxanthobacter soli. The sequence continues at coordinate 53,331 of NZ_FRXO01000003.1, read as the reverse complement.
CTCGAGCAGCAGATCGTCGGCCTCGAGGAGCAGAGTGAGGCCAAGGACCGCGAACTCGATCTGATCAGCCAGGAACTGGAAGGCGTGCAGTCGCTGTGGAAGCAGCGGCTGGTCCAGTTCACCCGCGTGGTGTCGCTGCAGCGCGATCAGGCCCGGATCCAGGGCGAGCGCGGCGACCTAATCGCCTCCATCGCCACCGCCAAGGGCAAGATCGCCGAGATCAACCTCCAGACCATCCAGGTCGACCAGGACATGCGCTCGGACGTCGCCAAGGAGCTGTCGGACGTGCGCTCCGAAATCAGCAAGCTCGTCGAGCAGCGCATCGCGGCGAAGGACGAACTGTCGCGAATCGACATCCGCGCGCCCCAGGACGGCATCGTCCACGAGCTCTCCGTCCACACCGTCGGCGGCGTGGTCGGGGCGGGCGAGCAGATGATGCTGATCGTGCCGACCTCCGACGCGCTCAGCGTCGATGCCAAGATCGCGCCCCAGGACATCGACCAGATTCGCGGCGGCCTGCCGGCCAACCTGCGCTTCACCGCGTTCAACATGCGCACCACGCCGGAAATCGAGGGCCGCGTGGAGCGCGTCTCCCCCGATCTCATCGAGAATCCGAAGAACGGCAGCGCCTATTTCTCGGTCCGCATCTCGATCCCGCCCGACCAGCTCAAGAAGCTCGGCGACCTCAAGCTCGTCGCGGGCATGCCGGTCGAGGTGTTCATCCGCACCGACGACCGCACCGTGCTGTCCTATCTGATCAAGCCGTTGCACGACCAGATCGAGCGGGCGTTCCGCGAAAGCTGAGGCCGGTCCCGGCGATCAGGTCGCTTCGGTCCGGGCGGGATATGGTCTAGAACGGCGGAACCCCGCCGCCGTCCGGCCCCATGCCGAAGGGGCCGCCATAACCAAGACCGCCATGATCGAGGCCGCTATGACCGAGACCGCCGCCCGCCCGCTCCGCGTCGTCATGCTCGACCGCGAGACCATCTCGCCGGAAACGGTCCTGCGGCCGCAGGCCTTCCCGCATGAGCTCGTCGTCTACCAGCGCACCGCCCGCGACGAGGTGGCGGCGCGCATCGCCGATGCCGACATCGTGGTCACCAACAAGGTGCCCGTGCGTGCCGATGCGCTCGAAGGTGCCGCCCGGCTGAAGCTGATCGCGGTCGCCGCCACCGGCACCGACGTGATCGACCTCGCCGCCTGCACCGCACGCGGCATCACGGTTTCCAACATTCGCGGCTACGCCGTTCACACCGTGCCGGAGCACACCTTCGCGCTGATCTTCGCACTGCGCCGCTCGATCACCGCCTATCTGGAGGCGGTTCGGCGCGGCCGCTGGCAGGAAGCCGGCCAGTTCTGCTTCTTCGACTATCCGATCCGCGATCTCGCCGGCTCCACCCTCGGCATCATCGGCGACGGTTCGCTCGGCCGCTCGGTCGCCCGCGTCGGCGAGGCGCTCGGCATGAAGGTGCTGTTCGCCGCCCACAAGGGCCGCACCGGCATGGGTTCGCTCTACACCCCGTTCGAGGACCTGCTGCGGACGAGCGACATCATCACCCTGCACGCGCCGCTGCGCCCGGCGACGCGCAACATGATCGGCGCGGCCGAATTCGCGCTGATGGAGCGCCGGCCGCTCCTCATCAACACCGGGCGCGGCGGGCTCGTCGACGAGGTCGCCCTCGGCGAGGCGCTGCGCTCCGGCCAGATCGGCGGCGCGGGCTTCGACGTCGCGACCGCGGAGCCGCCGCCGGCCGACCACCCGCTGATGGGGCTGCTCGACCTGCCGAACTTCATCCTCACCCCGCATGTGGCATGGGCGAGCCGCGAGGCGATCCAGAGCCTCGCCGACCAGCTCGTCGACATCATCGACGCCTTCCAGCGCGGCGAGAAGCGCAACGTCGTCAATTGAGACGGTGTGAGGTTGAGATGGCGCCAGCCTGAGACGGGGCTGGCGCTGCCCGCGTTCAGGCGGGATCGCCGGCGAGCCTGCAGACGTCGATCCACGCCGCGCCGGTGATCTCCGCCATCCGCGCCGGGGCGATCCTGAGCGCGCTGTTGGTGGAGCCGGCGGCGGGCACCACCTCGTCGAACGCCTTGAGCGAGACGTCGCAATAGATGTCGAGCGGCGTCGCGAGCCCGAACGGGCACACCCCTCCGACCGGATGGCCGGTCAGCGCCGCCACCTCCTCGGCGTCGAGCATCCTTGGCTTGGCGCCGAAGGCCGCCTTCACCTTCCTGTTGTCGAGGCGGGCGTCGCCGCGCGCGACCACCAGCACCACCCGGTCGCCGACTCTGAGCGACAGCGTCTTGGCGATCTGCGCCGATTCGACGCCGTGGGCGGCGGCCGCGTCGGCGACGGTGGCGCTGGAGGCTTCCGTGACGATCACGGCGATGTCGGGGGCCTTCTCGGCGAGGAAGGCGCGGACCGATTCGAGGCTCATGGGGGCACGCTCGCAGGTTTCCCTGAGCATGTCCCGTTCAAATCGAACCGATCTGAACGACCAGGATATGCTCAAGCTTTTGAATCTGGAGTGATTTCGTGTCGATCGGATGATTCCATCCGATCGGAAAGCACTCTCTAAGCCCGCGAAGCTGCCACCGAATGCCGGCGATGCAAACCGCCGAGCGCATCCCCGGCGGCCGATTTCATCCGGCCTGTGATCCCGCATGAAAAAAGGCCCGCCCGCCCGGGGAGGCGGCGGGCCGTGGCGGTGAAACGCCGATCGGATCAGTCCTCGTCGGCCGCGAGCTGCGACAGCACCGCCCCGCGTCCACGGGCTCGCAGGATCAGCGGCACGATGATCGCCGCCGCCGCGAGCGCGAGGATCACGGCCGCGATCGGCGAGGTCACGAGCACCGTCGGATCGCCCTGGCTGATGGCAAGGGCGCGCCTCAGTTGCTGCTCGGCCATCGGGCCGAGGATGAGGCCGACCACCACCGGCGCGATCGGATAGTGGAACCGCCGCAGAACGAAGCCCAGCAGGCCGAACGCCAGCAACATGCCGAGTTCGAACACGGATGGGTTGGCGCCGATGGTGCCGAGGCTCGCGAACACCAGGATGCCGCCATAGAGCCACGGCCGCGGGATCGACAGCAGCCGCACCCAGAGCCCGATCAGCGGCAGGTTCAGCACCAGCAGCATCAGGTTGGCGATCAGCAGGCTCGCGATCAGGCCCCAGACGAGCTGCGACGAGGTCGTGAACAAGAGCGGGCCGGGCTGCAGGCCATATTGCTGGAAGCCCGCCAGCATGATCGCCGCCGTCGCCGTGGTCGGCAGGCCGAGGGTGAGCAGCGGCACCAGCGTGCCGGCCGCCGAGGCGTTGTTGGCCGCCTCGGGCCCCGCGACGCCCTCGATGGCGCCGTGGCCGAACTCCTCCGGGTGCTTCGTCAGCCGCTGTTCGGTCGCATAGGACAGGAAGGTGCCGATCTCCGCTCCGCCCGCCGGCATGGCGCCGATGGGAAAGCCGATCACCGTGCCGCGCAGCCACGGCTTCCACGACCGCTTCCAGTCCTCGCGGTTCATCCAGATCGAGCCCTTGACCGGTTCGATCTTGTCCGGCGCGCGCTTGCCGGCGGCGGCGACGCTGAGGCTCTCGCCGATGGCGAACAGCGCGACCGCGAGCGTCGTCACCTCGACGCCGTCGAGCAGGTCCGGCACGCCGAACGCCAGCCGCGCCTGTCCCGTCTGCAGGTCGATGCCGATCAGCCCGAGCGTCAGCCCGAGGCCGAGCGAGGTCAGGCCGCGCAGGGTGGAATCGCCGAAGGCGGCCGAAACCGTCATGAAGGCGAGCACCATCAGCGCGAAGTAATCCGCCGGGCCGAACGAGAGGGCGAACTTCACCACCCAGGGCGCGATGAAGGCGAGCCCGATGGTGGCGATCAGCCCGGCCACGAACGAGCCGATGGCGGCGGTGGCGAGCGCCGGGCCGCCGCGTCCGGCCCGGGCCATCTTGTTGCCCTCGAGCGCCGTGACGATCGAGGCGCTTTCCCCGGGCGTGTTGAGCAGGATCGACGTGGTCGAGCCGCCATACATGCCACCGTAGTAGATGCCCGCGAACATGATGAGCGAGCCGGCGGGGTCGAGCTTGTAGGTGACGGGCAGCAGCAGCGCGACCGTCAGCGCCGGCCCGATGCCGGGCAGCACGCCGACGGCGGTGCCGAGCGTCACCCCGATCAGCGCGTAGAGCAGGTTGACGGGCTGGAGCGCGACCAGGATGCCGTCGAAGAGCAGGCCGAAGGTGTCCATGGGCGTTGCCTCAGCCGAAAAGGCGTTCGATGGGGCCGGCCGGCAGCGAGAGCTGGAGGCCGCGCGCGAAGATCAGCCAAAGCACGAGCGACAGCCCGAACCCGACCGCGAAGGTCAGCCACAGCGGTCCGCGTCCGAACCCGCGCGTGGTGCCGGCGAACAGCACCGCGGTCGCGATCGAGAAGCCGGCGGTGTTGAGCAGCAGCATCTGCCCCACGAGGCCGCCGACGATCCAGGCCATCGGCCCGAATTCGTCGTGCTCCCGCGCCGGGAAGGAGCCGCGGATGCCGGCGACCGCGGTCAGGACCGCGAGCACGGCGAGGCCGCCCGCGACCGCGTAGGGAAAGGCCGCCGGGCCGATGCGGGCATAGCTGCCCGCACCGCTCATGTGCGCCGTCTCCCACAGGACGATGGCGGCGATGGCGGCGAGCGCCGCCGCGATCCCCAGCACCGGCCAGTCTGGCCGGTGCGCCGGTGCGTTGCTGGCGTCGCTCATTGCACCAGCCCGATGTCCTTCAGGATGGTGGCGGTGGCGGCCTGATCGTCCGCCAGCTGCTTCTCGAACTCCGGTCCGGCGAGGAAGGTGTCCTGCCAGCCCTTGGTCTTCAGCGTGTCCTGCCAGGTCTTGGACTTCGCCATCTTCTCGATGTCGGCGACGATGGCGGCGCGCTGCTCGTCGGTGATGCCGGGGGCGGCGGCGACCATGCGCCAGTTCTGCACCACCACGTCGACGCCGGCCTGCTTCAGCGTCGGCGCGTCGACGCCCGGCAGCGGTTCGGCACTGGTGACGCCGATCAGCCGGAGCGCGCCGGCCTGCACCTGGGATTCGAACTCGCCATAGCCGGAGATGCCGACGGTCACCTGCCCGCCGAGGATCGCCGCCAGCGCCTCGCCGCCGCCGGAAAACGCGATGTAGTTGACCTTGGTCGGGTCGACGCCGACCGCCTTGGCGATCAGGCCCGCCGCGATATGGTCCGTGCCGCCCGCCGAGCCGCCGGCCCACGAGACGGAGCCCGGATCGGCCTTCAGCTTGTCGACGAGGTCCTGCATCGTCTTGATCGGCGAGGCCGCCGGCACCACCAGCGCCTCGTATTCGCCCGTGAGCCGGGCGATCGGGGTGATGGCGTCGAGCGTCACGGCGGACTTGTTGGTGAGGATCGCGCCCACCATCACATAGCCGGCGACGATCAGCGACGTCGCGTCGCCCTTCGACTGGTTGGCGAACTGGGCGAGGCCGATGGTGCCGCCGGCGCCGGGCACATTGATGACCTGCACGCTGCCGGCGATCTTCTCGTCCTGCATCGCGGTCTGCATCGAGCGGGCGGTCTGGTCCCAGCCGCCGCCGGGCGCCGCGGGCGCCATGATCTTGTAGTCCGCCGCGGCGGCGAGGCCGGGTGCGGCGAGCAGCCCGGCGAGGGCCGCCACGATGGTCAGGCGCTTGGTGATGGCGCGGGTCATGAAATTTCCTCCGTCCCTGTTTTCGTTGTCGGCGGCGAACGCGCACCGGCAGGCCGCGGGGTCTCGGCCCGGCCTTCCGGCGGATCTCGTCTCAAGGGGGAGGTGTGGCGCAGAACGGGGGTGGCCGGGCTCAGCCCGCCCGCATCATCCCGTGCGTTCGTCGGCGCATGTCGGCGGCCGTGCCTGCCGGTCCGGAGCGCGTCCGATCGGGTCACCCGATCCTGCTTGCTCCAGGGGGCAGGGCCTCATCCTCCCGGTGTCGTCCGGGCGTGTTCTCCGCCCGTTACAGCTGAGGATAGCGAGGCTTTCTGTCGGCGACCTGTCATCGCCAAGGCGGCGTCCGGTGCAGCGGCCGGCTGCCGGAGTTCAGGGCGCGTCAGGGCCCGGCGACCAGCTTGCCCCACGCCTCGTAGAGCCGTCCCTTGCGTTCCTGGTCGAGGCCGACGAGCAGCGCCGGCCCGAGCGCGACCGGCTGGATGATGCCGCTCGCCTCCTCGGCGATCCGCTCCGCCGTCCACTGGCCGTGGCTGCCGGGCACGACGGCGCCGAGCGCGGTTGTTCCGGCCGCGATCGCCTGCCCGCGCGGCGACAGCAGATAGTCGAGGAAGGCCTCGGCGAGCCGCGGGTCGTTGGCGGTACGCGGGATCAGCGCCGTGCGGGTCAGCACCAGGGCATAGTCGTCGGGGATCACGATGCCGAACCGGGGATCGTCCGCCTGCCGGGCGAAGGCATAGGAGCCGAGCACGTTGTAGGCGAGGGCGAGCCCGCCGTCGGAGACGAGGTCGATCAGCTCCGGGCTCGATCCGCTGAGCCTGACGTCGACCTGCCCGAGGGCATGGGCGAGACGCCAGAAGTTCGACGAGATCACCGCGTCCTGCGCCGCCAGCATCTGGCCGACGCCGCTCGCCGCGATGTCGTAGGTGCCGACCCGGCCGCGAAACCGGTCCGGGTCGCTCTCCAGAAGCCGGATCAGGCCGAGATGCGAGCGCGGCCGGTCCGCCTCGGGCACCAGCGCGCGGTTGTAGAGGATCACCGCCGGCTCGAAGGTGAAGCCGAACACCTCATCGCGCCAGCGCGCCCAGGCCGGCAGCGCTTCGGTCTGCGGTGATTCGTAGGCGCGCGCGAAGCCGTCGTTGGCAAGCTTCACCTGCAGGTCGCTCGCCGAGGAAATGATCAGGTCCGTTCCCTCCGGCACGGTTCCCGCCACCACCGCCTCGTAGAGCGGCAGCGTCTCGATCTCGTCATAGAGCACCGCGACGTCCGGGCGCACGATCTGGAAATCGTGGATGAAGGCCGCGAACAGCGGCGTGCTGGTGGCGCCCGCGATCATCAGCACCGGCCCGTGCTCGTCGGGGGGATGCGGCGCCGGATAGCGGCTGGTCTCACCCGCGTCGGACCGTCCGCCGGAGGCGACGAGCCCGAAAACGGCGACCGCCGCCATCGCCGCCAGCATCCGTCCGCCGCGCCCGCCTTTCGGGCTGCCCAAGCGGGCAGGCGCCTCGGCCTTCAGGTCGATGCGCGCCACAAGCCCGCCGCCGTCGCGGTCGAGGAGGGCGATGCGGCCGCCATGGGCCTCCACCACGGTGCGGACGATGGAAAGCCCCAGTCCGCTGCCGGGTCGGGCGCCGCCGCTGCGCCCGCGCCGGAAGCGTTCCAGCACCGCCGCCTTCTCGTCGTCGGCGATGCCGGGGCCGCGGTCGGACACGGCGAGGCGGATGCCGGCGGGTGTCGCATCGGCCGTGATGCTCACGGGGCCGCCGGTATAGTCGAGGGCATTGTCGACGAGGTTGCCCAGCATCTCCCGCAGCGCCAGCCGGTCGCCCATCACCACAAGATCCCGCGCCCCGTCTGCGATCGTCACCCCGACGCGCGCCGCCGCCTTGGCGTCGAGGCGCTGCAGTACGTCGTCGATCACGGTTCCGATCGCGAGCGGCGCCACCTCGCGGGTCTCGATGCGGTGGGCCACGATCGCTTCCATCAAGAGCTGGTTGATCAAATCGCTGGCGACCACCGCGTTGTTGTGGATCTTCACCACCCGCTCCCTGAGCCGGTCGAAATCGCGTTCGTCGAGCGCCACCTCGGCCTGCGCCCGCAACGAGGCGAGCGGCGTGCGCACCTGGTGGGCGGCATCGGCCACAACGCTGCTCAGCGTGCGCATGATGCTGTCGAGCCGCTGCATGAAGCCGTTCAGCGCCTCCACCAGATGGCCGACCTCCACCGGCACCGGCACGGAGACCGGCGAGAGATCCTCCGACGGCCGCCGCCGCAGCTCCGCCTCGAGATCGGCGAGCGGCGCGAACGCGCGCTGAACCCCGAGCCAGACGAGCGCGAGCGAGAGCGCCAGCAGCCCGACCAGCGGCAGCACGGCGGTGTTGAAGATCTCGGCGGCGAGCCGGCTGCGGGCGAGCCGCGTCTCGCCGACGCGGATCGTCACCCAGCCCGCCGCCTCGCTGGCGGAGGTCAGCCGGCCGATGGTGGCGATCCTGACCGGCTCGCCGCGATAGCTGCGGTCGGCGAACACCGGCTCGTCGTCGGAAGCCGGCGGCAGGCCGGCGCCGAGATCGTCGTAGCCCGTGACGAAGGCGCCGTTCGGCTGCTCGACGACATAGAACACCCGGTCGCCGTCGGAACCGAGCATGGCGAGCGAGGCGATCGGCAGTTCCACCACCACGCGGCCGCCTTCCACCTGCACCGCGCCGGCGATGGAAAGCGCCGAGGCCGCCAGCAGCCGGTCGAAGGCCTCGTCGGCCGCGCGCCCGGCATAATCGCGCAGGAACAGCGCCACGGCGCCCGCCGCCAGCGCCAGCACCACCAGCGCGAGGCCGAGCACGCGGCGGCGGATCGAGGTCGCCCGCACCGGCACCGGGCCGGACAATCCGTCAGGGGCGGTCACTGGCCCGCGCCATGTAGCCGGTGCCGCGCACCGTGACGATGTCGACACGCGAGCCTTCGAGCTTGCGCCGCAGGCGCGAGACCAGAAGCTCGACGGCATTGATCGACACATCGTCGTCGAACGCGAACAGCTGCGTCATCAGCCGGTCCTTGGGCACCACCTGCCCGAGCCGGCCGATGAGAATTTCGAGCAGGCTGAACTCCCGCCGGCCGCACTCCACCGGCCGGCCGGCGACCATGACGCTGCGGGCGGCGAGGTCGATGACGAGATCGCCGACCTGCATCGCGCTCGCCGTCATCGCCGTGGGGCGGCGGGAGACGGCCCTGAGCCGCGCCTCCATCTCGCGCAGGTCGAACGGCTTGACGATGTAGTCGTCCGCGCCGAGATCGAGCAGGCCCACCTTGTCGTTCACCTCGGCGCGGGCGGTGGCGACCAGAACCGGCGTGTCGAGCCCCGCGCCGCGCAGGTCGCGCAGCACGGAAAAGCCGTCCCGGCCCGGCAGCATCACGTCGAGCACGATGGCGTCGAACGCCCCGTCGCGCGCCCAGTCCAGCACGGCCTCGCCGTCGCGCAGCCACTCCACGCTGTGGCCGCTCGCTCTCAACCGCGTCACCACAGCGTCACCAAGATCCTCGGCATCTTCGACGATGAGAATGCGCAAAGGCGTTGCCCCGCCGGTTCCGTCCCCATGGCTCCGGCTCTCGCGGCCGGTAATCCCTGCCTGTTTGTTTCCCCTCGGAGGGGCCTGCGTCAAGCGCCGGTTGCAATCCCGCCGTGCCGCGGCCCGCGCGCGACGCTCCGGGCGTGTCCGGCTTTCCGGCATTTCCCGGCCGCGCCCTTCCCGCCGCCCCCTCTGTCGGCGCCATCGTGCCGCGGCGAGGACGGCCTTGCCGCAAGCAGGCCTATTCCCTTAGAGCCTGTTGCGACGAGGTCGAACCGATCCGGCCAGAAAGCGCTCTTCGAGGCGATGGAGCAGGCATGTCGAGCAGCACCCAGGCGACGCTGGCCCTGACGCGGGCGGGCGTGGCGTTCTCCGTCCACCATTACGATTACGATCCGGGCGCGGACCGCATCGGCCTGCAGGCCGCCGAGGCCATCGGCGAGCCGCCGCACCGGGTGCTGAAGACGCTGATGGTGGAGGTCGACGGCAAGCCCGCCTGCACGGTGATCCCGTCCGATTGCGAACTCAGCATGAAGCGGGTGGCGGCGGCGTTCGGCGGCAAGGCGGCGCAGATGATGAAGCCGGCCGCGGCCGAGCGCCTGACCGGCTTCCGCGTCGGCGGCATCAGCCCGTTCGGCCAGAAGCGCAAGGTGCCGACCGCCATCGAGGCCGCGGCGCTGGGCGAGGCCTATGTCATCATCAATGGCGGCCAGCGCGGCCTGATGGTGCAACTCGCCCCCGGCGACGCCGTGAAGGCGGCCGCCGCCGTCACCGCCCCGCTGGTGGCCTGATCGCGCGCCGGCCGCAGGGGGGTAAGCCGGCCGCCGCTCTGGCGCACGCATTGGGGACGGTTGTTGCCTGTGGATTTCGGTAGCAACGTAACAGCTGTCTTGGTGACCGCAGTCTCGTGCTCATACACATTGCGCGATCAAAATTTATCGTTGACATGTACGGCATTCCGCCCATTATAGGCGTGGAAGCAGTCTATGATTCTAGGAGTGGTAGCCGTGGCCCGACCATCTTATGCGGTAAGGATACGCTCCCGCATTGCCGAGCTGGAAGCGTTGATACTGCAAATGCAGGCGGAGCTTGATGAGCTCCGCGTTGCAGAACGCGTAATTGAGCGGCTGGGTGGTGATGACGACGATGAGACGCCTGCGCGTGGCCAAAGAAGCCGAACCATAGGCGAATTGATCGTCGAGGTTCTCGGCCTGCATGGACCTCTTGAAAGCAAGGGCGTTCTGGAGCTTGTCCGAGACCGTCAGGATACCACGGCGAACACGATATCAACGACACTGTCGCGCTTGAAAGACAGCGGTCAAGTTCTCCTTGATGGGCGTATGTGGTCCTTGGCTCAAAAAGAAGAAGCCTCCCCGGACGGCAATCCGAAGGAGGCCATTGAACCCGGCGAAAACGAAGTTTCGCCGGTAAGCGCTGATGCCCCGGACGAGGGGGTGTTCAGTTGACTTCTGCAGCTGAGCAGCACACCCGGTGGTGTAGTCACTGGGGGAAATGAGGATTTATGGACCCTCCACCACTATACCTCCCGGCTGCACTCGGACCTAGGCCGATGTAGTCGGCAGCGCCCGCGAGGGGTGCACGATTAAGCCGGGGACGCCCGACTTAATCACCTACCCTTAAGGTGAAAGCCCTCCGAGGAATCGAAGTATTATAACTTGAGGCAACTCTCTGAACTCTACCACCTCAGAAGTGCCTGTCTCCACGGAACTCAATCCCCCTTCCAAAAGGGTGGGGAATATAAAGACCGTCGCCTACGCCACCAGCTACCAACTGGATGGCGTAGGCATTATTTTATATAGGATTGACAGTGCGTTGTCAAAGACGGATGCGGGCGGAAAGTCTGGCTATTCGGGTCTGATCAGGCCGTCAGTCAAGACAGATATCCTTCGCGCCAGCTGCTCAAGTCACTGGAACGCAGACGCGGCGTTGAATTTACCAGCCGCCCGGAGCGAACATGACCGCGATCACGATCTACGGCATCAAGAACTGCGACACCATGAAGAAGGCCCGCGCCTGGCTCGACGGCCACGGCATCGCTTATGCCTTCCACGACTACAAGGCCGCCGGCATCGACCGCGACAGGCTTGCGAACTGGGCGAGGGCGGTCGGCTGGGAGACCCTCCTCAACAAGGCCGGCACCACCTTCCGCAAGCTGCCGGACGCCGACCGCGCCGACCTCACCGAAGACAAGGCCATCGCCCTGATGCTCGCCCACCCCTCGATGATCAAACGCCCCGTCCTCGAATCCGGCCCCACCCTCCTCGTCGGCTTCAAGCCGGCGGAGTACGAGAAGGAGTTGGGGTGAGGGGGCGCCGTTGAGAGCAGCGCATCGTGGAGGCCTGCCGGATGACAGCTTTTCCGCCGCGCGCTTGCATTTTGCACGCAAAAGTTGCTATTCTCGATGGCGAACGATCCGAAAGCCATCCTGAGGAGGGGCATCATGCGCGGTATGGCGGCTGTGATGACGGTGATGGGTTTGACGGCCTGTGCGCCCGAGAAGCCAGTCGAGAAGCCTCAGGCGCCAACACCCATCGCCAGTATCGCGCCGGAAAAACGGGACCTGCCGCGCTTCGAAGCGCCCGCCTGTAAGCGGATCGCGCAGCATGCGGAGAGTTTTGGCGAAGAGCGCACCACCAGAACCACGCAATATTTTACCCCGGTGTTTCCTGCAGGACCGGATGGTGGTCTGCGACCTGAGGATCGCGACAACTGCCTGAAGATGGAGGGTAGCTGCATCGTCGGCAATAAATTGTACAACGCCGGTGGTCCGTCGGGCCGTGTTTACGATCTTACGCAAATTCCGACCGTCTTCGGCCAAGGCAGCGGAAAGAATGCGTTCAACGCGACAAACGCGCTCTTTCCATGTGTGACGGTTGCGGCCGATCCGGCTGAGTACAAGACTGGGACTGTCATCTACATTCCCGCGTTCCGCGGAAAGCTCTGCCCCCAGAACGGCCAGCCGGTGGATGGCTGCTTCGTTGTCGGAGACGTCGGTTCCAAAATCCGCGGTCCCGGACGCTTTGACATCTTCACCGGAGATTGTGCGCGATATGACGGCAGCAGACACGTCTGCCGCGATCCTGGTACGGCTTCTTTCAATGTCCCGTCGGGGACGCCGTTCCGGGTCATCCCTCGTGACGACAAATTGGCCGTCGACCTTCGGGCCGAAGTCGATGCTTTCGTCGAGAACGGGTGGAAGTGATTTTCAGGCAGACGACAGGCGCGGCAGAATAGACGGCTTTCGTCCGCAAGCCGGCACGCCAATCACTCTCGACCAAGAAAAATGGTGCCGGTTGAGGGGATTGAACCCCCGACCTTCGGTTTACAAAACCGCTGCTCTACCGCTGAGCTAAACCGGCCCTTCGGTGCCGGATCCGCGGGCGCGGATTCCGGTGCCTGTTTCCGGGTTGGTTATCATGTCTCGCGCGGGCTTGCATCCGCCAAGGCGTCGCGCCGCGTGGTTTCCACGACCTGTTGAAGCGCGCGGGCCGGCGGCTCGCCGACCGGGCTTATCGGCGCGCACGAAGTGCTGAGGCCCGCGAAGAACGCGCCCGGTCCTTCCGGTGCACCGATCCCGGCGCAACGCCGCCATCCCCTCGCATCGTTCGCCAGAGGCTGCAACGCGCGACGCGGCGTCTCTCCCGGCGGACACGGCGCCTCTCTCGCGGGTGCGCCAGCGAACGCAGGCGGACGGAACCGGAGCGTTCAGGCGCGGTTCATTTCGTCAGGGCCACCATCGGCCCCGATCCTAGCGCCCGTGCGCCGGGATCGCCCGTCCGGATCGCAACGACCCGGGCGGCGACGTGACGAAACCGATTGAACCGCAGCGCCTGCCGTCCGCCGGATGCATCCGCGCGGCCGAAGGCGCGTCGGGCAAACCCCGATGCAAGCCGCCCGGAGCAAGCCGCCCGGATGCGTTCGCGAGGATGGAACGATGACAGTCGCCATGATGATGCGGCGGGGTGTCCTGCGGAGAGGCAGCCCGCATCCGAACGTCCTCCGGCGCGGGGCGCTCGCCGCCGCGCTCTGCGCGGCCCTCGGCGCCGCGGTCGCCACCGGTCCCGCCGAAGCGGCGATCCCGGCCGGTCCCGCGGTCGCAGCGGCGCTTTCCGGCGCTGCCGTCCCGCCGTCCGGGTCCGCCGGAGCGACCGCCTCTGGGCTTTCGGATCGTGCCGCGGCCGTTCCCGTGCAGTGGGGACCCGGCTGGCGCGGCCCCGGCCCGGGGCCCGGCTGGCGCGGCGGTCCCGGCTGGCGAGGCCCCGGTTGGGGCGGGCCTGGCTGGCGTGGCCCCGGTTGGGGTGGTCCTGGCTGGGGTGGTCCTGGCTGGCGCGGCCCGGGTTGGCGCGGCCCCGGCTGGGGTTGGCGGGGGCCGGGCTGGGCGGGCCCCGGCTGGGGCGGCCCCGGGTTCGGATGGGGCGTCGGCGTCGCGGTGCCGCCGATCGTCGTGGCCCCGGCCCCGCCGCCCGTGGTGGTCGCGCCGCCGGCCTACGCCGCGCCGCAGCCGTGGACGCCGGCCTGGTACAGCTACTGTTCCGCGCGCTATCGCAGCTTCAACCCGAACACCGGAACCTTCACCAGCTATTCGGGGCAGCAGCTTTTCTGCCGCTGATCGCCGGGGCCCGGCGCACGCGCGGGCCTCGCCCGCCTCCCAACGGGACACGCAAGAGCGCGGGCAGGGCGCCGATCATCGCGCCTTGCCCGTCGCACCATAACCGTGGCATCGGCGTTGAATGGCCGGCCCGCTCCGAACGGGGCGCGCGGGCGGGAGAACGGCGAGCCTCGTCCGTTCGCCGCATCGCCGGGGCCGGTCGAGCGGGCTGCTTGTGTCTGTCGCCGCGCCGGTCCGCGCGTCTCAGCCGCCCGCGAGCCGGCGGCGCATCACGTAAAGCGCGATCGCCGCGGCGTTGGAGACGTTGAGCGAGGCGAACGGGCCGGGCGCCTCCAGCCGGGCCACCGCGTCGGTCGCCGTCTTGACGGCGCCGCGCAGGCCCTTGCCTTCCGACCCCAGCACCAGCGCCACCTTGTCGCCGACCGGCACGGATTCGAGGTCGTGCTCGGCCTCGCTGTCGAGGCCGATGATGGTGAAGCCCTCGTCCTTCAGGTCGCGCAGCGTGCGCGGCAGGTTCGGCACCGAGGCGTGGGGCAGAAGGTCGACGGCGCCCGAGGCCGCCTTGGCCAGCACGCCGCTTTCCTGCGGGGAATGGCGGCTCGTGGTGAACAGCGCGGAGGCGCCGAGCGCCACGGCCGAGCGCATGATGGCACCGACATTGTGCGGGTCCGTCACCTGGTCGAGCGCCAGCACCAGCCGCGCCGTGCCGAGGTCGCCCACCTCGGCCGGGGCCAGAGGCTCGGTGACGAGGGCGATGCCCTGGTGGACCGCGTCGGCCGGCACCATCTCGGCCACCACCTTCGGGTCCGCGACCTCCGGGGCGACGGGCAGGTCGATGCCGGCCTCGGAAAGCCGCGCCAGTGCGTTGTGGGTCGCGACCAGCCGGTGCTTGATGCGGGCCGGGTTGGCGAGCGCGGCCGCGACCGCGTGCACGCCATAGATCACGATGCGGTTCTCGCCCGGGCTCCAGTGGCTGCGCGTCGACGACGTGCGCCGCGGCGGGCGGCGCTCGGTCCTGCGGTCGTCCGGCTTGCGGTCCGGTCTTCTCGGCGTGTCGGCGGTCATCGGCGCACTCGGGGTCGTGGAACTCGGGGTGGTGGAACGCGGGGCGGTGGAACCGCGTCTCAAAGGGGGCTGACGGGCTTATTGGCACGGCGGCGGCGGCGGGGCAATGCGGCGGCATCGAAGCCGGCATGCGTGCCCCGCGGGGGCGAAGCCCGCATCGAAGGCTTGCGTCCGGCCCGCCGACGCCCGATCATGACAATCGCACGACAACGGGAGGCGCTCTTGAGCGAAGCACCGGGAACCGGGGATGACGCCGATCCGTCCGGCGTCGCGGCAGGCCGGACGGGCGCCGGGTCGCGCACCGCGCGGGTGCCCAAGATAGCCCAGAGTCAGATCGCCCAGAGTCAGACCGCGCAGAGCCCCGTCACTCAGGCCCAGATCGCCCAGCCTCACGCCGGCGCTGCCGGCCAGCCGCCCTTGCAGGCGGAGACGGCGGCGAACGCCCGGACCGTGATCGCCTTCGACCGCCGCGAACTCGATGCCATCCTGCGCATCTACGGGCGGATGGTGGCGGCCGGGGAGTGGCGCGACTACGCCATCGACTTCCGCGCCGACGAGGCGGTGTTCTCGATCTTCCGCCGCACCAGCGAGATGCCGCTCTATCGCATCGTCAAGAATCCGAAGCTCGCCCGCAAGCAGGGCGCCTATTCGGTGATGGCGCCGGGCGGCATGATCCTGAAGCGCGGCCAGGACCTCGCCCGCGTGCTGAGCGTGCTCGAACCGAAGCGCACGCTGCACCTCGTCGGCGGCTGATTTAGAGCATATCCCGTTCAGATTGAACCGATCTGAACGATAAGGATGTGCTCAAGCTTTTGAATCTGGAGCGATTTCTTGTCGATCTGATGATTCCATCAGATCGGAAAGCGCTCTAGCTCGGCGGCTGATCCCGCCCGGGCTCAGGCTGCGGCGGGATAGACGCGGAAGGCGTTCAGCACCAGCCCGACATCGGCGCCGGCCGTCACCTCGACGCTCGCCGGCACGGCGAACTCGACGCGCTGGTGCCCGGCACCGACTTCGGCCTCCACCAGCCGATGGCCGGCCGTGCGCCGGACGGCGATGACGCGGGCCGCGATGCCACGGCCGGGCGCGGCGATCTCGACGTCCACCGGGCGGGCGAACACGTCGGCGCGTCCGTCCTTCTCACCCGTCAGGTCGAGATCGAGCGGCTGGCCGGCGAGGGTGCCCCTGCCGCCGCGGATCTCGACTTCGAGATGCACGGATTCGCCGATGAAATCGAACACGAACGGCGTCGCCGGGCGGTCGTAGATGTCGTCGGGCGTGCCGACCTGCTCGATGCGGCCGGCGCGCATCACCACGATGCGGTCGGCGAGTTCCATCGCCTCCTCCTGGTCGTGGGTCACGAACAGGGTGGTGTGGCCGGTGCGGGCGTGGATTTCCTTCAGCCAGCGGCGCAGGTCCTTGCGCACCTTGGCGTCGAGCGCGCCGAACGGCTCGTCGAGCAGCAGCACCCGGGGCTCGATGGCGAGCGCTCGGGCGAGCGCCACGCGCTGGCGCTGGCCGCCTGAAAGCTGGGTCGGGTAGCGCTTCTCCAGCCCGGAAAGCTGAACGAGATCGATCAGCTTCAGCACCCGCTCGCGGATGTCCTTCTTGGAGGGCCGCGTCGCGGCGGGCCGCACCGTCAGGCCGAAGGCGACGTTGTCGAACACCGTCATGTGCTTGAACAGCGCATAGTGCTGGAACACGAAGCCGATATTGCGCTCCTGCACGCTGAGGTGCGAGGCGTCCTCGCCGCCGAACATGACGCGGCCGCCGGTCGGGAATTCCAGCCCGGCGACGATGCGCAGCAGCGTGGTCTTGCCGGAACCGGACGGCCCGAGCAGCGCGACGAGCTCGCCGCCCGGCACGTCGAGGTCGATGCCGTGCAGCGCGGGCGTGGTGTCGAACGACTTGGTGACGTTCTCGACGTGCACGTCGATCGGCACGGCATGGATCGGGGAAGGTTCGGTCGGCAAGAGGTGGTCGCTCCCGGAATGTCGGCTCGCCCCGGCGGCGCGGTCGGCGAGGCTGGCATCGTGAATGACGCGCTGATCCATGCTCGAATGCCCTCGGCGCGGGTTCAGGTCAATGGCGGCGGGTGGAATTGGCGATGCCGTCCGAATAGTGCCACTCCAGCAGCGTCTTGGCGACGAGGGTGACGAGGGCGAGCAGAGCCAGCAGCGAGGCGACGGCGAAGGCGCCGACGAAATTATATTCGTTGTAGAGGATCTCGACATGCAGCGGCATGGTGTTGGTCAGGCCGCGGATGTGGCCGGAGACCACCGAGACCGCGCCGAACTCGCCCATGGCGCGGGCGTTGCAGAGCAGCACGCCGTAGAGCAGGCCCCATTTCACGTTCGGCAGCGTCACCCGGAAGAACGTCGCCCAGGGGCCGGCGCCGAGCGACAGTGCCGCCTCCTCCTCCAGCGTGCCCTGTTCCTGCATCAGCGGGATCAGCTCGCGCGCGACGAACGGCAGCGTCACGAACATGGTGGCGAGCACGATGCCCGGCACCGCGAAGATGATCTCGATGCCGTGATCGCGCAGCCACGGCCCGAGCAGGCTCTGCGCGCCGAACAGCAGCACGTAGACGAGGCCCGAGATGACGGGCGAGACCGAGAACGGCAGGTCGATCAGCGTGGTCAGCAGGCTCTTGCCGGGAAATTCGAACTTGGCGACGGCCCAGGCGGCGGCAAGGCCGAACACCATGTTGCACGGCACCGATATCGCGGCCACCAGCAGCGTCAGCCGGATCGCGGCGAGCGCGTCCGGCTCCGCCAGCGCCTCGAAATAGGTTTCCGCACCCTTGGAGAACGCCTCCGAGAACACCACCGCCAGCGGCAGCACCAGGATCAGCAGCAGGAACGCCAGCGCGGCGAGCACGAGCGCGACGCGCACCCAGGGCGCCTCGGTCACGGCGGAGCGGGCGCGGGCACGGGCGGCGGCGGGTGCGGCGGAAAGGGCGGCGTCGGTCATGCGGGTCGGTCCGAGGCGTCGGTACGGGTGGCGGCGGAAAGGACGGCGGCGGTCCTGCGGGAAGCGGCGTGCCTCATCCCGCCTGCCCCATGCGGCGGCGGGCCCAGGCCTGCAGCAGGTTGATGGCGAACAGCATCAGGAACGAGATGATCAGCATCACCGCGGCGATGGCCGTCGCGCCGGCATAGTCGAAGCCCTCGAGCCGGGTCACGATCAGGAGCGGCGCGATTTCCGAGACGAACGGGATGTTGCCGGCGATGAAGATCACCGAGCCGTATTCGCCGACCGCGCGCGCAAAGGCCAGCGCGAAGCCGGTGAGAAGCGCGGGCAGGATCGTGGGCAGCACGACGCGGGTCACGGTCTGCAGGCGGCCGGCGCCCAGGGTGGCGGCGGCTTCCTCGTATTCGCGGTCGAGTTCCGCCAGAACGGGCTGCACCGTGCGCACCACGAACGGCAGGCCGATGAAGATCAGCGCGATCACGATGCCGCGCGGCGTGTAGGCGATCTTGATGCCCCATTCGGCGAAGAAGCGGCCGATCATGCCGTTCGGGGCGTAGATCGCGGTCAGCGCGATGCCGGCGACGGCGGTCGGCAGCGCGAACGGCAGATCGACGGCGGCGTCGATCAGGCGCCGGCCGGGAAAATCGTAGCGCACCAGCACCCAGGCGACGAGCAGGCCGAACACGCCGTTGATGGCGGCGGCGATCAGCGACGACCCGAAGCTCACCTTCAGCGCGGCGATCACGCGCGGTTCGGTCGCGACCGTGAGGAAGCCGGAAAGGCCGAGGTCCGCCGTCCGCAGCACCAGCGCGGCGAGCGGGATCAGCACGATCAGCGCGAGATAGGCGAGGGTGAAGCCGAGGGCCGGCCCGAAACCCGGGATGATGCTCGGCTGCCGCCTCAGCGCCTTGGCAAAAGCCATGTCGAATGCCGCCCTTGATGCGTCGGTGTTGGAAGTGGTTGCCGCGAGATTTGGCTTGCCGCCAGAATAGGGGCGTCGGTCCCTTGAAGTCGATTCCCCGTCCGCCCTGCGGCCTGCACGGAAACGCGCCGCCGCTCTGGAGCGACGGCGCTATGCCGGCGGGCGATGGTTTGGCGTTACTGCTTCGGCTTGTAAAGCTGGTCGAAGGTGCCGCCGTCGCCGAAGTGCTCGGGCTGCGCCTTTGCCCAGCCGCCGAACAGCGGATCATCGATGCTGACGAGCGGAATGTCGGCGAAGCGCTTCAGGTAGGCGGGGTCCACGCCGTCCGTCTTGTAGGGACGGTAGTAGTGCTTGGCCGCGATGTTCTGACCCTCGGGCGAATAGAGATATTCGAGATAGGCTTCCGCGGTCTTGCGCGTCCCCTTGGCGTCGACGTTGCCGTCCACCACCGTCACGGGGGGCTCGGCGAGGATCGAGACCGAAGGCGCGATGATCTCGAACTGGTCGGGGCCGAGTTCCTCGATGGAGAGGAAGGCCTCGTTCTCCCAGGCGAGCAGCACGTCGCCGATGCCGCGCTGGGCGAAGGTGGTGGTCGCGCCGCGGGCGCCGGTATCGAGCACCGGCACATGCTGGAACAGCTGCGTGATGTAATCGCGCACCTTGGCCTGATCGCCGTTGAAGTGCTTGTCGGCCCAGGCCCACGCGGCGAGGTAGTTCCAGCGCGCGCCGCCCGAGGTCTTCGGGTTGGGCGTGATCACCTCGACGTCGTCGCGGACGAGGTCGCCCCAGTCCTTGATGTTCTTCGGGTTGCCCTTGCGGACGAGGAACACGATGGTAGATGTGTAGGGCGCGGAATTGTTGGGCAGGCGCTTGCGCCAGTCGGCCGGAATCTTGCCGGTCCTCTTGGCGATGGCGTCGATATCGGCTTCCAGCGCCAGGGTCACCACGTCGGCCTGAAGGCCGTCGATCACGGCGCGGGCCTGTGCGCCGGATCCGCCATGGGAGGCGCGGATCGTCACGGTCTCGCCTGCGGTTTCCTTCCAGTGCTTGGCGAAGACCGCGTCGTAGTCCTTGTAGAGTTCACGGGTCGGATCGTAGCTGACATTGAGCAGCGTCTGGTCCGCCATCGCCGGCAGGGCCGTGCCGCCGAGGCCTGCGGCGAAGGCTGCCGCTGCCATGGCACCGAGCACGGTGCGGCGGGTGGGTCTGGCTTTGGGTGTCGACCTCATCGGGAGCCCCTCCGAAAACGCGATTGCGGGAATTCAATTTCCTGCAATGTCTATTTATTGGATGGACTTTGTCAACAAAGCCGGCGGCCCGGCGGCGAAAAAGCACGCTTATGCTCTTTCAACCGGGTCCGGAGAAAAGCGTTCCGCGCTCGCGGCGCCGCGAGCGCAAATGCCGGCTGCGACCTGCGATTGCCGGGCGGCTTCCGCGGCGCTGGCGACCGTTCAGCCGGCGCGGGCGTGCACCGGCACCAGCCGCGCCGTGGAGAGCAGCAGCCCGGTGGAGAGCGTGCTCACCGCGCAGAACGCGATGACCGCGTTCGATACCCCGACGGCGTCGGACAGGAAGCCGACCGCCAGGATCGGCGCGATGGTACCGAGATAGCCGATGGACAGGAACGAGGACAACAGGCCGCCCCGGTTGTGCTCGCCGGCGATGCGGTCGACGATGGCGATGCCCGACATGAACGCCAGCCCGTGCCCGAGGCCGATCGAGAGATCGGCGGCGAAGAACAGCGGCGCGATGTGCAATCCGAGCGACAGGCCGAGCAGGATCACGCCGAGGCCCATCAGCGACAGCGCCATGCGAAGGCCGGTCTTCGGTTCCAGGCGCCGGGCGGGGAACTGCACGCCGGCCGAGCAGAACAGCACCATGGCGAGGGCGACGCCGCTGACGGCCGGTCCGTGCCAGGGCAGCAAATCCTTCAGGAAGGTGGGTGCGAGCGAGGCGAGCAGACTGAACAGGCCGTAGGCGGTGAAGACGGCGAACGAGGCGACGAGGAAGCCGGGTAGGGCCTCGCGGTCGGGCAGCACCAGGCGGGGCATCAGCGACAGGCGAACCGCACGGGCGCCGCCCGCCGCCGCGGTCTCGCCGCGCCCCGCGGTGCGCACGGCCAATAGGCCACCGAACACCAGCGCCGTCGGGGCGAGCACCACCAGATAGGGCGTCACCAGCGGGGAGGCGGCGAGCTGCGCGGCGACACCGGCGACGAGCGGTCCAAGCCCGAAGCCCGCCATCGTCGTCATCGAGGCGATCAGCGGCGCCCGGCGCACGGTCCCCAGCGGCTCGAACGCCACGAGGCCGACCGTTGCCGATGTCGTCACCATGCCCGAGGCGATGCCGATGGCGAAGCGCGCCGCGATCAGGGAGCCGAGGCCCCCGGCCGTGGCCGACAGCGACAGGCCGCCCAGAATCAGCAGCAGCGCCGCCCGCAGCACGGGCACGGGGCCGAGCCGGTCGGTCAGCCGGCCGAGAAACAGGAAGGCGGCCATCACGCCGATCATGTAGGAGACGAACACGATGGTGATCGAACTCGCCGCCAGTCCCCACAGATCGGCGTAGAATGGAAACAGCGGGCTCGCCATGGTCGCGCCCATCGTTCCCATGACGAGGGAAAGGGCGATGACGCGAAATGGCAGCCATGAGACCGGCCTGGCAGCGACCATGGTTCGGCTCCACGAATGGGGACGGTGTGAACGGGGATGCGAGGGCGGTCGCCGGAGAGCGGGAGAGGCGCGGTCGCACATGGCATCGGAAGCAACGATGCTTTAAATGACCGTGTGGTCATTTAAAGTCAATGGGTATCCGGTACGCAATCGGGAGGAAGGGACGTTGAACGCGGCGGATGAACAGGCGGGCGGTGCCGGCAGGAGCCGTGCGAGGGCCGGCGCTGCTGTGGAACGCGGCAAGGCTGCGCACCCCCGCGCGGCCGGCGGCAAGCCGCCGTGCAGCGAGCCGGCGCCGGCGAAGACGCGCGGCCCGAGCCCGGAAAAGACGGCGCGCACGCGCGAGGCGATCGTCAAGGCGGCGGCCGAGGAGTTCTTCGAGCACGGCTTCTCGCGTGCCACGATGGCGGGTGTCGCCCGGCGGGCCGGCCTCGCCAAGGGCACGGCCTATCTTTATTTCCCGACCAAGGAGGCGCTGTTCGCCGGTGTCGTCCGCCACATCGTCAGCGACGTGCTCGCCGCGGCGGAGGAGCGCGAGATCGAGCCGGGCGAGCGGATCGGCGATTATTTCCGCCGCACGCTGGCGCCGGTGATGACCAACGCCGTGTTCGCCCAGCGCGCCGCGGTGGCGCGTCTCGTCATCTCCGAGGGGGCGGAGTTCCCCTTCCTGGCGGAAATCTATCGCACCGGGGTGTTCGAGCCGCTGATGGACCACATCCGCAGCCATGCCGAGCGCGCCCGGGCGCGGGGCGAACTCGCCTGCGACGCGCTCGTGCGGCTGCCGCAGCTTCTGGTCGGGCCCATCTGGGTCGGCATCGTCTATAACGGCATCCTCAACCCGGCGGAGCCGCTCGATATCGGCGCGATGTTCTCCGCACAGATCGATCTCCTGTTCCCACCCTCGGACAAGGCGGGATAGCGCGCTGGACGGGATCGGCCGTGCAGTCGCCGCTCGCCCGCCCGGTTCAGCCGAGCGCGGCGGCGATCTCGGCGACGACGGCGTCCGCCGCCGCGCGCCGGTCCGGCGCCCCGACGATCGGTCGGCCGACCACCAGCATGTCGGCGCCGTCGCGGATGGCCTCGCCGGGGGTGGCGACGCGCTTCTGGTCTCCCACCGCGGCGCCAGCCGGCCGCACGCCGGGCGTCACCAGCAGCATGTCCGGCCCGACGACGGCGCGCACGGCCGCCACCTCCTTCGGCGAGCACACGATGCCGTCGATGCCGGCGGCCTTCGCCTGGGCGGCGCGTTCGGCGACGCGCTCGGCGACCGTGCCGCGATAGCCTGCGGCCGCGAGGTCTTCGTCGTCGAGCGAGGTCAGCACGGTGACGGCGAGCAGCGCGGTCCGCGCCTCGCCGCGGGCCGCTACCGCCGCCGCCATCGCCTTCGGATAGGCGTGCAGCGTCAGGAGGTCGGCGCCGAGCGCGACCGCCGAGCGCACCGCGCCGGCGACGGTGTTGTCGATGTCGAGCAGCTTGGCGTCGAGGAAAACGCGCTCGCCCGTGCGCACGAGCTCGCCGGCAAGCTCCAGCCCGCCCGGCGCATAGATCAGTTCCAGCCCGATCTTGTAGACGCCGACCGCGCCCCGGGTATCCGCGATCACGGCGCGCGCCTCTGCGACGTTCGGGGTGTCCACCGCCAGGATCAGGCGGTCGCGCGCGGTCTTCGGGTGCCAGCGGGCCTCGGGCATGGGCAGGCGTCCTCTTCTGGGTGGAAGCAGGCTCTTCGGGATGGAAGCAGGCGGGGCGAAGATGAGCGCCGCGGATTGGTGCGGCAGAGATCGGCGCGGTGGGCGCGGCCGTCACAGCTTGCGCAGGGCGACGCTCTCGATGTCGTGGTTGGCGCCCTTGGTCAGGATCAGGTCGGCGCGCGGGCGGGTCGGCAGGATGTTCTCGTGCAGGTTCACCCGGTTGATGCGGGCCCACAGCCGCTCGGCGAACTGCCGCGCCTCTTCCTCGGAAATGTCGGCATAGCGGTGGAAATAGGATTGCGGATCGCGGAACCGCGTCTGCTTCAGCGCCATGAAGCGCGAGACGTACCAGCGGTGGATCAGGTCTTCCTCGGCGTCGATATAGATCGAGAAGTCGAAGAAGTCCGACACGAAGGGGATCGCGCGGCCGTGGCGCGGCAGCCGGTTCGGCTGCAGCACGTTGAGGCCCTCGACGATCAGGATGTCGGGTTCCTCGACCGTGACGGTCTCGCCGGGCATCACGTCGTAGACGAGGTGGGAATAGACCGGCGCGGTCACCTTCGGCTTACCGGCCTTGATGTCCGTGAGGAAGGCGAGCAGCGCCTGCCGGTCGTAGCTCTGCGGGAAGCCCTTGCGCTCCATCAGGCCCTCCGCCTGAAGCACGGCGTTGGGCAGCAGGAAACCGTCGGTGGTGACGAGCGACACCCGCGGGCTCGTCGGCCAGCGCGCCAGCAGCGCCTGCAGCAGGCGCGCGGTGGTGGACTTGCCGACCGCGACCGAGCCGGCGATGCCGATCACGAACGGGATCTTGCCGTCGTCGCGGCCGAGGAAGCGGTTGGTCGCCGCGTGCAGGCCTTGGGTGGCCTCCACATAGAACGACAGCAGCCGCGACAGCGGCAGATAGATGCGCTCGACCTGGCTCATCGACACCGGATCGTGCAGGCCTTGGAGGCGCCCGACCTCCTCGGCCGTCAGCGTCATCGGGGTGTCGGCGCGCAGGTTCGCCCACTCGGCCTCGCCGAACACGCGGTAGGGCGACAATTCACGCTGGGTAGCCATGTCCATGGACGCATCCCTGCCCGCGTCCGGGCGCGCTGCCGCCGCATCCATGACGCTACCCCACATTTCATCCGTCAGCCGCGCGGCCGGGACGCCTTTTCCTCAAGCCCCGTCTGCGCGGTTCGCCGGCGCAGTTCTTCCATGACATCGCCGAGGGGCAGATCGCAAGCCCGCAAAAGGACGAGGAGGTGGTAGAGAAGGTCCGCCGCCTCTCCGGTCAGCCCCGCCTTGTCGCCGAGCGCGGCGGCGATGGCGGCTTCCACCGCCTCCTCGCCGACCTTCTGGGCGATCTTCGGTACGCCCTTGCCCATCAGCCGGGCGGTATAGGAGCCCGGATCTTCCGAGGCGGCGCGGGTGCGCACGATCTCGTCGAGGCTTTCGAGCGTGAAGCGGTCGCCGGTCATTGCGCGGCCTCCGTGAGCCCGTCGAGGCGCACCGCCAGCCCGGCGCCGGCGAGGCGGTCCTTGGCCTCGCGGATGGTGTAGGTGCCGAAGTGGAAGATCGAGGCCGCCAGAACCGCCGAGGCATGGCCGTCGCGCACGCCGTCGACCAGGTGGTCGAGGTTGCCGACACCGCCGGAGGCGATCACCGGCACTTCCACCCGGTCGGCGACCGCGCGCGTCAGCTCGACGTCGTAGCCGATCTTGGTGCCGTCGCGGTCCATCGAGGTCAGCAGGATCTCGCCGGCGCCGAGGCGGGTCACCTCCTCGGCGAAGTCGAGTGCGTCGATGCCGGTCGGGGTGCGGCCGCCGTGGGTGAAGATCTCCCAGCGCGGCGGCTCGCCCTCGTCGGAAACCCGCTTGGCGTCGATCGCGACCACGATGCACTGGCTGCCGAACTTCTCGGCCGCGCGGCGCACGAAGTCGCGGTCCGTCACCGCGGCGGTGTTGATGGAAACCTTGTCGGCCCCGGCGAGCAGCAGCGCGCGGATGTCCTCCACGGTGCGCACGCCCCCGCCCACCGTCAGCGGCATGAAGCAGCGCTCCGCGGTGCGCCGCACCACGTCGAGCAGGATGCCGCGGCCCTCGTGGCTCGCGGCGATGTCGAGGAAGGTGAGTTCGTCAGCCCCGGCGGCGTCGTAGGCCTCGGCGGCCTCCACCGGGTCGCCGGCGTCGATCAGGTCGACGAACTGCACGCCCTTGACCACCCGGCCGTCCTTGACGTCGAGGCAGGGAATGACGCGGACCTTGAGCATGTCGTCCCCCTTATGCCGCCTGCCGCGCCTTGACGAGCGCCAGCGCCGCCGCCGGATCGAGCCGGCCGTCATAGAGCGCGCGGCCGGCGATGGCGCCTTCCAGAATGGCCGCGTCCGGCTGCATCAGCCGCTCGACGTCGCCGATGCCGGCGAGGCCGCCCGATGCGATCACCGGGATCGAGACCGCCGCCGCGAGTTCCAGCGTCGAGGCCCAGTTGAGGCCCTGCAGCATCCCGTCGCGGTCGATGTCGGTGTAGACGATCGCCGCGACGCCGGCGTCCTCGAAGGCGCGGGCGAGGTCGACCGCCGCCATCTCGGAGGTCTCCGCCCAGCCTTCGACCGCGACGCGGCCGCCCTTGGCGTCGATGCCCACCACCACCCGGCCCGGATGGGCGCGGGCGGCCTCCTTCACGAGCGCGGGATCGCGCACCGCGACGGTGCCGAGGATGACGCGGGTCACGCCCTTCTCCAGCCAGCCCTCGATGGCGGCCCGGTCGCGGATGCCGCCGCCGAGCTGCACCGGCAGGCGGATGCGCTTCAGGATCGCCTCCACCGCGGCGCCGTTGCGGCTCTGGCCGGCGAAGGCGCCGTCGAGGTCGACGACGTGCAGCCACTCGAAGCCGGCCTCGGCGAACGCCGCGGCCTGGGCGGCCGGGTCGTCGTTGAAGACGGTGGCCTTGTCCATCTCGCCGCGCACGAGACGAACGCAGCGGCCTTCCTTGAGATCGATGGCCGGGAACAGGATCATGGGCGCCACGCGAGGAAATTGGCGAGAAGGGCGAGGCCGAGCCGCTGGCTCTTCTCGGGGTGGAACTGGGTGCCGACGACATTGTCGCGGCCGACGACGGCCGTGACCGGCCCGCCATAATCGGTGGTGGCGATCACGTCTTCGGGCCGCGCGGCGGCAAGATGATAGGAATGGACGAAATAGGCGTGCAGCCCGTTCGGCCCGGTCGGAATGCCGGCGAGGATCGGGTGCTCGCGCTTCACGTCGAGCGTGTTCCAGCCCATGTGCGGCACCTTGAGCGCCGGGTCGGAGGGGGCGATGCGCACCACGTCGCCCGCGATCCAGCCGAAGCCGTCGGTGGTCTCGTATTCGACGCCCCGGCTCGCCATCAGCTGCATGCCGACGCAGATGCCGAGGAACGGCTTGCCCTTGGCCTCGACGTGCTCGACCACGGCGTCCTTGAGGCCCGGCACCGCCTCAAGCCCCCGGCGGCAGTCGGCGAAGGCGCCGACGCCCGGCAGCACCACGCGCTCGGCCGCGGCCACCGCCGCGGGATCGGAGGTCAGCACGATCTCGGTGGCGAGGCCGGCCTCACGGGCGGCCCGCTCCAGCGCCTTGGTGGCCGAGCGCAGGTTGCCCGAGCCGTAATCGATGACGGCGACGCTCATGACGGACGCTCCGGCTGCGGAAAGAGGCCGAGCACCGGCTCGCCCTCGGAGGGAACGGCGCGGGCGGCCGGAAAGGACGGGACGGAGGCCGGCGGCGGCGCGGGGGCGTCGTCCTCCTGAACGGCGGCGCGGGCCTGCCGCTCGGCGAAATAGCGCCGCTCGCAGTCCGCGCGGCTGTGGCCGGCGACCACAGCAGCCTCGCGGTAGCCGCGGCGGGCGAGCGTCCAGCGCCTCAGCCCGTTGGCCTCGAACGCGCAGGCGACATTGAAGGCGAGCCCGGCGATCAGGTCGGCCGCGGTGCCGAGGCGCTCGACGGCGAGATGCAGCGCCACCGCCACCACGATCCAGCCGATCAGGACCAGCCACATGCGATGGCACAGGAGCCACAGCGCCGGCACGAACAGCGCCAGCCAGGAAAAGCCCTCGCGCACGAACGCGACGCGCTCGGCATCGCGCCGGGCATCGCCGGACCGCGGCGGCTCCATGACGATATAGAGGCTCATGGCATGGTCCTCGGCATGGTCCTCGTTTCGCGGCCGGCGACAGGCCGCCGGAAGTCCGCGTCCGCCGGTCCGGCTCAGCCGTCGAGGCTGCCCTTGGTCGACGGAATCACGTTCGCCTGGCGCGGGTCGATGGCGAAGGCCGCCTTCAGCGCGCGCGCCAGCCCCTTGAAGCAGCTCTCCGCTATATGGTGGCTGTTGGCGCCGTAGAGAGTCTCGACGTGGAGGGTCAGCCCTGCGTTGAACGCGAAGGCGCGGAAGAACTCCTCCACCAGCTCGGTGTCGAAGGTGCCGATCTTGGGGCTCGGGAACGTGGTGCGGAACACCAGGAACGGCCGGCCGGAGACGTCGACGGCCACCCGCGTCAGCGCCTCGTCCATCGGCAGGTAGGCGTCGGCGTAGCGGGTGATGCCGCGCCGGTCGCCCAGCGCCTGCCGCACCGCGACGCCGAGCGCGATGCCGACGTCCTCCACGGTGTGGTGGTCGTCGATGTGCAGGTCGCCCTTGGCCGAAATGTCGAGGTCGAACAGCCCGTGGCGGGCGATCTGGTCCAGCATGTGGTCGAAGAAGCCGACGCCGGTCGAGATCGCGGCCTTGCCCGTGCCGTCGAGGTCGATGCCCACGACGATCTCGGTCTCGTTCGTCTTGCGCTCGATGCGCCCGCTGCGCATGGCCAGCTCCAGCATTCGCAAAAAGGGAAGCCGGCGAACGCCCGTCCGCCGGCTGCGCCGTTCTATCAGAGGGGGCCGGCCGATGAAAGCCGTCGCGCCGCCTCGTTTCGGCGGGGGGCGACGGCGATCCGGCGGCCCGGTTCAGGTCACGTTGAAGGCCGCGACCGCCGCCATATTGGCGAGTTCCGCATCCTTGGCGCCGAGCGAGACGATCTGGACGGACTTGTCGAGCCCGACCAGGAACGGCCCGACCACCGTCGCCCCGCCGATCTCGCGCATCATCCGCGTCGCGATCGAGGCGGCGTCGGCCGAGGGCATCACCAGCACGTTCGCCGGGCCGGACAGGCTCGTGAACGGGTAGGTGGCGAGCAGTTCGGCATTGAGCGCCACGTCGGCGGCCATCTCGCCGTCCACCTCGAAATCGATGCGCCGCTTGCCGAGCAGCCGCACCGCCGCCTGCACCCGGGCCGCGCTTTCGCTCGGCGGCTGACCGAAGGTGGCGTTGGCGAGCATCGCCACCTTCGGCTCGTAGCCGAGCCGGCGGGCGACGTGGGCGGCCTCGACCGCGATGTCGGCCAGTTCCTCCGCCGTCGGGGTGTCGTGAACGGCCGTGTCGGCCACGATCACCGTGCGCCCGCGGGTCAGCACCAGCGAAACGCCGATCAGCGTGTGGCCGGGCTTGCGGTCGATCACCTTCAGCACCGCCTCGAAGGTGGTGGCGAAGTTGCGCGTCGCGCCGGTCACCATGGCGTCCGCCTCGCCGCGGGCCACCATCAGCGCGCCGAAGAAGTTGCGGTCGTTGTTGACGAGCCGCTGGCAGTCGCGCCGCAGGAAGCCCTGGCGCTGCAGCCGGGCATAGAGGAAGTCGGCATAGTCCTTGTTGCGGCTCGAAAGGCGCGCGTTCAGCACCTCCATGCCGGGCTTGAACTCGATGCCGGCATCGGCGGCGGCCGCGGCGATGATCTCCTCGCGGCCGATCAGGATCGCGGTGCCAAGGCCCTGGGAGACGAAGCTGGAGGCGGCGCGGATCACCGGCACTTCCTCGCCCTCGGCGAACACCACGCGCTTCGGCGACTGGCGCACCTTGGTGAAGATGCGGGCGAGCGAGCCGACCACCGGGTCGCGGCGGGCGGAAAGCTGCTCGGCATAGGCCTTCATGTCGACGATGGGCCGGCGGGCGACGCCGGATTCCATCGCCGCCTTGGCGACCGCCGGCGGCACGGTGGAGATCAGCCGCGGGTCGAACGGCACCGGGATCACGTAGGACGGCCCGAACCGCAGCAGCTTGCCCTGGTAGGCGGCGGCCACCTCGTCCGGCACTTCCTCGCGGGCGAGCGCCGCGATGGCCTGGG
The DNA here is from genome assembly GCF_900148505.1 of Pseudoxanthobacter soli DSM 19599. Lineage (NCBI taxonomy): Bacteria > Pseudomonadati > Pseudomonadota > Alphaproteobacteria > Hyphomicrobiales > Segnochrobactraceae > Pseudoxanthobacter > Pseudoxanthobacter soli. The sequence goes on along the minus strand of NZ_FRXO01000003.1, from coordinate 23,951 downwards.
CGGCGGCGATCTTCATCGCGTCGTTGATCGTGGTGGCGCGCACGTCGAGCGCCCCGCGGAAGATGTAGGGGAAGCCGAGAACGTTGTTGACCTGGTTGGCGTAGTCCGAGCGGCCGGTCGCGACGATGGCGTCGTCGCGCACGGCGGCCACTTCCTCCGGCGTGATCTCCGGGTCGGGATTGGCCATGGCGAAGATGATCGGGTTCGGCGCCATGGAGCGCACCATGTCCTGCGTCAGCGCGCCCTTGGCGGAAACGCCGAGGAACACGTCGGCGCCCATCATCGCCTCCTGCAGCGTGCGGGCGTCGGTCGGCACGGCATGGGCCGTCTTCCACTGGTTCATGCCCTCGGTGCGGCCCTGGAAGACCACGCCCTTGGTGTCGCAGAGGATGACGTTGTCGTGGCGCACGCCCATCGCCTTGATGAGCTCGATGCAGGCGATACCGGCCGCGCCGGCGCCGTTGCACACCACCTTGATGTCGCGCACGTCGCGCCCGGTCAGGTGCAGCGCGTTGATCAGGCCGGCGGTGCAGATGATCGCGGTGCCGTGCTGGTCGTCGTGGAAGACCGGAATGTCCATCAGCTCGCGCAGGCGGCTTTCGATGATGAAGCAGTCCGGCGCCTTGATGTCTTCCAGGTTGATGCCGCCGAACGAGGGGCCGAGATAGCGCACCGCGTTGACGAAGGCGTCCACGTCCTCGGTGTCGATCTCGAGATCGATGGAATCGACGTCGGCGAAGCGCTTGAACAGCACCGCCTTGCCTTCCATCACCGGCTTGGAGGCGAGCGCGCCGAGATTGCCGAGGCCGAGAATGGCGGTGCCGTTGGAGATCACCGCCACGATGTTGCCGCGGGCAGTGTAGTCGAACGCCCGGGTCGGTTCTTCGGCGATGGCACGCACCGGCACGGCGACGCCCGGCGAATAGGCGAGCGAAAGGTCGCGCTGGGTCGCCATGGGCTTGGTCGGAACGATCTCGATCTTGCCGGGCCGTCCCCGCGCGTGGAACTCGAGCGCCTCGCGATCCGTGATCGTGCCGCCGTTCGTGGTCGCATTCGCGCCCGTGGCGGGCTTGTTCGCCGACATCTGGCCGTCCTTCCCTGCGGTTTCTTTGCCCCACGCCCGCGGTTCCGCTTCGCGGCGCCGCGCCCGTTCCCTTGATTCCCCTGTGGAACGAAAGTCCGCGGGCGCGCATCGCGCCCGCGAGGGCAGGGCCGCGACCTTATCCACGCCCGCGTATGCGGCGCAAGGCCGGCGGGCGATGAAACAGTCTTGCCGTTCTGCTAACGTCGCACCCCATGCGGGACATGAATGCCGACATCGCGGGCGCCGGCCGCCCGACCCCGATGATGGAACAGTATATCGAGATCAAGGCGGCCAATCCGGACTGCCTGCTGTTCTACCGGATGGGCGATTTCTACGAGATGTTCTTCGAGGACGCCGAGATGGCGAGCCGCGCGCTCGGCATCGCGCTCACCAAGCGCGGCAAGCACCTCGGCGCCGACATCCCGATGGCCGGCGTGCCGATCCACGCCGCCGACGACTATCTGCAGAAGCTCATCTCCCTCGGCTTCCGCGTCGCGGTCTGCGAACAGCTCGAAGACCCTGCCGAGGCGAAGAAGCGCGGCTCGAAATCCGTCGTCCGGCGCGACGTCGTGCGCCTCGTCACCCCCGGCACGCTGACCGAGGAGACGTTGCTCGATACCCGCCGCTCGAACTTCCTCGCCGCTCTCGCTCGTGTCGGGGCGGGGGAGGGCGCGGCGTTCGCCCTTGCCTGGATCGACATCTCCACCGGCGCGTTCCGCGTCGCCGAAACGGCGTTCGAGGCGCTGTCCGGCGACATCGCCCGCATCGACCCGCGCGAACTCGTCGTGCCCGACCAGCTCTTTTCCGACGACAGCCTGCGCACGCTCCTTCGCGGCCTCGGTCCGGCTGTGACGCCGGTGCCGCGCGCCACCTTCGACGGCGCCACGGCGGCCGACCGCATCGCACGCTATTTCGGCGTCGCCACGCTCGACGGCTTTGGCGGCTTCTCGCGGGCGGAGCTTTCGGCGGCCTCCGGCGCGCTCGCCTATGTCGAGCGCACCCAGATCGGCAGCCGCCCGGCGCTCGACCCGCCCCGGCGGGAGGCGGCGAGCGAGGTGATGGCGATCGACCATTCCACCCGCGCCAACCTCGAACTGGTGCGCACCACATCCGGCGAGCGCCGGGGATCGCTGGTCGCGGCCATCGACCGCACGGTGACCGGTGCCGGCGCGCGGCTTCTCTGCGAGCGGCTGGCGAGCCCGCTCACGGTGCCGGAGGCGATCGACCGCCGGCTCGACGCCGTCGCCTGGTTCGTCGACAATCCCGATGCGCGCCGCGGCACCCGCGAGGTGTTGTCGTCGTCGCCCGATCTCGCCCGCGCGCTGTCGCGGCTCGCGCTCGACCGCGGCGGCCCGCGCGATCTCGGCCAGATCGGCGCCGCGCTCGGCGGCGCGGTGGCGCTCGCCGAAGGGCTCGGCGCGGCGGATCCGACGTCCGGGAATCTGCCGTCCGAGATCGCCGCGGCCGTGGGCGCGCTCGCCGCGCTGCCGCCGGAACTCGGCCTCAGGCTCGCCACCGCGCTTGCCGACGAGCTGCCGCCCCACCGCCGCGACGGCGGCTTCGTGCGGCCCGGCTTCTCGCTCGAACTCGACGAGGCCCGCGCGCTGCGCGACGAGAGCCGGCAGGTCATCGCCCGCCTCCAGGCCGATTATGCCGAGGAGACCGGCGTCCGCACCCTGAAGATCCGCCACAACGCGGTGCTCGGCTGGTTCATCGAGGTCGGTCAGGCCCATGGCGAGAAGCTGATGGCGGCCGATGCCGGCACCCGGCGCTTCATCCACCGCCAGACCATGGCCGGAGCGTTCCGCTTCACCACGACCGAACTCGCAGACCTCGAAACCCGCATCGCCTCGGCGGCCGACCGCGCGCTCCAGATCGAGCTTTCGGTGTTCGCCGATCTCGTCGAGCGGGTGGTGGCAGCGTCGGCGAGCCTCAAGGCGGCGGCCGAGGCGCTCGCCGTGCTCGACGTGTCGGCCGCGCTCGCCGAGATCGCCGAGGCCGAGCGCTTCACCCGCCCGAAGGTGGACCGTTCCCTGGCCTTCTCCATCACCGCCGGCCGCCATCCCGTGGTGGAGCAGGCGCTGCGCGCGGAGGCGGGCGATCCGTTCGTCGCCAACGATTGCGTGCTCGGCCCCGGGCCGGGGGAGAGCCGGGGGCGGCTGACCATCGTCACGGGCCCGAACATGGGCGGCAAGTCGACCTTCCTGCGCCAGAACGCGCTGATCGCGGTGATGGCGCAGATGGGGGCGTTCGTGCCGGCGGAGCACGCGGAGATCGGCGTCGTCGACCGCCTGTTCAGCCGCGTCGGCGCCGCCGACGATCTCGCGCGCGGCCGCTCCACCTTCATGGTCGAGATGGTCGAGACCGCGGCGATCCTCAACCAGGCGACCGAAAGAAGCCTCGTCGTGCTCGACGAGATCGGCCGCGGCACCGCGACCTACGACGGCCTTTCCATCGCCTGGGGCACCATCGAGCACCTGCACGAGATCAACGGCTGCCGCACGCTGTTCGCGACCCACTATCACGAGCTGACCGGGCTCGCCGACAAGCTCGCCCGCGTCCACAACGCCACCGTGAAGGTGAAGGAGTGGAAGGGCGACGTCGTGTTCCTGCACGAGATCGTGCCGGGTGCCGCCGACCGGTCCTACGGCATCCAGGTCGCGAAGCTCGCCGGCCTGCCGGAGGCGGTGATCCGCCGGGCGCGCGGCGTGCTGAGCCGGCTGGAGGCGGCCGACCGCCAGAACCCGCGCGCCGCCCTGGTCGACGACCTGCCGCTGTTCCAGTCGCGGCCGGCGGCACCCTCGGCCGAGCCCGCGCCGCCGGACCCGGCCCTCGGCCTGCTCGACACCATCGACCCCGACGACCTCACGCCGAAGGCCGCGCTCGAGGCGCTCTACCGCCTCAAGGCCGCCCGGGCGGAGGGTGCGAAGCGGGAGTGAGGCCGCCGCACGCGGCCAGTTGACGGACAGGCCCCGCCTCTCGCACCATCGGGCGGCTTCGGCGGCGGCCCTGAGCCGGGCCCGCGATGCCCCGACAATCGAAAAGAACGAGGCGGTGGCCGCGAGACGCGCGATCTGCGCGGGCGGCGCGCCTTCAACAGCACGGTGAACGACATGCGTCTGGTGGTGATGGGAGCGGCGGGCCGCATGGGCCGGGCGTTGGTGTGCGCCATCAAGGCAACCCCGGGGGCCGAACTCGTCGGCGCGCTGGAGCGGCCGGGTTCGGTGGCCCTCGGCGAGGACGTGGGCCTTTTGTCGGGCATCGGCCGCGCGGATGTCGCCATCACCGACGATCCGCTGCCGCTGTTCGCCCGCGCCGACGGCGTGATCGACTTCACCACGCCGCAGAGCACGCTCGCCGCCGCCGAGATCGCGGCCCAGGCGCGCATCGTCCACGTCATCGGCACCACCGGGCTGTCGGCGTCCGACGACGCCGCGATCGCGGCGGCCGCGCGCCATGCCGTCATCGTCAAGTCCGGCAACATGAGCCTCGGCGTCAACCTGCTGGTCGCGCTGGTGCGCAAGGCCGCCCGCGCGCTCGATGCCGACTACGACATCGAGGTGCTGGAGATGCACCACCGCCACAAGGTCGACGCGCCGTCCGGCACGGCGCTGATGCTCGGCCGCGCGGCGGCGGAAGGGCGCGGCGTCGATCTCGAGGCCGCCTCGGTCCGGGTCCGCGACGGCCACACCGGCCCGCGGGAATCCGGGTCCATCGGCTTCGCCACGCTGCGCGGCGGCTCGGTGGTCGGCGACCATCAGGTCATCCTCGCAGGCGAGGGCGAGCGCATCGAGCTCGGCCACCGCGCCGAGAACCGCGACATCTTCGCCCGCGGCGCGCTCAAGGCCGCGCTGTGGGGGCAGGGCCGCAAGCCCGGGCTCTATTCGATGGCCGACGTGCTCGGCCTCGCCGACTGATCCGCGACGGCGCCGGCTAGGTGGAATCAGCCGCGCCCGGCGCCGCTCGCGTCTTCAAGTCGGCCCGTTCTTCGTCTAACCTCTCGTCGACGACCGGCACGGCCGGACCGCGGTTTCTCCCGCCCGGTTCCCGCCGAAGATGCAGCCGGCGACGTTGCGTCAGGCAGCAAGGTTGCCTCAGGAAGGAACGCCCGATCATGGATCATCTGCTCGTCCTCGTCCGTCACGGCCAGAGCGAATGGAACCTCAAGAACCTGTTCACCGGCTGGAAGGATCCCGACCTGACGGAGAAGGGCGTCGCCGAGGCACGCGCCGCCGGCGTGAAGCTCAAGGCGCTGGGCATCCGCTTCGACGTGGCGTTCACCTCGGCGCTGTCGCGCGCCCAGAAGACCTGCGCCCTGATCCTGGAAGAGATCGGCCAGCCCGAACTGCCGGTGATCGAGGACCAGGCCCTCAACGAGCGCGACTACGGCGATCTCACCGGCCTCAACAAGGATGACGCCCGCGAGCGCTGGGGCGAGGAGCAGGTGCACATCTGGCGCCGCTCGTTCGACGTTCCCCCGCCGGGCGGCGAAAGCCTGAAGGGCACGGCCGAGCGCGTGCTGCCCTATTTCCGCGCGCACATCCTGCCCCGCGTCGAGCGCGGCGACCGGGTGCTCGTCGCCGCCCACGGCAACTCGCTGCGCGCCCTCGTGATGGAGCTCGAAGGGCTCAGCGGCGAGGAAATCCTCAAGCGCGAACTCGCCACCGGCGCGCCGATCATCTACCGGCTCGACGCCAGCGGCGCCGTCATCGACAAGAAGGACCTCGCTGCATGACCTCACGATCGCCCCGCCGTCCCTCGAAGGGAAACCGGCCGCCGCATCACCCGGGTGACGACGAGCCGGTCGCGGGTGCGATCGAACCGGTCCGGGCCGACGAGACCCACGACGGCCCGGAAGGCAGCGGCACCGCCCGGGTCGAGGTCTGCAATCCCGAATTCGACGTGGTGCTGCTCAGCGCCGAGGAAGCCCGCGCGAAAGTCTCCGAACTCTGCGCGATCCTGGTCGATTGCGTGAACGGCGGCGCCTCGGTCAACTTCATGCTGCCGTTCGGCGAGGACGAGGCCCGCGCGTTCTGGGACCGCGTGATCGAGGACGTCGCGCGCGGCAACCGCATGCTGATCGTGGCGCGGGAGGACGGGGTCGCGGTCGGCACCGTCCAGCTCGTGGTCGGCATGCCGCCGAACCAGATGCACCGTGCCGAGGTCTCCAAGCTCCTGGTGCGCAGCGATGCCCGCGGCCACGGCGTCGGCGAGGCGCTGATGCGGCGCTGCGACATCGAGGCGGCGCTCCACGGCCGCACGCTCCTCACCCTCGATACCGCCGTCGGCTCTCCGGCCGACCGGCTCTATCGCCGCCTCGGCTGGCAGGAAGTCGGCACCATCCCCGGCTACGCCCTGTTTCCGGAAGGCGAGCCCTGCGACACCGTGTTCTTCTGGAAGCGGATGGACATCGCCCACGACGAGGACGGCCCGCAGCGTTGAGGCCCGCGCGGCCTCTGTGCGGACGGCGCGGAGAACCCGCGTTCATGGGACGCAGATATCCCCGCTTTCACGCGGCGTTCGTCACGCGGTCGCCGAAAATCAGGTCCCAATATCCCCGATTGCGACCGGCTCCGCACGGCCCTCTGAGGCCGTCGGGGCGAAACATCGGGTGACGGGATGACGACGGACAGGCGCGGTTTCCTGCGTGGCGTGGCTCTGGCGGCGGGCGCGGGCCTGCTGGCACGGCCGGGGCTGGCTCTTGCGGCGTCCGACGCCGCCTCATCCAAGCCTGGTTCATCCACGCCAGCATCGTCCAAGCCAGCTTCATCGAAGCCGGCTTCGCCGCATCTCGGCCCCTCGCAGCCTGTTTCCTGTACGATCGTGGCGGATGCCGCCTCCGGCAAGGTGCTGGTGCGGCAGGGCCCATGCGACCATCGCTTCAGCCCGTGCTCCACGTTCAAGCTTCCGCTCGCGGTCATGGGCTACGATTCCGGCATCCTGGAGGATGCCCACCATCCGCTGTGGAAGTATCAGCCCCATTTCAATGCCGGCATCCAGCGCCACCGTCAGGATACCGACCCGACCATCTGGCTGAAGGAATCCGTCGTCTGGTACTCGCAGGAACTCACCCGGAAGCTCGGTGAGGAGCGCTTCAAGTCCTATGTCACCGCGTTCGGCTACGGCAACGAGGACATCTCCGGCAACCCTGGCAAGAAGGACGGCCTGACCCACGCCTGGCTGACCTCGTCGCTGCAGATCTCGCCGGACGAGCAGATCGCCTTCCTCCAGCGGTTCCTCGACCGCAAGCTCGGCGTCTCCAGCCGCGCCTACGCCATGACCGAGGCGATCATGCCCCAGTTCTCCGCCGAAGGCGGCTGGACCGTCATGGGCAAGACCGGCAGCGGCTGGCGGCAGCACGCCTCCGGCGCCCCCGACAAGGACCAGCCGCTCGGCTGGTTCGTCGGCTGGGCGGAAAAGGCGAGCCGGCGGCTCGTGTTCGCGCGCCTTGAATCGAAGCACGGCATGAAGGTCATGCAGGCGGGGTCTTCGACGCGCGAGAGCCTGCTGAAGGACCTGGCCACGCTGGCTGGAAAGTAGAGCGCTTTCCGATCGGATGGATCATCCGATCGGAAAGAAATCGCTGCAGATTCAAGAGCTTGAGCATATCCTTGCCGTGCAGGGGGGGCGATCTGAACGGGATATGCTCTAGCCGCTCGCGGCTCTCGCGGCATCTGTTTTGCCGGCAAACCATGGTCTTGCCGGCCGAACGGGGCCGCCTGACTCCGCGGCGGAATAACCGCGAATCCCGCGGTCCGGCCCGTCCGGGGCCGGACCGGTCACATCTCTGCCGCTGCCGTCGCCGGCACGTGCACCGGCGTCTCGACGCAGGGGCGCGCCGAACCGATCCACAGGTCGAGGAACGCGTCGAGCCACGCGCGCACGGCCGCGTCATAGGCGAAGCGGTCGGAGAAATGGGTCTGAATGCCGCGCGCGCCGGAGGCGAGCGTCATCGCGCTCGCCCGCGATGTCCAGCGATGCACCATCGCCAGCGTCACCTCGGGATGGAACTGGATGCCGTAGGCCGCCGGCCCGACGCGGATCGCCTGGTTCGGGAAGGCGTCGCCTTCGGCCAGCAGTTCCGCGCCCGACGGCACCTCGAAGCCTTCGCGGTGCCAGTGATAGACGTGATCGGGCCACGGCAGCAGCGACTTGCCGCATTCGGTCGGGTTCAGCTTGTAATAGCCGACCTCCACCAGTCCGCCCGGGTGGGCGCCGACATTGGCACCGAGATGCTTCGCCAGCATCTGCGCGCCGAGGCAGATGCCGAGAAACGGCTTCTGCTCGCTCAGCGGCACCTTCAGCCAGTCGATTTCCTGCTTCACGAACGCATCGGTGTCGTTGGCGCTCATCGGCCCGCCGAAGATCACAGCACCGGCGTGGTCGTTCATGTCGGTCGGCAGCGGATCGCCGAAGCGGGGGCGGCGCACATCGAGCTTGAAGCCACGCTCGGCGAGCGCCATGCCTACACGTCCGGGCGTCGAACGCTCCTGGTGCAGCACGATCAGCACGCGATCCGGCCTGTCCGCCCCCGGCTTGTCCCACACCTGCGTGTCCAAAAGCTGCTTGTCCCCGGCCTGCCTGTCAGCAGCGGGCGCGTGGAATTGCGGCTTTGCATCCTGTTCGTTCGAAAAGGCCAACTCGGACCTCCCTGGAGGCGGAAAGCCCGACGGGGCCGCCTTCCGCTCCACCTCGAATACGACGTCCACTCCGTGGCCCGGCAAGGCCGTCCGGCTCGCGGTCCGGGCGCTCGAACCCGATCCACGAGCCCCGAAGCCCTGAACCCCCGAAGCCCTGAACCCCCGAAGCCATCAACCCGAAATCATGCCGATCCGCGAGCGATTCTCAACGATCCGGCATCACGCGTGCAGTGCAGCATAACACCCGTGGCACGGGTTGTAAGCCCCGTTGACGGCATCGTGCCGCAGACGCGCCGTGAAGCGCTTCCGCGATCGCACGGCAATCGCTCCAGAACCCTCTCCGAAGGGAGAGGCTTTCCTATCGATCAGGAATATGCCCGGAAAATGGACGTGCCGATGGATTTCGCGCGCAGGTCTTCGCGGCGCGCCGCGCAGAAGCGGCGCGAAGGAAACCGTTAGCCGGCTTCCGTGGCCGGCTTGTCGGTGGTGTGTCCATGCGCCACCCGTTGGCGCAGCGTGATGCGGTCGCGGGAGGAAATCCCCAGCAGCTCGGCCACGCGCCACACGGTGTTCTCCTCGAACTCCGAGGCGGCGCCGTCCGCGAACACGGCTTCCCACATCATCTCGATCACGCGCCGCCGGCCGTCCTCGTCGAGCGCGCGCTTCAGCACGGAGGTGAAGCCGTAGAGATCGACCGCTTCCTCGTCCATGCGGTCCGCCTGGGCGATCAGCTGCGCGGTGTCCTCGGCGGAAAGGCCGTACTGGCCGGCCAGGGTGCGCTCGATGGCGGCCCGTTCCGCGGGCTTCACCACGCCGTCGACCGAGATCAGGTGAACGAGCAGCGCTGCCACGGCAAGGCGTTCGTCGTTGGCCTCGAACTGGCGCTGCGGCACGTCGCTGGTCAATTCGGTGATGAGATCGCGGATCGCCTTTAACATCGTCTCCTCGGGCCGGCTGCGCTGCCAAAGCGGAACTGTCCCGGCTGAAGCCGGTGGCGTCAACCGGCGAGCGCCGTTCGGGGGCGACGCTGCCGAGGTCGTTGCCGAAATGTGACAGCCATATGGCGGGTGGGGCCGGGCCTGCGGCCTGCCGCTCAGAGCGTCCGTTCGGTGGCGAGAAAGGCCCGCACGGCGTCCGGCGGCACGTCGTTGGCGACATAGGCCTCGCCGATGCCGCGCGCCAGAATGAAGGTCAGCCGGCCGCGCTTCACCTTCTTGTCCTGTCCCATCAGGGCGATCAGCGTCTCGTCATCGGCCACGTCGCCCGGAATGTCCGCGAGCCGCGTCGGCAGTCCGGCGGCCGCGAGGTGGGCGGCGACCCGTTCGGCATCCGCCGGCGCGCAGAGCCCGAGCGAGGCGGAGAAGCGGAATGCCTGCGCCATGCCGATGGCGACGCCCTCGCCGTGGATCAGCCGCTCGCCGTAGCCGGTGGAGGCTTCGAGCGCATGGCCGAAGGTGTGGCCGAGATTGAGCAGCGCCCGGGCGCCGGTGGTCTCGAACTCGTCCGCCACCACCACGCGCGCCTTGGCGCGGCAGCTTGTGGCGACCGCGTGGGTCAGCGCCGGCCCGCGCGCCAGCACCTCGCCGTGGTTCCGCTCCAGCCAGGCGAAGAAGGGCGCATCGTCGATCAGGCCGTATTTCGCCACTTCGGCATAGCCGGCGCGCAGGTGGCGGGGCGAAAGGCTCGCCAGCGCGTCGGTGTCGGCCAGCACCAGGCTCGGCTGGTGGAAGGTGCCGACCAGGTTCTTGCCGCGCGGGGTGTTGATGCCGGTCTTGCCGCCGACGGAGGAATCCACCTGCGCCAGCAGGCTCGTCGGGATCTGCACGAAGCGCATCCCCCGCCGGGTGATGCTGGCGGCGAAGCCGGCGAGGTCGCCGATCACGCCGCCGCCGAGCGCCACCACCAGGTCGCCGCGCTCGCGGCGCTGGGCGATGAGGCCGTCCACCACGGTCTCCAGCACCGCGAAGCTCTTGGTCTTCTCACCGGCCGGAACCACGATGGTCTGCGGTTCGAGCCCGGCGGCCTCGAGCGAGGCATTCAGGGCGCCGGCGAGATGGCCGGCGACGGTGTCGTCCGTCACGATGGACGCCCGCGCCCCGGGGAACCGCGCCGCGATCTCCGCCCCCGCCCGGGCGATCAGCCCCGGCCCGATCAGGATGTCGTAGGCCTTGCCGGCAAGCGGCACCACGACGGTGGTGGTGGCCTCGGCATCGGAACGCGGCGCGGAGAGGGTGGTCATGGTCTTCCTCGGGCGGTTCTCGGAAGCCTGCCGGCGGCAGACCTTCGTGTGTACAGACCTTCGCGTGTGCAGGCCTTCACGTGTCTTTGTGGCGGCGGCGCGGCGTCAGCCCGCGGCCGCCGGCCGTGCGGCGTCGACGCCGAGCCGCGCGCCGACGGCGTCGACGATGGCATTCACCACCACGTCGTGGGGAATATCGAGCGAGCGCACCGTGATGTCGGCCTGCGCGAACACCGGCTCGCGCACGGCGAGCAGCGCGCGCAGCGTGCCTTCGGGGTCGCCATTGGCCAGCAGCGGCCGGTTGGAACGCCGCTTCACCCGGGACAGCAGGGTTTCCACCTCCGCCTTCAGCCACACCGATAGGCCGTTGCGGGCGATGGCGTCGCGCGTCTCCGGCGCCATGAAGGCGCCGCCGCCGGTGGCGATCACGCGCGGGCCTTCGGCCAGCAGGCGGGCGATCACCCGCTTCTCGCCGTCGCGGAACGCCGCCTCGCCGTGGAGGGCGAAGATCTCCGGGATCGTCATCGCCGCCGCGCGCTCGATCTCGTGGTCGGCATCGACGAACGGCAGCCCGAGCACCTGGCCCAGCCGCCGGCCGACCGTGGTCTTGCCGGCGCCGGGCATGCCGACGAGCACCACGGAACGCCCGCCGAGGCGTTCGACGATCTCGGCGGCCCCCTCTCGCGGCAGGGTCTCGTGGGTTGGGGGTGTCATCGTGCGCCTCCGCCGTCTCTCCGCCGCACGGCGCGCGGCGTGGACGATGCTTTGCGATGCTTGAAGAGCCCCGCTGCCGTTCTGTCAAGGGTTCGGGCGGGGAGGCGCCGGCAGCCGTCACGCCGCTGCGCCGGCAAAGCTGCCGCGCGGCGGGAAATCCGGGGGCGGGCAGGCAAGTCAGGCACAGCAAGCGAAGCCGGCGAATAATGCGGTCGATCAATGACGCGCGCCGCCGGGGCAGCGATACGGGGCGATCCGGTCCGCAAGATCGTGGCGGCAGGTGGAACGGCAGACGATGCCGGCCGGCGACGCCCGTTTCCGGCGGGTTTGCCGGCGCGCGAAGCAGACACCGCCGCGGCGGCGATCTTCAATCCGGCTCATCTATGACGGTTGGATGTCGGAATCTCCTGTGAAAATCGGCGCCGTTCGCCGTACATCTTTTAAGTCTATTGAAATCCTTTTAATTGAATCCGTGCCGCGCGTGGTGCGTCGTTTCAGAATACATATAAGACGATTATTTCATTTGCCCGCGTTGTTCGCCGTGCTTACGATTGACTCGGTCTCGGAATGGGAACGGCACCCGGATAGCAGTCTTGGCCATCTCCAGGTGTCCGTTGGGGAGCGTTTGTCTATGCGATTTGTCGATCTGAGCATCCGCACCAAGCTGGTGGTCACGCTTGGTGCTCTCTTCGCGATTCCAACGGTGATCGTCTACGGATCCGGCTTCTGGATCGCCACGTCCGCCGATTCGGCCACGGCCGACCAGCGCATGACCATGATGCTCCTGATCTCCTCGATCACGTTCCTCGTGGTTCTGGTGCTGGTCTTCCTCGTCGCCGGGCAGACGGCGCGGCCGATCAAGCAGATGGCCGCGAAGATGCACGCGCTCGCCGCCGACGACACCTCGATCAAGATCGAGGGCACCGACCGCAAGGACGAGATGGGCGAGATGGCGCGCTCGGTCGACGTGTTCCGCCGCTATATCGTGGAGCGGCGCGAGCAGGAGGCGGCCAAGGAGCGCGACCAGGCGACCCAGTGGGCGCGCCAGCAGGCGGTCGAGCACATGATCTCCTCGTTCCGCGAGGCGGCCACCAACATGATCGCCCAGGCGAGCATGGCCTCGGACGAACTGGCGACGGTGTCGCGGGAACTGTCGGATTCGGCGGCGGAAAGCCGCTCCCGCGCCGATTCCGCGCGTCAGGCGTCGCTGCGCGCGACCTCGAACGTCCAGTCGGTCGCCTCGGCGGCGGAGGAACTCACCGCCTCGATCACCGAGATCGCCGGGCAGGTGGCGCGCACGTCCTCGATGGTCGGCTCCGCGGCGGACGGCGCGCGCATCGCCAACACCAAGGTCACCGGGCTCGCCACCGCCGCCTCGCGGATCGGCGAGGTCGTCGGCCTGATCGAAGCGATCGCCCAGCAGACCAACCTTCTTGCCCTCAACGCCACCATCGAGGCGGCGCGGGCGGGCGATGCCGGCAAGGGTTTCGCCGTGGTCGCCGCCGAGGTCAAGGCGCTCGCCGAGCAGACCTCCAAGGCGACGGACGAGATTTCCAGCCAGATCGCGGCCATTCAGGGCGAAACCCGCGCCGTGGTCGATGCGATCCGGGCGATTTCCGGCACGATGGAGGAGGTCAACGGCTTCGCCACCGCCATGGCCGCCGCCATCGAGCAGCAGAGCGCGGCGACCAACGAGATCGGCACCAACATCGACGGCGCCGCGACGGGCACGGGCGCCGTCGCCTCCGACATCGCCGAGCTCAACGAGGCGGTCGTCAGCACCAGCAGCTCCGCCACCCGCGTGCTCGACGTCTCCCGCACCGTCAACGCCGTCACCGAACGCCTCGAGAACGAGATCGACGACTTCCTCCGCTCCGTCTCGATGGCGTGACCCGCGCGCGGGCGGCAGCGCCGGCCTCCGGCGCCGCCCGAACCCGGAAAAGCGCCCCGCATCCCGCCCCACCGGGCCCTCCGGCGTGGCGAGGGTGCCCCCGCAGGCGGGGATTTCGCCCGTCTGCGGACTGGACTTCGGCCATCCGGTCGTGGCACATAGCTGCGCCGGGAAAACGGCCGTCGCGCCCTCCGCGACGGCACCTCGTTCCCGCGTGCGGGCGTGGCGGAATTGGTAGACGCAGCGGACTCAAAATCCGCCGTCCTTACGGATATGTCGGTTCGAGTCCGACCGCCCGCACCAATTGCCCTGGCAAGCTCCGCCAAGGTCGGGGTCGTGGGGCGCGTCCCATCGCCCGGACCATTTTCACGGCTCAGGGCGGGCTATAAACTCTCATAAGCATGCGATTTCAATCAGTTGAGCGTCTCGCGGCGCCTCATCCGTGCGCGTGGCGCTCCGCTGCATCTCGGAAATCTGGAGGCATCGCCGCCATGGGCCGATTTGAGATGCCTCCACTTGCCGCTGACCGACATCGCCCTTCGCTCGACCATCGGCTGCGTGTCTCGCCTGGCGATCTCGGCCTTGCGCGCGGCAGCCGATCCGACAGCCTCCCTTCGCGCGTGGTGGGACATGATCCCGGCTTGCCGGCCTCTGGCGCGCAAGGGCCATGGCGAGGGCCTCAAGCCCGCTCCGAGTGTGCAGGGTCTCGCGCATGGGCCAACCGACCGGCTTGCGGGTGTGCATGTCGAGTACGCCGGCGAGGTGGAGCCAGCCTTCGCCTGTTGAGAGCGATCGGAAAGGAATAGCGGCTGTCGGTCGGGCGAGGAGACAGGCCATCTGAGGCCGGCCTGCCAGCGACTTTTCAGTCGCAGCGAATCAGGTCGAACTTAAAGCGGGGCAAGAAGCGCGCTTCAAACCGCACGCAAAACAGCGCGCCTTCGACCCGTACGATCACGCGCGGCAGAACGCATTTCCGGGCGCTTCGCCTCCCTGAGCCGCGGGTGATGAAAGCGGTCAAAAATCGCCATCCCTTGCCATGGTCTTTCCTTACCGCGCATACGGACAACATTTCTCGGGCAGCTTATAACGTCTGATTTGGCGGTCCGGTTTGCCACCACGCCGCACCACAGAAACGGCTGGGGAATTGAGGTTTTGGCTAGCCTTTTGAAAGCGCGCGCGGCCCGCCTTCATGCCGGCGTCGCGGCGCTATCCGTGCTTCTGCAAGTCGGGGCCGGCAGCCGTGCGGCAGCCGATTCCATCATCGTCACGGATCAGGCCTCGTTTGCTGCCGCCGTGAACGACGCGATCTCCTCCGGTCAGCCGAACAGCATCACGGCACAGGGCGGCTCCACCCTGCACGCAGAGGCCTGGGTTCTTCCCGGCAATGCCTCCCCCCTCACCATCACCTTCGACACGACGCCGTTCGTCATCGGCTCGTCTACCCCCGGTACGACCATGGCGGTCGGAAGTGGCACGACGCTGACGATCAACACCACCAGCGACAGCAGCGACGGGCGGGTGGAGATCGGCAATGGCGGCACCGGGTCCTTGAATATCACCGGCGGCACGCTGCAGGTGAATCTGGCGGACACGTCCACGGCGCCCGGCAGTGCCATCGGGCAGATCTGGGTGGGGGGAGGCCTCACCGGCAGCGGCGGCACCGGCACGGTCGACATGACCGGGGGCGAGGTGCTTTTTGCCGCCAATGCCGGCAGCCTGAATTATGGCAACCTCGCCATCGGCAGCGGTGCCGGGGTCACCGGCACGTTCACCCAGTCCGGCGGCGAGGTCCGGTTCAACAGCGCCGGCACGCTGGATCTGGGCGTGCTGGGAGGCAGCGGAACCTATAGCCTCTCGGGCAATGCGATCTTCAACGCTTCCTCCGGCGGAATGATCGCCACCATCGGCTCCGGCATTGCCACGGACGGGTCCGGGACGGCTTCGACCGGCACGCTGCATATTTCCGACAACGCCCGGTTCTCCCTCACCACAGGAAGCTTTACCGGCGGCCAGTTGCGCGTGGGCGACGCCGGCGGCACCGGCGTGATCACGCAGGATGGCGCCGGTTCGGTCGTGACCCTCGCGCTGGATTCGGCCATCCAGTTCGGCAGCGACGCCAGCGCCTCCGGCACGGGCGGCTCCGGCACCTACAATCTCTCCGCCGGCACCCTCTCGGTGCAGAACCGCGGCGGGACGGCGCAGCTCGTCTTCGGCACAACCTCCGGCGGCACGGGCATCTTCAATGTGTCCGGCGGGTCGGCCGATGTGGCGTCCGCGCTCGTTCTCGGTCAGGTCGCGGGAGCGACCGGCACCGTCAACCTTACGGGCGGGGCGCTCACCCTGTCGGGAACCGGCTCGCTGACGTTCGGCGCGGGCACCGGCACCTTCAATCTCGACGGCGGCACGTTTTCCGTCGGCGGGACCGACGGCATTCAGGGCACCGGCGCGTTCAATTTCGGCAATGGCACGCTCGTGGTCAGTTCCGCGCTGACGACATCGACCGCCATGACGCTGAAGACGGGCGCGACGGGGACGATCGACACCAGCGGGAACAGCGCGGTCCTCTCCGGCGCGCTGTCGGGCTCGGGGAACCTGACCAAGACCGGTGCCGGAACGCTCACCCTCGCCGGAGCCAGCAGTGCCACGGGTACACTGACCGTCGCCGCCGGCACGTTGGACGTGACCGGCAGTTTCGCCGGCGCTGCCAGTCTGCTGAACGGCGCGACGGTGACAGGGGCGGGCACACTGGGGGGCACCGTGCAGGTGGCGGACGGCGCCACGCTGTCCGGCGCGCAGGGCGCCGGCCTCACAGCGGGCCAGCTCGACCTTTCGTCCGGCACCTCGGTGGATATCGCCCTCGGGAGCGGCGGTCGGGTGTTCACCGTCAACGGCAACCTGACGCTCGACGGGACCCTTACGGTCACGCAGGCGGCGGGCTTCGGCACCGGCATCTACACCTTCATCAACTATACCGGCAGCCTGACCGACAACGGCCTCACCGTGACGCCGCTTAGCGGCGGGTATACGGCGGATCTGCAAACGTCGGTTCCAGGCGTGGTGAGCCTCATCGTGGACGGTTCTGTTCCCACGATGCAGTTCTGGAACGGCAGCACCACCGCGGCGACCGGGACGGTTCAGGGCGGCAGCGGCACCTGGAGCGCAGGCAGCACCACCAACTGGACCAACATTTCGGGCTCGGCCACGCAGTCCTGGAATGGCGGCTTCGCTGTCTTCGAGGGCACGGCCGGCACGGTGGTGGTGGATGCCAGCGCGGGCGCGGTTTCCCCGACCGGCATGCAGTTCCTCACCAGCGGCTATGTGGTGACGGGCGACACCCTCACCCTCACCGGCAGTACCCCGGTGAACGTGCGCGTCGGCTCCGGCGCCGCGAGTGACGAAGGCCTGGTGACGACCATTTCCAGTGTCCTCACCGGCACGGCGGGGCTGGAGAAGAGCGATTACGGCACGCTTATCCTCTCCGGCACCAACACCTATACCGGCGGCACCACGATCTCGGCGGGCACGCTACAGGTCAGCGCCGACGCCAATCTGGGCGATGCCTCCGGTGGCCTCACCATCAATGGCGGCACGCTGGCGACCACCGCGGGCATCGCGTCCGCCCGCACCATCGCCCTCACGGGAGCGGGCACCTTCTCTCCCGCCACCTCCACGAGTCTGAACCTGTCCGGCGTGATCTCCGGACCCGGCGCGCTCACCAAGTCCGGCGCGGGGACACTGATCCTGTCCGGGACCAACACCTATACCGGCGGCACCACGATCTCGGCGGGCACGCTACAGGTCAGCGCCGACGCCAATCTGGGCGCGGTGGCCGGGCTGACCCTCTCTGATGGCACGCTGGCGACAACGGCGACATTCACGTCGACCCGCGGCATCTCCCTCAGCGGCAACGGCACCTTCAGCCCCGGCAGCGGCACGACGCTGACCCTTTCAAACGTCATTTCCGGCTCGGGCGGTCTCATCAAGGCCGGCGCGGGCACGCTGACCCTGTCCGGCACCAACAGCTATAGTGGTGGCACAACGATCTCCGCCGGCACGCTGGTGGTGACGTCCGATGCCAATCTGGGGAATGCGGCCGGGAGCATCACGCTCGCCGGAGGCACGCTCTCCGCCACCAACTTCACCCTCACCCGCGACGTCGTGTTGAGCGGCGGCGGCACCCTCACCCAGGCCAGCGCCGCGCTGACCCTGTCCGGCACAATCTCCGGCTCCGGTGGCCTCACCAAATCCGGCACGGGCCGCCTGATCCTCTCCGGGACCAACACCTATACCGGCGGCACCAGGATCTCGGCCGGCGCCCTGCGGATCTCCGCAGACGCCAATCTGGGCGATCTGACGGGCGGGATCACCTTCGCGGGCGGCTCGCTGGAGACGACGGCCACCTTCAGTTCCGCCCGCTCGATCGCGATGATCAGCAACGGCACCATCGACACGGCCGATGGCACCACGCTGACCCTGACGAACGTTATCAGCGGCTCCAGCCGCAACCTCACCAAGACTGGTACCGGCACGCTCGTCCTCAGCGGCACCAACACTTATACGAACGGCACGACGATTTCCGGCGGTACGGTGCAGATCAGCTCCGATACCAATCTCGGAAGTAGCGGCGGCGCGATCACCTTCAACGGCGGCTCGCTGACGACGACGCAGAACATCAACTCCAACCGCGCCGTGGTCCTCACCGCGACAGGCACGATCAACACGGCCCAGGACACGAACGGCAACGACACGACCTTTACCATCTCCGGGGTGGTTTCCAGCGGCGGCGGGCTGGTCAAGACCGGCACCGGCACCCTGACCCTCACGGGGATCAACACCTATACCGGCGGGACCACCGTTTCCGGCGGCACCCTGAGGATCGCAGCCGACACCGCCCTCGGAAACGCCTCTGGTGACCTCGCCCTCTCCGGCGGCACGCTGGCCACCTTCGGCAGCTTTATTTCCCGGCGCGCCGTGACGCTGACCGGCGCCAGCGGGATCGATACGGCCGCTGGCACCACCCTGACGCTCTCCGGGGTCCTTTCGGGCACGGGCAGCCTTACCAAGACCAGCAGCGGCGCGCTCACCCTGTCGGGCGCCAACACCTATTCCGGCGGCACCACGATTTCCGACGGCACGCTCGCGGTGAATGGCAGCGTCGTCGGCGATGTGACGGTCTCGGCGGGCACGCTCGCCGGCTCGGGCAGCGTGGCAGGCACGGTGCAGGTGGCCTCGGGCGGCACCCTCACCGGCGTGCAGGGAAGCGGCCTCACTATGGGCGGGCTGCAGCTCGCCTCCGGCTCCAATGTCAACGTCACGCTCGGCAACACCTATGCCGGCAACGTGTTCACGGTGAATGGCGCCCTGACGCTCGACGGCACGCTGAACGTGACGCAGAGCACGGGCTTCGGCAACGGCCTCTACACCCTCATCAGCTATACCGGCAGCCTCACCGACAACGGCCTCGACGTGACCGCCCTGACCGGCGGCTACAGCGCGCAGGTGCAGACCTCCGTCGCAGGCCAGGTGAACCTGATCGTCAGCGGCGGCACGTCGTCGACGCTGTTCTGGAACGGCAGCACGACGACCGCCTCGGGCACGATCGAGGGCGGCAGCGGCACCTGGGCGGCGGACAGCACCACAAACTGGACCGACAGTTCGGGCACCACTTCGTCCAGCTGGAACAGCGGCTTCGCAGTCTTCGCGGGGACTGCCGGCACGGTGACGGTGGACACCACCGCCGGTGCCGTCAGCACGGTCGGCATGCAGTTCGCGACCACCGGCTACACCGTCTCCAGCGGCACGCTCACGCTGGGCGGCACCGTGCCCACCCTCATCCGCGTGGGCGACGGCACCGTGTCCGGCGCCAGCACGACCACGACCATCTCCAGCGTCCTCGCCGGCACGGTGGGGCTGGAGAAGAGCGATTACGGCACGCTCATCCTGTCGGGTGCCAACACCTATACCGGCGGTACCACGCTCACGGCGGGCACGCTGCAGGTCGGCGCCGATAACAATCTGGGCGGCACCGGCGGCCTCACCTTCAATGGCGGCACGCTGGCGACCACCGCGACCTTCACGTCCGCGCGCACCGTCGCCCTCACCGGCGCAGGCACCCTCGCGCCCGCCACGGGCACGACCCTCACTTTGTCCGGCGTCGTCTCTGGAGCGGGCACGCTCACGCAGTCCGGCGCGGGCACGCTGATCCTCTCCGGGACCAATACCTATACGGGCGGCACCACCATTTCGGCGGGCACCCTGCAGGTCGCGACGAGCGCCAATCTCGGCAACGCGACGAACGGAATCACCTTCACCGGCGGCGCGCTGGCGACGACGGCAACCATCAACACGTCCCGGACGGTCCTGCTGAACGGCAACGCGACCTTCACCCCGAGCACCAGCACCACGCTGACCCTGTCAGGGGTCGTGTCGGGCACCGGCAGCATCACCAAGACCGGCGCCGGCACGCTCACCCTTTCGGGAAGCAATACCTATTCGGGCGGCACGATCGTATCGGCCGGCACGCTGATGATAGGGACAGATAGCGCGCTCGGCGCGACGACCGGCGGCGTTACGCTCTCCACCAGCACCACTCTGAACGTGCAGAGCGCCACGACGATCGCCCGCACGATCGCCCTGAACGGCAACGCCACCCTTTCCATCAACGCCACGGCCAACATCTCGGGCACCATCTCTGGAACCGGAAGGCTGACCAAGAGTGGCACTTCTACGCTGATCCTGTCCGGCACCAATACCTATTCCGGCGGCACCACCATCTCCGCTGGGACAGTGCAGATTTCGTCCGACGCCAATCTGGGCGACACGGACGGCGGCCTCACCTTCACCAGCGGCACTTTGACCGCGACGGGTACCTTCGATTCCGCGCGCTCCGTCGCCTTCAACGGCAACGGCACCATCAATACAGGGTCCGCCGCGACCCTGACCTTGTCGGGCGTGGTCTCCGGCAGCGGCCGGCTCACCAAGAGCGGGGCCGGCACGCTCGTCCTGTCGGGCACCAACACCTATACCGGCGGCACCACGGTCACGGGGGGAACGCTGCAGGTCGGCGCCGACGCCAATCTCGGCGATGTCGCGGGCACCCTCACCCTCAATAGTGGCACCCTGGCGGGCGCGGCCACCTTCTCGTCCGCCCGGTCCATCACCCTCACCTCCAACGGCACCGTGGCCCCGGCCACCGACACCACGCTGACCCTCTCCGGCGTCCTCTCCGGCAGCGGCGCGCTCACTGTGAGGGGTGCGGGCACCCTCATCCTGTCCGGCACGAACACCTATACCGGCGGGACCAACGTCGCCTCCGGCACGCTGCAGATTGCCGCCGACACCAATCTCGGCGGCACGGCAACCCTCACCTTGTCCGGCGGCACGCTGGCGACCAGCGCGACGTTCAGCTCCGCCCGTGCCGTGACCCTGTCCGGCACCGGCACGCTTGCGCCCGCCAGCGACACAACGCTCAACCTGTCCGGCATCGCCTCCGGCACGGGCGGCCTCACCATGGTGGGCGCGGGCACGCTCGTCCTATCGGGCACCAATACCTACACCGGCGGTACGACGGTCTCCGCGGGCACCCTGCAGGTGGCGGCCGATGACAATCTCGGCGGAGCAGGCACCCTCACTCTCTCCGGTGGCACGCTCGCCACCACCGCCTCTTTCACCTCGTCTCGCGCCCTCACCCTCACCGGCACGGGCACCGTCGCCCCGGCCACCGGCACCACGCTCACTTTGTCCGGCGTCGCCTCCGGCACGGGGAGCCTCGCCATGGCGGGAGCGGGTACGCTCATTCTCTCCGGCGCCAACACCTATAGCGGCGGCACCACGATCTCGGCCGGTACGCTCCAGGTCGGCGCGGGCGGCAGCACCGGGGCGATCACCGGCGATGTGGCCAACGGCGGTGCCCTCGTCTTCAACCGCTCCGATGATGTGACCTTCGACGGCACCATCTCCGGCACGGGCTCGGTGACGCAGGCGGGTGCGGGCACGCTGACACTGACGGGGGCGAATACCTATAGCGGCGGCTCGACGATATCGGCCGGCACGCTTCAGATCGGCAGCGGCGGCACCAGCGGGGCGATCACCGGCGATGTGGCCAACAGCGGCACCCTCGTCTTCAACCGCTCCGATGCGACCACCTTCTCGGGCGTCATCTCCGGCACGGGGTCGCTGACGCAGGCGGGCGCCGGCACGCTCGTACTGTCCGGCACCAATACCTATACCGGCGGTACCACGGTCTCGGCGGGCACGCTGCAGGTGTCGTCGGACGCCAATCTCGGCGATGCCTCCGGCGGCCTGACGCTCTCCGGCGGCACGCTGGCGACCACAGTCAACATCACCTCCGCCCGCGCCGTGACCCTGACCGGCAGCGGAACGCTCACGCCGTCTGCGAACACAGGGCTGACGCTCTCCGGCGTGATTTCCGGTGCCGGCAGCCTCACCATGGCGGGGGCGGGGCGGCTCACCCTCTCGGGTGCCAACACCTATCAGGGGGGCACCACGGTCTCGGGCGGCACGCTTCAGGTTTCGGCCGACGGCAATCTCGGCGATGCCGCGGGCAGCCTCGCTTTGGACAACGGGACGCTCAATACCGGCAACAGCACGTTCACCTCCGCCCGCGATGTCTCGTTGTCGGGCAGCAATACGGTGGCCATCACAGGGGCTGGCGCGCTCACCCTCAGCGGCATCCTCTCGGGGACCGGATCGCTCGCCAAGGGCTCCGGCGGCACGCTCATCCTGTCGGGAACCAACACCTATAGCGGCGGCACCGCCATCAGATCGGGCACGCTTCAGATCTCCTCCGACGCCAATCTGGGCAACGCGGCCGGCGGGCTGACGATGGCCGGCGGGACGCTGGCCACCACGGCCTCCTTCAGCTCGGGCCGCGCCCTCACCTTCACCAATGTCGGCACCTTCCAGGTGGCTGATGGCACCACCCTGACGCTCACCGGCGCCATCACCGGCCTCGGCCCCATCACCAAGACCGGGAGCGGCACGCTCATCCTCGCCGGCACCAATACCGAGAACGACGGCGGCGCCACCATCTCCGCCGGCACGCTGCAGATCGGCAATGGCGGCACCTCCGGCGTGCTGCTGGGCGATGTGAGCAATAACGGGGCGGTCGTGTTCAACCGCTCCGACGACGCCTCCTTCTCGGGCTCCATGGATGGGTCCGGCTCGCTCACCCAGGCGGGCACCGGCACGCTGACGCTGGGCTTCTCAGGCAATTCCTATACGGGCGGCACCTTTGTCACCGCCGGCACGCTGCAGGTGGCCGCAGACGGTGCGCTGGGCGATCTGTCGGGCGGGCTGACGCTCTCCGGCGGCACGCTGGCGACCACGGCGACCTTCAGCTCCACACGCGGCGTGGCGCTGACCGGCGCCGGCACGATCACCCCCTCCACCGGCACCACGCTCACCCTGTCGGGCGTGATCTCCGGTGTCGGCGGCCTCACCAAGACCGGCGCCGGCACGCTCGTCCTGTCCGGCTCCAACACCTATTCCGGCGGCACCACGGTTTCGGCGGGCACGCTGCAGGTGTCTTCGGACGCCAATCTCGGCGATGCCTCGGGTGGCCTGACGCTCTCCGGCGGCACGCTCGCCACCACCGCTACCTTCAGTTCCACGCGCACGGTGGCGCTCGCGAGCGCCAGCACGATCACCCCCTCCACCGGCACCACGCTCACCCTGTCGGGCGTCATCTCCGGCTCCGGCGGCCTCACCAAGACCGGCGCCGGCACGCTCGTCCTGTCGGGCACCAACACCTATACCGGCGGCACCACGGTCTCGGCCGGCACGCTGCAGGTTTCGGCCGATGCCAATCTCGGCGGCACCGGCGGGCTCACCCTCAATGGCGGCACGCTCGCCACCACCGCTACCTTCAGTTCCACGCGCACAGTGGCGCTCGCGAGCGCCGGCACGGTCACCCCCTCCACCGGCACCACGCTCACCCTGTCGGGCGTGATCTCCGGTGTCGGCGGCCTTACCAACACCGGCGCCGGCACGCTCGTGCTCTCCGGAACGAACACCTATACCGGCGGCACGACGGTTTCGGGTGGCACGCTGCAGGTGTCTTCGGACGCCAATCTGGGCGACGCGGCCGGCGGGCTGACGATGGCCGGCGGGACGCTGGCCACCACGGCCTCCTTCAGCTCGGGCCGCGCCCTCAACTTCACCAACGTCGGCACCTTCCAGGTGGCTGATGGCACCACCCTGACGCTCACCGGGGCCATCACCGGCCTCGGCGTCATCCAGAAGACCGGCACCGGCACGCTCGTCCTCACCGGCACCAATACCGAGAACGACGGCGGCGCCACCATCTCCGCCGGCACGCTGCAGATCGGCAATGGCGGCACGTCCGGCGTGCTGCTGGGCGAT